>JANMNW010000303.1:0-19957 GCA_031368515.1 Chloroflexota bacterium
CGAGAGCTGCGTGTACCGGCATTTCCAGGATCAGTTCCCCCGGCTGGCGTGATCCTTCACTCGGCGCCAGCTTGCTCTGCAATCCCCCTTTGCCTCGAGAACCCGTCATCTAGGGGGTGCCAGTCGCGCGATCCTGCCTAACAATTTGTATGCGTCCGCGTTCGCACTTCTCGGTTTCGAAGTTCACGCGCGGTCGTTCGCAAAAGCGGGGCCAAGCGTGCTGGAGGGAGTTTTGTGAATCCGCTTGTCGCCTAACGATCTGCGCTTCAGTCATAGAGACTGATTAAGCGAGGCCGTATTCAGCTGGTGCTACATGGCAATCAAGCCATAAAAGGAGGCCTATTATGAAAGCGCGAGTAATCTCTGTTGTCATCGCATCACTCCTGTTGATGACGTACGGCGCATCGCCAGCCAGCGCTGGCTCAAAAACGACGGACTACAACGGCACAGTGAGCTTTGTGAAATGGGTCGATCCGGTGCCACCGGTCGTGACACCGGGTGGCACTGTCCACGAATTCCCAATCATTGATTTTCTCTTCGAGACATCAGATCCGCGCGTTTCAGGGATCTACGTGTTCGCTGGAAAATGCACCTGGCCGAATAACAAACCATGGCCATGGGGACCTTGCAACATGACCTGGACGCTCGACGTCAACAACGATAAGCAGCCCGATTGGGAAGGTGTCATACATGTCACGCCGCAGGACTATCGGATCTTTTGGAGCGGCAACGGCCACGGCCGGGGCATGTATAACGGTTTGAACATGTCGTTCAAAGTAGAGGGTGGCCCATTTCCACCTGCGACGGTCACTGGCCGCGTGACAGGAAATTAGAATGACTCTCATGTGGCGTTGGGTGTACGCCCAACGCCACTATTGCCTCAACCCCTTCACCATATTCACTGTGATCGAGTTGCCAAACGGCTCGCGGCCGGTTTCACGATAGCCAAGCCGCAGATAGAGCTGAATGTTTTCTTCGAAGCGCTCGTTGGTATAGAGCCGAATCGAGCCATAGCCTTGCGCCATCGCTTGCGCTTCTGCCCACGCCATAAGCTGGCGTCCATATCCGCGCTTTTGATAATCTGGATCGATCGCCACGCTATAAATCAGCAGCTGCTCGGCTTCGGCCATCAACACCAGTACGCCGACGGACCGCTCGCCATCGATCAGCACCCAGACCTGATGCTCGTCGACCAGCTTGGAATAGTCGGCAATCATCGGCTGTGGTTTGCGACCGATGCGCGGGATGAACTTGGCATACGCCGCATCGGTTAGCGCGTGAATGGCCGGCACATCTGCTTGCGCGGCGCGGCGAATCGTGGGCGGTGTCATATAGAAAGCAATACATTTACATCCGGAGTCATCAGTTGTGGGGCTCCATTTTGCCGAGCAGTGCGTCGTCCTCCAAACCATCTGACAGTTGAAGCGCCTTGACCGGATCAGTTCCAGCGCCAATCCCGAGCGAAAATGTGCGCTGAACAAATCGCTTGTTGCGCCCGCGCGCCGGATGCAGGCCGGCGCGAATGGCATCGTTGACCGCGTCCTTGGACGACACGCCTCGTTCGCGCATTACCTGCTGTAAGCGCTGTTCGACATCTGGATCCAGCGTGATGGTCATTCGCATGCGAGCACCATAGCATCACTCATGTTGCTGTAAAGATGACTCCTGGGATTAACTGCTTTGCGCCCGGGCGCTCAGCGCCAAGTACCGCCCGGTAAACAGGGCGGCACTTGTTCTTCAGATGGTACTGATATCAGCCGTCACGCCCCCACCAACGCCTGCCTGGCAAAGTCGCGCACCGATGACAGTTCAACCGGGAGCAGCCGCAGCACGTCGCGCATCTCGATCGTATCGCCCGCGGCGTAGCAACGCATCAAGCCGGAGAACGACTGCTGCATCGGATCACTGGCCGCCGTCTGCTGCGCTTCAAGCGCGGTCGCAGGCACGAATTGCTTCTCGAATGTGCGTCCACTCAGCGCCTCAAAGGTCGTCACAACCTGCAGCGGCGTCAGCGCTTCGGGTCCGCCCAGTTCGAGTGTCTTGTTGCGCGCGCCAGCCTGGCTCAGGCTAGCCACCGCCAACGCGGCCACATCGTCCACCGCAATCCAGCTGATGGGCCGCGTGCCATCGCCATATATCGCCACCTTGGCGTTGGCTGCGTCAAAGCCAACAGCCGGGCTCAGCCATACTTCCATGAAATAGCTCGGACGCAAAATGGTGTAGGACAACCCGCTGTCTTTCAGATGCTTCTCCACCGCGCGTTTGGCATTGCGCAATGGGAAATCGAGATCGATATGACTAGAAAACGAGGTGTATACAAAGTGCTTGACGCTGGCGGCTTTGGCCGCATTGATCAAGTTCGCCTCACCATCCCAATCGACCCGGCGGATGTCATTCTCGCCCGGCACATAGGCAAAGGGCATGGACGACGCCGTGGTCACAACCGCATCGACACCCGCGCAGGCGTGCGCCAGTGACGGCCGGTCGCGCAGATCGCCCACCACCGTCTCCACTCCCGCAGCCTGAAGCGCCAGTATCTTCTCCGGCGCCGATGTCGTGCGCACCAATGCGCGCACCGGCACACCGTTAGCGATCAAGCGCCGGCAAATCGCGCCGCCAACCATGCCGGTCGCACCCACAACAAGTGTCTTCATAGGGTCCTCCCATGCGGTGTTTGCCAGCCGCAGGATCGTGGCGGGCAAAGGTACCTTCAGCGTACGTCAAGCTGCACCCAAACAGACCAGCCAGCAGGGGAGTCGGCGGAACAGACTGTGAAGCCCACGCACTGCTCGCTACAATCGCCCGTCATGGCCTCTTCTTCGCCCGCCGCGGCGTCACCCACGCCGCCGCCGTCGCTGCTCACGCTCTTTCGCATCTGGCTCACTATCGGCGCAACTTCGTTTGGCGGAGGGCCGGCCACGCTGCTGCTCATCCAGCAAAACTTTGTTGAGAAATACCGCTGGCTCACGCCGGAAGAATTTGCGCAGTCCTGGGCGATGCTGCAGTTCGCGCCAGGCATCAACCTGATCGCCGTGGCGGTGTTGATCGGCCGGCGTCTCGGCGGCACAGCCGGCATCACGCTGTCGGTCCTCGGCATGCTGGCGCCCGCAGTCGCGATCACCATCGTCATGACCGCGTTCTACACGCGCGTGCGCGAGCTTCCACAAGTCGCCGGCGCACTGCGCGGCATCACCCCAGCGCTGGTCGGTGTGGGCCTGGCGCTGACCTGGCGCCTACTCAAACCGCCCATGCGCGCGCTGCGAAAACGCGGGCGGGCGCAGGTGGGCATCGGCATCGGATTGATCGGCATCACGCTGGCGCTGACCGCCGCCGGCGTGCCTATTTTTATCTCGTATCTGGTCGGCGCGGTTGGGCTGGGTTTCGTCTACAGGAACCCGATTCCACAGCAAAAGGAATCGGGTTCCTGATCCGCACATCATGGACTGGCTTACCTACTTTCTGATCTTTCTGAAGTCCAGCCTGCTCTCAACAGGCGGGCGCGGGCCGCTGCCGTACCTGTACTCCGATTTGCTGGCGCAAGGCTGGGCGCGTGAATCATATTTCGCCGAAGCGCTGACGGTGGGCGAGATCAGCCCGGGTCCGAATGGCTTGTGGGTGGTCAGCCTCGGCTATCTCACCGGTGGGCTGCCCGGCGCGCTGCTCGCCACGCTGGCCATCGTGCTGCCGCCGCTGCTGGTGCTGTTGGTGGCACGCATCTATGAACGCTTGAAATCGTATCCCGCCACGGCGGGCGTGCTTGATGGTCTAGTGCTCGCCATCACCGGCAGCGGCATCGCGGTTTTGTTCAACCTGTTCGTCAGCAACGGCGTGAGCGCGATCACCATCGCCATCGCCGCAACCACGGCGGCTTTGGCCTTGAGCGGCCGAGTGCCAAGCCTGCTGTTGCTGGCGGGCGCAGCCGCGATCGGCGCGCTGTGGCTTTCATAGACGCGCGCTCAATGGATCTGCGTCGTTATTGGCAAGAAGGTTCGGCGAGTTAAGCGCAGATCAGTCGTCGGGCTGGGCCCGGGCGTGATCGTGGCCAGCGCGTGCCGGCGTCGACCTCGCTCCGATAGCGCCGGCCAATACCGACAGGCACAACGATGCCACTAGAACTCATCCTGAAAATGTGGGTCCACATTTTCAGGATGAGTTCTGAGGCAGGTTTGAAAAACACATCGCCGGCACACCTCTGTATGTTACAAACGGCGCATGAGTCAAAACACCCCAGCTTCCTTCTCCTCAGGCACGTCCACCCAAGGCGCTACGGCGCGCTGGGCCGTCGGCGGCGTGGTTGTCGGTTTCTTTTTGCCGGTATTCATGTGCGCGTGCCTGACTGCGGCCACGCTGGCCGGGCTCAGCGCCGCCGGAGGCACGGGCGCTGGCGCCGCCGGCGCGCGAACGTCATCGGCCATTGCGCCGGTCTATGTTTCCGGCCCGCTCAGCGGCGACGCCATCGCCATCATCGATGTCAATGGCCAGATCGTGAGCGGCGACACCGGCGACTTCAACGGTCTGGGCGGCACCGCCCTGGCCGCCAGCGGCAACATCGTGCGCGCCATCAAGGCCGCGGCCAAAGATCCCAGCGTCAAAGCCATCCTGCTCAAAGTCGATTCGCCCGGCGGCAGCGTCCTTGCCTCGGACGAGATCTATCACGCCCTAAAAGTCAGCGGCAAACCCGTCGTCGCATACATGGGCTCGCTGGCGGCATCAGGCGGCTATTACGTCAGCATGGCGGCCAGCCATGTCATGGCGCATCCGGACACCCTTACGGGCAGCATCGGCGTGATCAGCGAATTTCTCAATTACGAAGGCTTGTATGAAAAGGTCGGCTTGAAGAGCAAGATAATTAAGAGCGCGGAGAACAAAGACTTTGGCGCGCCAAGCGTGCCATTCACGGTGAATGATGAAAAGTTGTGGCAGGCGCTGATCGACGAGACCTATGAGAGCTTTGTCGGCATCGTGGCTGCGAACCGAAAGATGAGCACCGAGGACGTCAAAAAACTGGCCGACGGGCGAATCTACACCGGCCGCCAGGCGCTGGCGGTCAAGCTTGTGGACGAGCTGGGCTATTCGGACGATGCGATCGCCAAGGCCGCCGCGCTCGGCGGCATCAAGGGCGAGCCGCGGGTGGTGCGCTTCCGCCGCCAGTCGCCGTTTCTGGAACTGCTGGGGCAAAGCGTGGCGCAAAACTTTGCGCTGAATATCGTGCAGTCGCTCGGCTTGCCGGTGGCGAACACTGCCGGGCCTGCGCTCGAGTATCGCTAGAACGCATCCACTATATGATCCCAGCCATGCTAAAAACCACCGCATTGCACGCCACCCACAAGCGTCTCGGCGCGAAGATGGTGCCTTTCGGCGGATGGGACATGCCTGTGTGGTACGCCTCGGCGCGCGAGGAACACCTGGCGGTGCGCAACAGCGCCGGTCTGTTCGACGTCAGCCACATGGGCGTGCTGGACGCGCGCGGTCCCGACGCCCGCGCGTTTCTCGACCGCATCGGCAGCAACGACGCGTTAAAGCTCGCGGTGGGCAAAAGCAATTACGGCTACATGTTCGATCCGGCCGGCGATGTGATCGACGACATCATGATCTATCGCGTTGAAGAACAGCGGTATCTGATCGTGGTCAACGCCGCCAACAACGACAAGGACCTGGCCTGGTTGCGTGAGCAAAACAGCCGGGCAAGCGCCTGTGAATTGCGCGATCTGCGCGATCCGGCCAGCGGCGAGGACATGCGCGTGGATCTGGCGCTGCAAGGGCCTGCGGCGTTGGATGTGCTCAGTCAATTGATGAGTGCCGATTCCCAAGATCGAAGTCCTGAGTCCCGAGTCCCGAGTATGAAACGCGCTGGGCACTCAGGACTCGGGACTCGGGACTTTCTCAGCGCCCTTCCCTACGCCGGCGTCACCCGCGCCACAGTGGCCGGATTGGATGTGTTCATTTCGCGCACCGGCTACACCGGCGAACGCATCGCCTACGAGCTGTTTGTGCATCCCGATCAGTCCGTTGCGTTGTGGGATGCGCTGACCGCCGCCGGCGCAATTCCGTGCGGTTTGGCCGCGCGCGATTCGCTGCGCACCGAAGCCGGGCTGCCGCTTTACGGGCATGAATTGGCAGGGCCGCTCAATCTCGCGCCGTATCACATCGGCTTCGACAACTTTGTCAAAGCACAAAAAGCTGCTGCATGCATCGGCGCAGGCGCCTACGCCGAACGCGCCGCCAAAGCCAGCGCACGACTGGTGCGCTTTCGCATGAACGAGCGCGGTGTGCGGCCATCCAAGCTGGGCGATCCGGTGCTGGACAAGCGCGGCCGTGTCATCGGGACGGTCACCTCATGCGCGCAAGGCACTGACGGCTTGTTGGTCGGTTTGGCACTGATCGACGGCGCCGAAGCGCCCGTCCAAGAGACGCAGCTGGGCGTGGTGTCATTGCCCGAACGCCTGCCCGAGCCGCTAAAACCTTTTGCCGCGATGGGCAGCCGCGCGCTGGTGCCGGATATGGCGACGGTCATCAGCCGTTTCCCGCCGAAGCGTGCTTAGCTGTCTGCGGGTTCTGTTAATCGCAGGGCGGCACCACCCTGCTTGCTGATACACTCGCGCGCGTGAGCACTCTTCGCGATCGCCTGCGCCGGGCGCGCATCAACTTCGTCAACGGTCGGCGCGCCAAGCAACCTATGCCGTCCTATGTCGTGCTGTCGCTGCAGGGCGAGCTTGTCGAACTGCCACAGCCCAAGCCCGACATTCCATTCGGGAGCCTCCTCTCGCGCTTTGTGCCGATTCCCTCCGGCCCGCCCAGCGCGCACGCGCTGCGCATCGTGCTGGAACGCCTGGCCGCCGACAGCCGGGTCAAGGGCATCGTTCTCAAAATTGGCTGCGAGACCAGCCCGGCGGTCTATCAAGGCTTACGCGCGGCCATACAAACCTTTCGCGCCAGCGGCAAACGCGTCGTCGCCTACGCCGAACAGTTCGGCCCGTTTCAGTACTATTTGGCCTGCGCATGCGATCACATCCTCATGCCGCCCACGGCCGAATGGACGGTGCTCGGCTTCGCCGGTGAGTATGTCTTTTTCAAAGACGCGCTTGAACGCATCGGCGTCGGCGTGGATGTGGTCAACGTCTCGCCCTTCAAAAGCGCGGGCGACCAGTTTGCGCGCAACGATTTCAGCGAGCAGTCGCGCGCCCAAGCCGAATGGCTGCTCGACGCGCGCTACGACGCGCTGGTGCGCGGCATCGCCGATGGCCGCGCGCTCAGCCCGGAACGCGTGCGCGAGCTGATCGACAGCGCGCCATACGACGCGCCGCAAGCCGCCGCGCATGGCCTGATCGACGCCGCGCTATACGAAGACGAGTTGGAACGCTGGCTCGAACCGGCCGCCGTCGTCGCGCCCGCGCGCAAACCGTTGCGCGACGCCGCCTTCAAGCTCATTGAAAAACTCTCTCCCGAAATGGCCAAACAAGCGCGCGACGCCGCGCAGCCATCCAGCGCCGCCTGGATCAGTTGGGCCGACGCGGACAAAGCCGTGCCGCTGCTCAACCACGATTGGCATGCCAAGCGCATCGGCGTGGTCGCGGTTCAAGGCTTGATCACGCGCGGCCCCAGCCGCGGCTCGCCGTTGCCCCTCCCGTTCATCGGCGGCAGCGCCACCGCCGGATCGGCCAGCGTAACCCAGGCCCTGCGCCGCGCCGAAAAAGACGATCACATCGCCGCCGTGATTTTGTTTGTCGATTCCTCCGGCGGCGATGCGCTGGCGTCCGATCTGATCGCGCGCGAGCTGCAGCGGCTCAACGCAAAAAAGCCGGTGGTCGCGCTGATGAGCGGCGTGGCCGCCTCGGGCGGCTATTACGTCGCTGCGCTGGCGCGCCACATCATCGCCCAGCCGCTGACCATCACCGGCAGCATCGGCGTGATCTCGATGAAACCGCACACCCAGGGACTGTATGAACGGCTCAGCCTGCATCGCAGCACGCTGACACGTGGCGCCAACGCCGCAGTCTTCACCGATCTGGAGCCGCTCGACGCGCGGTCGCGCGCGGTCTTCGAGCGCACAATCGGCCGTGTCTATGCCGATTTCAAACGCGTGGTCGCAACCGGCCGCAAACTTCCCGATGATGGCGCACTTGAAGACATCTGCGGTGGGCGCGTTTGGACCGGCGCACAGGCGCGCGAGCGCGGCCTGGTGGATGAGATGGGCGGCTTCCCCGACGCTATGCGCAAAGCGGCCGAGTTGGCGGCAATCCACATGCCGGGCAAACGCGTGGGCTGGCAATTGATCAGCCCGCCACGCCAGGGTGTGCTGCCGCCCGCATTTGTTGCCGCCAACCCGGCCAGCTGGCTGGCCGCAGGCGAACACCTGCGCGCGCTCCTGCGCGACACCCGGGCTTGGGCGCTCGCGCCTTGGAGCATCGATAAGACGCGTTAGCCGTCGACTACAACAATGCGCGCATTGCTTCGAGCGTGATGTGCACATCACGCTCCGGGCGCTCTGCGCCGCGCCAGCATCCGTCAGCTGATTGCATCGGGCCGAGCCGTTGCGCAATCGCGCGGCGCAGCGCGTAATTGGCTGGCACGCCAGCGATGTGCAGCGTCGCCGACATCCAGGCCAGGTCACCCGCGTCAAACGTGTCGAGCCGTCGCATCAGATAAGCGCAGGCGTAATCGAAGGGCTTGGCCCAGCCCAGCCGGTGCCACAAGCCGGCCGCCAGCCAGTTGGCTTGCGCAAACGACGGCAGCGCATCGCCTTTCTGCAGCTGGTTGTGGAGAAAACGCCCGGCCATGTTGGCCGGGCCGGTGAGCGGGTCGAGCGCAGTCAGCCAGAAGCCGCAATTTGCGGTGAGATACAGCGTGGCGGCCGGATCGCCGGGCTTAGCCCAGGGCGGCGCGCTGGCGGCCACGCGCTGCGTTTCGGAAAAACTGCCGTCGCGCGCCTGGCACAGCGCGATGAAATTTATCGCGCGCCTTGTGCGCGCGTCGCGCGCCGCGCCAAGTTGCTCGGCCTGCGCGATCTTAATACAGGTCGCGTCAAGCGAGCTGTAATCGTTTGTCCAGATCGGCGCAAACCCGCCATCTGCGCGCTGTGTTTCAAAATAGGAATCGAGCACATCCGCCGGCGCAGGGATGCGCGACATCAAAAAGCGCAGCCGGGCAAACTCGGCTGCGCTTCCATTCGCCTCGACAAAGGCGGCGGCCAAAGACAGATTCATGCTCGCGCGCTTACTTGGTGCGCCACTGCCCGTCGATGGTGTCCTCGTTGCTCTTGCCCGCCGTGGTGTAGGGCGATTCGCCGTTCAGATCAGCGCGATGCTCAGCCACAACTTCGGACGGGCACAGTTTGATAAAGGTCTCAACGCCGATCAAGATCGCGGCGAAGTCGTCGATCTGCGTCAGCACCGGAATGACATCCGGGATAAAGTCGATCGGCGAGACCAAATAGACCAGCGCTGCGATCGGCAGCGCCTTCAAATACATCGGCACGCGCTTGTCGCCCATCAGGCGCAACACCAAACGGCCGTGGTCCAGCAAGCCCTTAAGCATGCCCAGCTGCTGCTGCACATTTTTGTTCGAACTCATCCGAACACCTCCTTGGTGAATTACTCTAGTCGACGGGTCCCGTTGCGGCATCCCCGAATGCATGCATCATACGGGAAAACATTGAGAGGCGCTGACATGCGCCTCTCTTGTGGCTGACGGCGGCGATTGAGCGTCTCGCCAGGCTCTTACTTTCCGCCGGTGACCGGCAGCAGAATGCTGAAGTCCACCTCAACCGTATTCCCCTCAACGACGGGTTTGGCCCCGGCATCGACCACCGACACCTTGAGCGTCTGCTTGTCCGCCGCCAGATCGGCCGGCAGATTGCAGGTCCAGCGGCTGCTTGCGTCTGCGGCAACCGAACACACTTGCTTGTCGCCGGCGGTGACCACCACCGTGGCGCCAGATGTGGCGTTGCCCGTCAGTGGCAGCTCCGTCGCCGGCCGCGCGCCGCGCGGCTGTGCGATCACAGGCGCGGCCACCGCAAGCACGCCGATGGGTTCGGCCTTGCCTTCCGCCGTTGATGCGCTGAGGCTGTGTTCGCCGAGCGCCAGGCCTTTCGGCAGGGCCAGCGTCCACTTGCCATCGGCGTCGGCTTTCACCGTGCCGATGAGCTTGTCGCCGTCAAACACCTGCACTTCGGCGTTTGGCGCAGCCGTGCCGCCGAGCTCGTTGACCGAGCTGGCCAGCAACACCGAGCCGGCCGCCATGCCGTTGATCGTCGGGCCAACTGGCTTTGGCGTTTCGGTCGGCGCGGGCGTGTTGGTCGCTTTTGGCACTTCTGTCGGCGCCGTGGTCGCAGTGGCTTCAGGCGCTTTTGTCGGCTCGGCCGTTGCTGTGGCCGCAGGTGCCTCGGTCGGAACCGGCGTCGCCGTCGGCTCTGCTTGCACCACAACCGCCGGCGCAGCTACAGCCAGAGCCAGCGGCGCTGGCGCGGACACGCCCGAAAACAGCGAACCGCTGTCATCGGAGGCCGACACCAGCGAATAGTTGTAGTTGCCGGCTGCGCTTTGCACTGGTAGAGCCAGCGAGAAACTGCCATCCGGGCCGGCATAGCCCGCGGCCACGCGCGCGCCCTTTTCGTCGAGCATGAAGACGAATGCGCCCGGTTCGACCTTGCCAGTCACCGTGCCGTTCTCACCAATGCCCAAGTTATAGGTCGACTGCGCCAGGCTTGGCGCAGCGAGCGCATACCAGACCTTCGGGCTTCCGCTCCACAACCAGATCACGAGCGCGGCCAGGCCGAGCAGCGCCAACAGGATATCCGGCCAGAGTTGCAGGCGCGGTTTGCGAATATTAAACATGATGAATCTCCCTATGCGCTGAAGCGCGGGCTACTTGTCGCCGCCCTTCTTTGCGAGGAGTTCCGCGGCTTGCTTGAACCAGTACGGAATGTCCGGCTTGGTCACCAGCTTTTTGCCTTTCGAGATGATGCGTTCGACTTCTTCCTGGGGCGTGTTCAACAGCGCTTTGTAGGTGCAGATGCCCGCATCGTAGAGGCGCTTCTCGAAGGTGTGACCGATGCCGTCGATCGGCCCGAAGTCATCCGGCTCTTCGCCCGACCAAGTGCGGCCCTGCGTGTCGGTCTCCTTGGCCAGCCGCAGCGCATCGGCGCGGATGGCTTTGAAATCGACGCTCTTGACCATTTCGCCGGTGATCTGCAGCGCGCGGGTCATGTCTTCCTCGCTCATGTTCGCGACCTCGAAGAAGGTGCCGATGCCGGTCTCGAACAAGCGCTGCTCGAAGACGGTGCCGATGCCGTGAATATCGGACAAATGCTGCGGACAGGCGGCCACGACCGCCTTGAGGCCGAGCTTGGCGGCTGCTGTGGCTACCGAGTCCCGCGTCGCTTGGGCATCAACCACGAGAGGGCTAGTCTGAGCCAGTTTGGCCGTGCTGGTTTCCAGCTGCGCCTTCCACTCCGATTCACGGGTGAGGAGACGCGATTCCCAGTCGCTTTGACTTTTGGTCATGTTCGCGCGTAGCGAAGCAATCTCTCCTTGCGCGTCGGCCAGGGCCTGTTCGCGCCGCGTCCGCATGCCACCCACTTCCGATTCCATCGCCGCCAGACGCTTTTCGAGATCGCCGATGCGGCTGTCCTTTGCCTTGAGCGTGGCGGCGGCGGTGGCCGCGCCAGCGGTCAGCGCCGCAAGTTCCGCGGCGGCAATGCCGCGCGTCTTTTCAACATCGCCCTGCAACCCGGCCAGCCGGGTGCGCAGATCGCCCAATTCGCGGTCGCGCAGATCGCGGTCGGCTTCGACGCGCGCCTTGGCGTCCATGCCGGTCTTCAGATCAGCTTCCAGCTTGGCGATGCGCGCGCGCAGGTCATCAAGCTCTTTGTCTTTGGCGGAGAGTTGGGTATCCCAGTTGCCCTTGAGGCCGACGGTGGCTTTCAGATCGGTGTCGGCTATTTCAAAGCGCGTACGGAAATCGGCCGCTTCCTGGGCGCGCGCGGCCGCATCGGCCTCAAGCGTCTTCAGGCGCGCTTCCAGCTCGCCAATCCTGGCGTCTTTGTTCTTAAGCGTTACTGCGGCGGTGGCCGCGCCGGCGGTCAATGCAGCCAGTTCGGCCGCAGCCGCGGTCTTTGCTGTGTTGAGCTGCGCGCGCAGATCGGCCAGTTCTTTGTCCTTGGCCGAGAGCTTGCTGTCCCAGTCGCCTTTGAGGCCGACCGTGGCTTTCAGATCGGTGTCCGCTTTTTCAAAGCGCGTGCGGAAGTCGACTGCTTCCTGGGCGCGCGCGGCCACATCAGCCTCGAGCGTCTTCAGGCGTCCTTCCAGCTCGCCAATCCTGGCGTCTTTGTTCTTAAGCGTGACTGCGGCGGTGGCCGCGCCGGCGGTCAAGGCAGCCAGTTCGGCTGCGGCCGCGGTCTTGGCCGTGTTGAGCTGCGCGCGCAGATCGGCCAGCTCTTTGTCCTTGGCTGAGAGCTTGCTGTCCCAGTCGCCTTTAAGGCCGACCGTGGCTTTCAGATCGGTGTCGGCTTTCTCAAAGCGCATGCGGAAATCAGCCGCTTCTTTGGCGCGCGCAGCGGCATCGGCCTCGAGCGTCTTTAGGCGTGCTTCCAGCTCGCCAATCTGAGTGTCTTTGCCCTTGAGCGTGACTGCGGCGGCGGCAGCGCCGGCGGTCAGCGCAGCCAGTTCGGCGGCAGCGGCCGCCTTGGCTTTATCGGCATCGCCCTTGACGCCGGCCAGCTGTGTGCGCAGATCGGCCAGCTCTGTGTCGCGGCTCGTCAGCTTGGTTTCCCAATCGCTCTTGAGCCCAACTGTGGCTTTCAAATCGGTGTCGGCTTTTTCAAAACGGGTGCGGAAGTCAGACGCTTCCTTGGCACGCGCGGCCACATCGGCTTCGAGCGTCTTCAAGCGCGCTTCCAGCTCGCCAATCTTGGTGTCTTTGTCCTTCAGCGCGGCAGCGGCGGTGGCAGCGCCGGCGGTCAACGCGGCCAGTTCGGCTGCGGCCGCGGTCTTGGCCTTGTCGCCTTCGCTCTTGGCGGTGGTCAGCTGTGTGCGCAGATCGGCCAGCTCTTTATCAGCCTTGAGCTTGACATCGGCGCCTTCTTTTATTGCGCCCTCGAGTTTGCCGAGGCGCAGTTTGTAATCGTCCACTTCCTTGGCCAGCGTGGTCTTGAGGGCGACATCGGCTTCCAGTCCCTTGATTTTGCCTTCCAACTCGCCGATCTTGCTGTCGCGGCCTTTGATCGCGGCGGCGGCAGTGGCGGCGCCGGCGGTCAACGCGGCAATCTGTGCGGCAGTGGTCAGCTTGGCTTTGTCAAAGTCGCCCAAGGCGCCGGTCAGCTTAGCTGAAGCAGCGGCGAAATCCGAATCCCGCCGTTTGAGATCCTGTTCAAATTTGAGCTTGGCGGTGTTTGCCGCGCTCAGGTCAGTCTGCAAGGCCAGCACATGCGCGTTGGAGTCGGCCGAACGCTTTTCGGCGGCTTTGAGGCTGGCGTCGAGGCGATCGCGGTCGCCGCGAATGGCGTTGTAGTCCTCTTCGACGTGCTTCATCTGCGAGCGCAGATTTCCCAGCTCGGTTTCGCGATCGCGCAGTTCAACATCCCGCTTGCTTAGCAGCGATTGATAGTCGTTGATTTCGGACGACCGATCCACCACTGGCTTGCGGCCAATAAAAGCCAGCACCCCGAGGGTGCCAAAAACGCCAATTGCCAGCGGCAGCAAGCATGTGACGAACCATAGCGGCATCCCAAACGCGCCGCCCCCTGCCTGTGCGGGACTGAACATAGTTGATCTCCTCTTTTCGACGAAACGTGCAAATTCAGATGCGTGCTGCGATGAGCGTCAGCGAAGGCGGCAATGACTTACAGCGACCTAAAAATTATATGAGGAGATCACTGCTGCGCAAGACCGAGGGGCTTAACGAAAGTCGAGCATATGGCAAATTATGTGCCGGTCCGCCGGCAAGGAGGCAACATATCACGGCAAATCGCAACCAAACAACGCGGTTAGCCATGCACAGACATATAGGCACGCACGCCGCAGGCCGATGTAAAAAACAGAACTACTGAGTAGAGCAAGAGGATCGGGCGGTCGTCGCGGCCTCGCGTAAACGCAAAAGCGGCTGGGATGTTAATCACCACCAGCACGCCATACAAAAAGTGCACCAGCCGCGCTGCGCCGCCCAAACCCATGCCCACCAGCACCAGGCCGGTGATCATCTGAACCAATCCCAGAATGGGGCTGAGCGCAAGCGCACCGGCAAACTGGCCGTCGACGCCGCCGCTGTTGCGCAAGTACTTGGCCGCCGCCCACACACCGAGCAGCGTGTTAAACAGCATCACAGCCGTCGCCAAGTTGCCGTGAATCAGGATCAGGTTGCTCATAACACGATCAACGGTTGTGCTTGCTCGACCATGCCCGTCAGATCGTATTCCAGCGCACCGGTGATTTTCACCGGAACCATCTCACCGACCGGAACGGTGCCTTCGACAATGACCAGGCCGTCGACTTCCGGCGCATCGCGATAGCTGCGCCCCACGCTGATATTTTTCTTTGTGTCGACGCCTTCGATCAGCGTCGTCAGCGTGCGGCCGACCATGCGTTGGTTACGGGCAAGCGAGATGCGCTGCTGGCGCAACATCAACGTGTCGCGCCGCGCCTGCGCCACTTCAGCCGGCACCTGATCGGGCATGGCGCCGCTCGGCGTATCGGCTTCAAACGAATAGGTAAACACGCCCACACGATCAAATTCGAGCGCCTCGACAAATTGCATCAGCCCGTCAAATTCAGCTTGTGTCTCGCCTGGGAAACCCACAATAAACGTGGTGCGCACGCACAGCTCGGGCATGGCCGCGCGCATCTTGCCCAGCGTCTTGTGCACCCAGTCGATGTTGCTGGGCCGGCGCATGCGCCGCAATGTGGCCGGATGGCCATGCTGCAGCGGGATGTCCAGATACTTGACCACTTTTTCTTCGCGCGCCATCACCTCGATCAAACGATCGGTGACCGCGCCGGGATAGGCATACATCAGGCGAATCCAGTCGAGGCCGTCGACCCGGCACAAGTCTTCGACGAGATGCGACAAGCCGTCTTTGAGGCCGATGTCGTTGCCGTAGTCGCTGAGGTCCTGCGCGATCAGCACCAGTTCGCGCACGCCTTCGCCGGCCATTGCGCGGGCTTCGTTCAAGATCAACTCGCGCGGGCGACTTTTCATGGTGCCTTTGATGGCGGGGATGGTGCAAAACGCGCAGGGTCGGCGGCAGCCGTCGGCGATCTTGACATAGGCGCTGACGCCCTGCACGGCGGTGCGCCAGGCGCCGCGCTCGTCGCCACCCACCGTCACGGCATCGGCTGGCAGGTGATAGAGCGGTTCCGGACGGGTGCGGCCGCGCACCTTTTCGATGAAATCGACGATGTCCATCCAGCGGCGAGTGCCGATCACGCCATCCAGGCCGGGCACTTCCTGAGCCAGGCGCGGGCCCCACAATTGCGACAGGCAGCCGGCAGCGATGAGCTGCTGGCTTTTCTTTTTTCCGCCGGCCAGCACGCGCAAATTCTCAATGCTTTCATCACGCGCCGGGCCGATAAAGCCGCAGGTGTTGACGATGAGCACATCGGCCTGCCCCGGTTTTTCCACGCCGCGATAGCCGGATTCGTCCATCAGCTGGGCGATGCTCTCCGAATCAACGGTGTTCTTGCTGCAGCCGAGGGATAGGAGAAAATACTTCTTGCCAGCCATGGGAAGGGGCAATCATAAAGCAGGTGTCTGTGGGAGCGGCCTTCCAAGGCTGCGGCTGGTGTCGCGTGCAGCGATCAAGTCAGGCAAGGGCTGGCGTCAAGTGTGTATTTCGACCGCATGCCGCGCGAGGCGAAGCCGCTGCCGCGGCGTGACCCCAACGCGCATCTCGGGCAACCTGGCGCGCGGACACCGAGACGCCAGCCAGTCGAATGCCACCGAGTATCGCCTCGACACCCAAGGGTGTTTTTTTTTACTGAAGATAGTCCTTCAAATGCTTGCTGCGGCGCGGATGGCGCAGACGGCGCAGGGCGCGCGCCTCGATCTGGCGGATGCGCTCGCGGGTGAGGCCGAATTTCTGGCCCACTTCCTCGAGCGTGTAACAGCGGCCGTTGATCAGCCCAAAGCGCAGGCGCAAGATGCGCTGCTCGCGCGGAGTAAGCGTGTTAAGAACCTCTTCGATCTTGTCCTTGAGCAGCTTTTCATACACCGACTGCGACGGCGACGGCGTGTTTTCATCCTCGACAAACGAGCCAAACTCGTTGTCCTCTTCCTCGCCGATCGGCTGTTCCAGCGAGAGCGGCCGCCACGACACCTTGAGCATCCATTCGACCTGTTCGCTGTCGACGCCCAGCTCTTGCGCCACTTCGGACGGCGATGGCGCGCGGCCCAGCGACTGCTCCATCTCGCGCGTGATCTTGTAGAGCCGCCGGATGCGGTCGTTCATGTGCACGGGCACACGAATGGTGCGGCTTTGGTCGGCAATCGCCCGGGTGATGGTCTGACGAATCCACCAGGTGGCGTAGGTGCTGAAGCGAAAGCCCAGCTTGTAATTGAACTTCTCGACCGATTTCATCAGGCCGAGATTGCCTTCTTGGATCAGGTCCAGGAAGGGCACGCCGCGGCCCATGTATTTTTTGGCGATGCTGACCACCAAGCGAGTGTTGGCTTTGATCAAATGCTCGCGCGCGCCGCGGCCGCCTTCAATTTCGCGCTCAAGCTTGAGCCGTTCCGGGCTCAACACGCGATCGCCCTTGGCGTTCAAGCGGCGCTGCGCCAGGCGGCTGCGCTCGATTGCTTTGGCCAGATGCACTTCTTCGGCCATCGTAAGCAATGGCACGCGTGTCATTTCCCGCAAATAAAGGCCAATGCCGTCGTCCACGCTGATGGTGGCCAGGTCGTCGCTGGTAAAAATGGGAAGCGGCTCGTCGTCCTCTTCCTCGTCAGGCTCTTCCTCGTCTTCGGTCAGAGAAAGTGCTTTGTCTTCTTCTTCCTCTTGAGCTACGGGGTCTTGCACTTTGACGCCAGCTTCGTCAAGCGAGTTGACAACCTGCTCGATCAGGTCAAAATTGTCGTCGCTGTCGGGCAACAGCTCGAGGATGTCATCAATGACAACGTACCCCTGGACTTCAGCCTTGATCAGTAGAGCGCCAACGATTTGATCCTCATCAAACGACGTCATGAACTACTCCTCTTTTTTTCGTTCCGCCGAATGCCAGTGCACCGTAAGCCATTCCTCGTCGTCGGCACTCACCCCGCTGGGCAGCGCGTCAGCTGACGCGGCCAGGCACTTTGGGCAAATGGGATTGATGGGAATGGCCATCAGGATTTCTTCACGCAGCGTCTCGGTAAGATCCAGCCAGCCGTCATCGCCAACCACTCGGTCAGGTTCTTCAGCCGGGAATCCGGGCAATGTGAACAGGATATCTTCCAGGTTGAGCGTGAGACATAACTCAAACTCTTCCAACGAACGCGCGCATTCGACAGTCGTAGCCGTGTCAAAAACGCCTTGCAACATGACAGATTCGGTCAGGCGGGTGAAGGTAAGTGTACCTCGAAGATAATGAACGGACAGCTCTGCATCCAGAGCCAAAGGGCCAGAATCTAGCGTTTCGCGCTGCGTTTTGCCGACAGGGCCGGACAAAAGTTTATGCAGTCGGCAGCGCATATTTTCATACTAACTGGTTAACCACCGCCCGTCAACAGGTTTTCCCCAAAGTTTTCCCCAGCGCGTATCAATTCTTAAAATGACAATTCTTTTTAAGGTTGAATGTCACATTTAACCTTGAGTGCTGAATGCATGCTCTGTAGAATTCGCCTCCCGGTCGAATGTTCGGTGCAGTCGCGCGTGCGATCAGGTAATTGAGCATGACAAGCGAAATAATCAATTCGCTTTAGACTTCCTGACGAAGGGGATTAACAATGCGTCCAGAGGAAGCTTGGCAATCGGTACTCGGTGAAATCGAGTACGGCATGGGAAAGAGCAGCGTCGTGACCTTTCTAAAGGGCGCGCGTTTGTTGACGTACGAAGATGGGCAGTTTGTAATTGGGGTGCCGAACGGGTATGTAAAAGAATGGATGGAGCACCGGCGGCAGGCTGACATCAAAAAGATGCTGGCCGAACGGATGGGCCGCAGCGTGGATGTGTCGTTCGCCGTCATCGGGCCGAACGGCACGCTGTCCAACGCCGTGGTCGCTGAGCGCCCCGCCGCCGTGCACACCGCTCCAACCGCCGCAGCCGCGGCCGCAGCCGCCACCAGCGCCGCAGCCGCCACCGTCGGTTCCGCCGCGGCGCCTGTGCCGCCGGCCGGCGACGGCATGAACTCGCGCTATGTGTTCGAGGCCTTTGTCGTCGGGTCCGGCAACCGCATGGCCCACGCCGCCGCCATGGCTGTGGCCGAAGCGCCTGCCGAACGCTACAACCCGCTGTTCCTGTATGGCGGCTCCGGGCTGGGCAAAACCCACCTGCTCCACGCCATCGGCCACGCCGCCCGCAAGCGCGGTTTGATCGTGCGCTACGTCACCAGCGAAACGTTCACCAACGATTTGATCAGCGCCATCCGCTCGCAATCGCAGGAAACCTTCCGTGGCAAATACCGCAGCGTTGATGTGCTGCTCATGGACGATGTGCAATTCATCGCCGGCAAAGAATCGACGCAGGAGGAGTTTTTCCACACCTTCAACACGCTGCATGGCGCCAACAAACAGATCGTGGTCACCAGCGATCGCGCGCCAAAGATGATGGTCACGCTTGAAGATCGGCTGCGCAGCCGCTTCGAATGGGGCTTGATGACGGATATCGCCGCGCCGGATCTTGAGACGCGCATGGCCATTCTTCAGCACAAGGTGGCCACTCTGCACACCGATGTGCCGGCCGATGTGATCGAGTTTGTGGCCAAGCAAATTCAAAGCAACGTGCGCGAGCTGGAAGGCGCGCTCACCCGCCTGATCGCCACATCCGAGATGACCGGCCGTCCGATCAACGTGCAATTTGCGCGCGACACCCTGGCCGATCTGGTCGGCAAACGCGCGCACATCACGCCATCGCAGGTCATCGAGACGGTGGCCAAGTACTACAGCATTTCGGTGCCGGAAATGGTCTCGCCTTCGCGCAACCGTGAGCTGGTGCAGCCGCGCCAGGTGGCGATGTATCTGATCCGTCAGGAGACCGACGCCTCGCTGCCCGAAATTGGCGGGCTGCTGGGCGGGCGCGATCACACCACTATTCTTCACGGCGTCGATCGCGTCAAGGACCGCCTGGAAGCCGAAGAACAGTTGCGCCGCGATGTGATGAGCGTGCGCGAACAGCTGTATTTGAACGTTACGGCGTAAGCAGCTCCCGCAGTCCCTCTCCAAGCGTCACTTGGGGCGACCAGCCGAATGCCGCGCGCAAACGGCCGCTGTCGGCGGCAGAGTGCGTGATGTCCCCTTCGCGCGGCGGCGCA
This sequence comes from Chloroflexota bacterium, assembly GCA_031368515.1. Taxonomy (GTDB): domain Bacteria; phylum Chloroflexota; class Anaerolineae; order J036; family Brachytrichaceae; genus CANJQH01. The sequence goes on from JANMNW010000303.1 coordinate 19,437, forward strand.
TACACGACGCTCAACGCACCGCCGTGGGCAGCGCGCAACGCCGCCAGAATTTCGTTTAGCGTTACCGATGCGCCCGTCGCCACGACAAACAACGCGTCGCGATCGGGCAACGGCTGCGTCAACGCGGCGGCGTTGGCGCGCGCCACATCGCGCGCATGCACAAAATCGCGCGTCTGTTCGCCATCGCCAAAGACTTTGACCGACTGCCCCGATTGTGCTGCCGCAGTCCATTTGGCCAGCACGCCGCTGTACGGCGAATCTGCGCGCTGGCGCGGCCCATACACGTTGAAGTAACGCAATCGCACTACATGGAGGCCGTAGCTGCGCGCATAGACGCTGCACAGCTCCTCGGCCATCAGCTTGCTGGCCGCATAAGGCACCAGCGGCGACAGCGGCGACCGCTCGTCTTTGCGGCCAGGGATGTCGCCATACACTGCGCTGGTCGACGCCAGCACCACACGCGGCAACTTCGGCGCTAAACGCGCCGCCTCCAGCACATGCGCCGTGCCGCTGGTGTTGAG
>JANMNW010000305.1:0-2788 GCA_031368515.1 Chloroflexota bacterium
GTTTGTTTTGCCGGATGGTCGTTTTGTGCCCCGTCGCTCCTGGCTACTGGCCATACCTCTATTAATCGCGCGCTGGCTGATCTGGGGCGAGGTGTTGCTGCCAAAGTATTTCTCCGTGCCGCGTACGGGCGAGTCGTTCGGCGCATTGCGTCAGCCGCTTGTCTACTTTGTCATCTTCCTAGTATTCATCGTCGGCGGTATTGCAGCCCAGGTGCACCGCTATCGGAAACTGTCAACAGCCGCACAGCGCCAACAGATTAAGTGGGTGCTGATTGGATTGATCGGGATGTTGCTTATTGTCATTCCCCAGGCGCTGGTTGTGAATGTGTTTGGTTTGCTGGATGCCCCAGGACCGCAATTGCTCGCGGTCCGAGGGGCGGGCCGCACTGTGCGCCAGATCGCATTCTGCCTGGTGCCGTTGTCACTCATGTTGTCGATGATGCGCTATCGCCTTTGGGATATCGATGTCTTGATCAATCGCACGCTGGTTTACAGCGCGATCATCGGCACATTGGCGCTGGCCTATATCGGTTTGATCGTCGTGCTGCAGGCCGTGTTGCGCGCGGCAATTGGCGTGCACAGCAGTGTGCCAGGATTGGTCGCATCCACGCTGGCTGTGGCCTTGATGTTTGAGCCAGCTCGGCAACGCGTCCAGAGACTGGTCGATCGCCGGTTTTATCGAAGCAAGTTTGATGCCGAGCGCGCGCTAAACGAGTTTGGCAGCTCGATCCAGTCGGAAGTGGATCTTGACCATCTCAAAGCGAAACTTGTATCGATCGTCGACCAGACGGTGCAGCCGGCGCACGTCTCAGTGTGGGTGAACCGGCAAGAGGGCGCACGCGCGCTCGCCCACCACGCGCAGGAGAACGCAGCCACATGAGCATGATTTGGCATTTTTTGCGCAGCCGCTGGCCGTTAGCGCGCCGGCATGACGAGCGCGCGGCCGAGGCGCCGCAAGTATCCGTCGTGCCTGCGCCACCACCGCAGTTCGACATCGCGCCGGACGATCCGATTCTGGATTTTTTTGCGCACGCACCCGGTCCGGTGACCCTCGAAGACGTCACATTGCCTTCGCCTGCGCTCACCGCGATGAAGTCCGCCGGCGTGCAACTGGTCGTGCCGTTGATCAATCAGGGCGAATTGGCTGGGCTGATCTATCTCGGCCCGCGGCTGAGCCAACAGGAGTATTCGCGCGACGACCGCGCACTGCTCAGCACGCTTGCGCTGCAGGCAGCGCCGGCAGTGCGCGCGGCGACGCTGGCACAGCAACGGCAAGCCGAGGCGATATTGCGCGAACGCCTGGAGCAGGAAATGAGCGTCGCAAAGCAAATTCAGCTGGCGCTGCTGCCGAAAGAAGATCCGCTTCTGCCCGGCTACACGCTCACAAAATTCTATCGGCCGGCGCGCGCTGTGGGTGGCGATTTTTACGACTTCATTGAGCTGGCCGATGGGAAATTGGGCATCGTGATCGGCGACGTCTCCGACAAGGGCGTGCCAGCCGCGCTGGTGATGGCCACAACGCGCAGCGTGTTGCGCGGCGTGGCCCGCAGACATGCGTCTCCGGGCATTGCATTGGGGCGCGCCAATGACATTCTGACCGCCGAAATCCCGCCGCACATGTTTGTGACCTGTTTCTACGCAGTGCTGGACCCCGTCACGGGCCAACTGCGCTTTGCCAACGCGGGCCAGGATTGGCCGCTTCGACGTGGCGCCAGCAAGACAGATGAATTACGTGCGCGCGGGATGCCGCTTGGATTGTTGGCGGGCATGACCTATGAGGAAAACGAAATCGTCGTCGAGAGGGGCGACTGCGTGTTGCTCTATAGCGACGGCATCGTCGAAGCGCACGATCCGGCCCGGCAACTGCTGGGTTTCGAGCGGCTGCGGGAGTGGGTGATGGCGCCCACAAGCGGCGAGCGGCTCATATCAGCGCTGATGCAACAGCTGGCCGAATTTACCGGTCCAGCCTGGGAGCAGGAAGACGACATCACCATGGTCACGATCGAACGCGCGCTTCCCGGGACGCACTTGCTGTGCGCCTTTAGCGTGCCAAGCAAGCCGGGCAACGAACGCATCGTGATGGCGCGCGTGACCGAAGCCGTGCATGCGTTGACATTGCCCAGCGAGCGGCTCGAAGGCCTGCGAACTGCCACGGCCGAAGCCACGATGAACGCAATTGAGTATGGCAACTCAAACAATCCAGAGCTGACCGTTGCCGTCGAGGTTTGGGTCTCCGATGCGCAGGTCCGGGTGTGCATCACCGATCATGTCGCCGGTGAAACCATTCCGGCCGTCACGGCGCCGAATCTGGAGGCTAAGCTGGCGGGCCGGCAATCGCCGCGCGGCTGGGGGTTGTATCTCATCCGACATCTGGTGGATGAGGTGCGATTCAGCCGTGACCCTGGAACATGCTTTCTCACAACTGAGTTGATCTTGCATCGAACACTGTCAGCAAAAGGGGCAAACACACCATGACTATACCCACGATTAGCGCCACCGTTCGCGCGCTGGCCTCCGGCGTAAACGCAATCGACATTCAGGGCGACGTAAATGCCTCGGCTGAAAATGCGCTCTCGGCCGCCTACGAAAAGGCGAGCGACGGTGCGCGGGCGGTCATCCTTAACTTCGCGCGCATGGAGTACATGAACAGCACGGGCATCGGCCTGCTGGTGACGCTGCTTGTGCGCGCCAACCGGCAAAAGCAAGTATTAATGGCCTATGGGTTGAGCGACCACTATCAGCGCATTTTTAACCTTACCCGGTTGAACGAGGCCATTCGCTTGTTTGC
>JANMNW010000001.1:0-13884 GCA_031368515.1 Chloroflexota bacterium
GCCGGCCGGCGTCGAGCACACGTTCACCGCGCAGGCCGTGGCGCGCGCGATTGTGGTGGAGAAGCCCTACGTGCGCGCCGGCAACCTGGCGCGAGATGCCGCGCCGGCGGTTGCTATCGGCGTCGCCAGCGAGCGACCCTCACGCGCGCTGTGGGGCGACCGGGATATGCAGGTCACACAACTACTGCCGGATGAGCCGGCATATGACATGGCCATGAACATCATGGCGTTTAGCCCAGGCGCGGCGCTGGGCCTGGTCGAATCGCACGTCATGGAACATGGCCTGTTTATGCTGTCGGGTCAGGGCATCTATCGGCTCAATGCGGGCTGGTATCCGGTCAAAACAGGCGATGTGATTTACATGGCGCCCTACTGCCCGCAGTGGTTTGCCCCGTTTGGCAAAGAGCGCGCGGCGTATTTGCTTTACAAAGACTGGAACCGTGACCCCTTCGGTTACTAGAACTCATCCTGAAAATTTGGGCCCCACCTTTTTCGCCAACGTTTCAGGTGTGCAAGCAAGTTGGAGTCCGCATTTTCAGGTTGAGTTCTAGCGCTCACCGATCCAGACATGCGCAAATCCCGTATGCCGATAGGGACCATCCCTGATGCATTTTTCGCAAGCGAATCGACGCGCTCTACCACTACTGCGAACTTGGCTTCGCCCCACCGGCCTTTTTGCTCTTGCTCTCGCGCGGCTCAGCGTGCTTCATGGCCGCATCAATCCACTTCCGCAGCGCCGCGGGCGTCTGCACGGCCCCCGGCGCAACAAGCAACCACCCTTTCGAGACGCGGCCGCCCATCTGAAACGGTTTCGCGCCCGGCATCTTGATGAGTGCGGCGCGTGATTCCGCGCCAACCCTCAACAACAAATCACCCAGGTGGATGCCGCACACCATCTTGCCGTTGACCATGAAACCCAGCCCGCCTATCACCTTCTTTTCGGTGATGTCAGGCTTTCCGATGGCGGCGCGAATGCGGGCGGCAAATTTTTCGTCGATTGTCATGTCACTCCTGCTGCCTCCAGCGTGCCAACGCCGCGCTAGGCGCCTTGGCGCTCAAGCATCCTCAGCACATGCGCCGCGCGCTGCGCCGGCGGCATGCGCGGAACCTCGCAAATCTCATAGCCAGCGTCGCGATAGCAGCGCAGCACCGCCGCATGCACGGCAAGCGCATGCTCAAACGATTGGTCGCGCTCGGCATCGTTGACGTAAATCTCCTTCCACGGCGGCGGCACAAACACCACCGAATGGTAGCGATACTCGGCGAGCAACGCGGAGCGTTCTTCGCCGGTCATCGGCTCGGCCTCGTGCAACATGGCAAGCGCTTCGACAACGCTTCTGTCGAAAAACACCCACCCCGCCGACGCCATTGCGGCGTGGTATTTCGCCATGTCCTGCCGCAGTATTTCCTTGGCGAATGCCGCTGGCGCGGGCCGCGGCGGCTCGCCACGCGCAAGCCGTTCGCGGATAACCGCGCGGGCGGATTCGGCGACCGTGGCGTAGCCCATGCCGGCCAATTGATCCAGCAACACCGACTTTCCGACGCCCGGCGCGCCGCTGATCACAACCCGGCCAATTCGTGTCATTATGACTCTTGTCGCCCCGCTCTAGCCAAGCCCGAGCACGGGAAGCATATAGCTTTTGGACACCGTCAACGTCGTCGGGGCGGACGACAACGAGATCGCCAGGGGTGATTTCGATCAACGGCAACAAAGACTCGGTAAGCGTGAACTGCCAGTTCGCGCCGACTTTCGCCGCCAAGGGCCGCGCATGGACCCTGGCTAGAGACACGGGATTGTCTTTAGCCAGGGTCTATTGAGGCGCGGCTACGGCGCCTGAACTACAGGCAAGTAGTAACTTTGCGCGCCGTTGTCGCGGCTCCACTCAATTGCGCCGATTTCTACCGTCGAGCCATCCTTGTCGACAAACGCCAGCCAGTAGCTGTAGGTCACACCGAGCCGCGCAGTGTCATCCAGGAATCCATACGGCGCATCCACCGAACCTTGCGAGGGCATCATGCGCGTTGTCAGTTCGACGGCGTCGTCGCGTTTGCCCGTCGCGCTGCGATAGATGCGGAAGCCGGCAAAGCGCATCTTCCCTTCGGTCCACAGAAGTCGAATGCCATTCGGCTCAGTGCTGGCGGTGAACGCCGCCACCCGGGCGGCGCGTTGCGACCGGATATCGCGCGTTTCCTGCTCAGTCAGCACTGCGACCGGGCCAGCCTCTTGGGCTTGTGAGCCGCTAATGCTCTGGACCTCGACGAACGCCAGCCTGTTGTTGCTCGCGCCTGTTGCGCTGCTCAACGTCAACCGGCCATCGCTCACCACGATATCGGCGGTGGCGGTGTACCAGCGAGCCGACGCGCTGGCCGTTCCGGACACGATCAACGTGGACTCGGCGTTTACGCGATAGCTGGCGCTGGTAACGTTTGGATCGCCCGCCACAACCGCCACGCGGTAGGTTCCGTTTGGAACTGCAATTTCCCACGTGTACTGTCCGCCTGTCTGCATCGGGATAAGCGTGTCAAAGCGCTGATCGGGTGAGCGCGTGGAATTTCTGTCCAAGGCGCGGTTGTTGGTCGCGTTCCAGCCATAGCTGTAGCCATTGCTTCGGCTGCCAAAAACCGCTCCGCTGTCCGGCAGATAGCCGGCAGGGATCGGCGCCGCGCTGGGCTGGAAATTGACTTTTACATTGACGACGCCCGGCAGCGACGTTGCAGTCGGCGTAGCCGTGGCAGTAGCGGGCGGCTGCGGTGTTGCAGTGACAACCGGACCTGTGCCGCTAAACGCCTGCACTTCGCGCGCGTTTACAAACCACGAGCTGAATGCCGGCAGATGCACCTGGCCGATGACACGGACACCGCGCACGCCTGCGATCGGCGACCCGCTAAACACATAGGTTTTGTTCGCCGCGCTGGGTGAATCGTATGCATAGGCAGGCGTAAACGACCAGCCTGAATTGGACCAGGTCATGCCATCGGTGCTGAACTGCAAGGCAAAGCCTTGCACGAATACGCCATCGCCGAAGGCATCGTAGACGCCATTGAGGAAATTCACCTGTCCAATGGTTTGCGCCGTCGGCCAAACTACGCCGCCAGCTTCGTAGGCATTGTCGATGTCGCCGGAATTGGTTAGTTTGACGTCTAGTGTCAAGTTGCCGTCGTTTAAACCCGCTGCCGCCGCTTGTGGCGAATTCTGATTGTTTGCGGTCATGCCATACCAGCGATAGGCCGTTCCACCAGGAGCCAGATTGCCGCTGCCGGGCGTGGCCGTTGCAGTCGCGGGCACCGGCGTATTCGTCGGGCCCACGGGCGTGCTGGTCGGGGGAACAGGCGTATTCGTCGGGGGGACCGGCGTATTCGTCGGACCGACGGGAGTATTGGTCAGGGGAATGGGCGTAGCAGTCGACGTCAACGTTGGCGCGGGGGTGACCGTTGGGCCACCGCTGCCGCCGAATGCCTGCACTTCGCGCGCATATACAAACCAAGAGCTAAAGATCGGCAAATGCACCTGGCCGATCACACGAACGCCACGGATGCCTGAAACAGGCGCACCGCTGAAGACATAGGTCTTGTTGGCCGCGCTTGGAGAATCGTAGGCATAAGCAGGCGCAAACGACCAGCCTGAATTGGACCAGGTCGTGCCGTCGGTGCTAAATTGCAAAGCGAAGCCTAGCACAAACACGCCATCGGCAACTGCATCGTAGGTGCCGTTGAGAAAATTCACTTGACCTATCGTCTGAGGGGTGGACCACACCACACCGGCAGCTTCATAGGCATTGTCGATGTCGCCAGAATTGGTGAGTTTGACATCAACACTCAAATTGTCGTCGTTAAGGCCCGGGGCCGTGGCTTGCGGCGCGTTCTGAGTGGTTGCAGCCATGCCAAACCAGCGATAGGCAACGCCACTGAGCGCCAGATTGCCACTGCCAGGAGTTGCCGTGGCAGTAGGCGGCAACGGCGTGTTCGTCGGACCGACGGGCGTGTTGGTTGGCGTGTTGGTCGGCGTGTTTGTCTGCGGGACGGGTGTCGGCGTTTTGGTCGGCGTGTTGGTTGGCGGCACTAATGTCGGTGTGTGGGTCGGCGCCGGCGAACCAGACAATTTGAATTGGTCCAGGATATTTTGCGTGGTTTTTTGGATGCCGCTATTGATTACACCTGATTTATCCAACGCCCAGGCCCATGAGATCGTTCCCGACCCAAATACCCATGCGCCGCTTGGCGCCTGATACACCACCGCATGCGAGGTATCTGCCTGGTTGGCGTAGTCGATATACGGAGACATGCCGACGAGTGAATAGTTGGTATTTGCAGGCAACGGATATTCAATATGTTGGCGGTCAATCTCGTAGCCCACAATTCCGGGAATGCTGCTGCCATTTGAAAAGCCACTCCCCTGATATACCCAGTGCGTGCTATTTTGGACAATGAACGGCTTGTTCTGGGTATAGCTGGCATACGTGCTGTATTGAATGCCTATCAACCTCTGTTCCGGGCGGCCCAGATCGCGCCACAAAATGGTCTTCAAGGAAGCGTTGGGTTCAGGGTCAACTCCGGCATCTTTATACCCAACGACAACGCGGTTGGCGCCGCCAATGCCGCTTTCAAAGCGAATCTGCCAATACGCATCGTTGGCTCCAAAGAAGGCGAGGTTGACGCCGGCATCGCGCGCAGCCTCGGTGCGATCGTACATGGACTTGGCCCAATATTCGTCGTGGCCGCCGAAAATAACGCCTTTGTAATTGGTCAGCGATACAGAGCCGTCCTGCAGATCGACGCTGGTGGCGTAGCTCACATCGTAGCCTGTCTTCTCCAGCCAACGCACCAGATATTGTTCGCCGCTCGATGCAGTGTTGAAGTATTGACCTGAGCCCTCTTCCATGTAGGGGCGATCAAACGACACCTTGGCTGCGCGGCCGGAACCAACCACCGTCACAGCTGATGAGCTGCTGAACTCATACAGGCTTTTGCCATAGCTGCTGCGCGGATAGGCGTTGTAGGCCTGATATGTGGTGACCGGGAGAATGTAGAGAAAGTCAGCCGTGCGGCTGTCGCGCACGGTGAATATGATGTAATTTTGAAACCCGTTGGCGTTGGTCATCAACACAACGTAAATGCCGCTGGTCCAATTTGCCGGAACGTTCAATGTATATGACGTTGCCCAATTACACTCCACCATTCCCGTTGATACGTTCTGCGGACAAGCCGGTTGGAGTGTGCCGGCCAGCGGCCCAACGCTTTGCATCAACCGGCCGCCGGTGCCGCCGTACCAGCCCATGCGGTAGATGCCAAACGAGTAGTTTTGCGCAGGGCTGACCGAAATCTTGAAATCAATTTGGCCGCCCGGGCTGACGCTGGTCGCGCTGGCATAGCCTTTGATCTGGCCGCCTGTGTCTGTCGCCAGCTTGCTTTCGTTCCAAGACGTCGTGCCTGGAAGCTGGTTTTCAGTCACAACCGGGTTGGATTGTGCTCGTGCTACTGACGATGTTTGCCCGGGTGACAAAATGTTCAAGCCCAGGCTGAGCATGACGAACAATCCCAGCAGCAGCGTGCCGTGAGTGGCGCGCGCCGCGCCAGAGACCGAACTTGATGCCATTGTATCCCCCGAAATAATGACGATTCAGCCGCATAACTCTATGGCAAAAGTGCCACGTCCGTCATGCACATTCTTAGAATGGCGCGCGCTGCTGCCATCCAAATTCATCCCCTCTCTCTAACCAGCACAAATTGAACTTTCGTTCGCGGTCAAACCACAGCAATAACCGACCGCAGATGTCGAAAATTCACCCCGCCCCTACGTGGCAAAGTATACTTCCAAATATGTCAATTGCCGCAGGGATTCGGCGTTCCATAGTGGTTTTTTCTCTATTCGGCCTGGCCGCTTGCAGCCCGCTTTCAGCTATGCTTCGAGCAGCCGGGTACGCTTCGCAGTCAGCACCGCAACAACGCTTCTTTGGCACGCAATTTGGAGCTGACGATCTGTACAATTTCGACGTCGGCGGACCCGAGAGGCAGCGTGTTTCATTCCGATTCACCGCACAACACAGCAGCCCACTGAAATCGATTCGGCTGTATTGGACCGACAACGCGCAAAGGCCCGGCTATGCAGCCGGAAACGGCGGCCAAATCCGCATCGACGTTCTCTCGGACAGCGGTTTGCCCCGGAATGTGCCAACAGGCAACGCCCTGGCGAGCATGATTTTCACACCTGAGTGGGTCGATGGCATCGATCCGCTTGGAACGCCCGAAGGTATCTGGCGACTGTTGACATTTTCGAATCCGGCCCCGCTGATGCGCGGACGCATTTATCACCTGGTGTTTACAAACATTGCAGCCGATGCGGTCAACAATTACGTTGGTGTCGATGGATTGATTGCATTCGGGGATGAGACGCAACCCACGCTATCGTCATTGGAGCTCGGCATTCTTTCAGACAGCGGCGGCGGCTGGGTCGAATCCGGCCGAGACTTTGCATCACGACGCCCAAACGCCATTTCGCCAATCATTTCCCTGAATTATGCGGATGGCAACAGCCAAGGCAACGGATACGCCGAAGAATGGCCCGGCAAACCCAGATTCGCTTCAGGGAGCGAGCGTATCAGGCAGGTGTTGCGGCCCGATTCCCCGGTGATCGGCATCCGCCAGGTGTCGGTGCGCATCAAGAAAGTGACCGCAGGCGGTCCCCTCATGGCTCGACTCGAAGACAGCGCCGGGAACGTCCTGGCCGCGGCCGAGTTTCCAGCGCAGCAATTTTCGACCACAGAGCACCGCTGGGCCACGCAGAATTTCGACCGCCCAGTGCCATTGCAGGCGGGCCAAACGTATTATCTGGTGCTGTCGAGCCCGAACGGATCGTACAGCACATTCTGCCTGGGCGACGGCCAGCGCTTTGGATTTGGCACCGGTTCAGTTTTTTCGAAAGGCCACGCCGAATATGATCTTGGTACAGGCGCGGGCTGGTTGATATGGTATGGCTACGCCGAGGTCGGCGACCTGGCGGCGCGAAACGGAGACATGCAGTTTTATCTGACAACGGAGCTTGCGGCACGAAACTATTTGCCGCTCGTGCTGCGCGAATAAGGGGGAATGTCGATGAGAAACGTGACTTTGCGTCTTGCGATGGCATGCGCATATCTGGGCAGCACCTTGCTGATCAACACGCTTGGTCCTGTTGCGGCGCAGGCCAGCAATCCCATAACAATCGAAAATCAACTGCCCGGAACAACTGCCTGGCAGCCCGGACAGGGCGGTCGCGTCATGGCCACAGACACGGCGGGGCAAATCAAGGGATATGCCTCCAAGGATAGCGTCAATGTCGGCGAGCAAATCGAGCTGAAAGTCTCAGTCAATCCTACTCAGACATTTGCTTTGAATATCTACCGGATGGGCTGGTATGGCGGCACGCGCGGCAGGCTCGTTCATAGCGCCGGAACCTTGAATGGCGCCAGGCAGGCAGACTGCCCAATTGTCGACATGGCTAGTCACTTGATCGAATGCAATTGGTCCACCGCCTACACCCTGACCGTGCCGCTTAATTGGACAAGCGGAGTGCATCTTGTCCATCTGATCAGTGCAAGCGGGCATGAGAATTACGTGCTATTTGTCGTGCGCAATGACGCGCGCACGGCAGATTTCCATGTCAGCTTGCCCACCAGCACGTATCAAGCCTACAACGCCTATCCAGTGGGCGGAAACGGCGCAAGTTTTTACACATCTTCGCCGCGGGCTGCGCGCGTTTCGTACGACCGGCCCTATAGCGGCCGCGGTGATGGCATTTTCTTCTCGGGAGATAATGACTTCGTGAGCTGGATCGAGCGCGAAGGCTTTGACATCAAATACATTACGAGCATCGATCTGCACGCTCATGGCGAACAACTGCGCACGGCCAAAGGCTATCTGTCCGTGGGCCACGATGAATACTGGAGCCTGGAAATGCATAACGCCGCCGTTGCTGCTCGCGATGCAGGCGTTAACCTGGCCTTCTTCAGCGCCAACGATGTCTATTGGATGGTTCGCATGGAGCCTTCAGGCCGCGGGCAGCCCAACCGCGTCGTGGTGGGGTACAAAGAGTTCAACGACCCGATTCTGGCGGAGCCATACAAGTCCACTCGCAAGTATCAGGATCTGGATCTGCCGGGACAGCAGCTGGTGGGCGTGCAGTATGACTACGGCCGCATCACGCAAACAACCGGCGTCAATACCGTGTGGCTGGCGGGCGACACGAGTCATTGGGTCTACGCTGGCTCCGGGCTTACAGAGGGACAGCCGATCACCGGCATCCTCGGTCCCGAAATGGACCGTCTCGTTCTTGGCTACGCCCGGCCAATCAGCACGTCTTACACAACCCTGTCACGCTCGCCCTTTGTGAGTGTTTTCGGCATCACCGACACGGCTGAAAGCGCGATTTATCAGGCGCCAAGCGGCGCCTGGGTGTTCGCCACTGGCACCATCAATTGGGCCCATGGGCTGGATCGGCCAGGTGTTGCGCATGAGGGCATTCGCAAGGTGACAAAGAACATCCTTGAGCGATTTGTGACATCCTCCGTTCCGCAGGCATCCCGGCAACTGGCCATGCTTTCAGTTCCGCTGTCGGACGCACAAATTGGAGGTATTGAGCGGTTCTATTGGGCGCCCGGCCTCAACGCACAAGGCTATCGGCTGCAAATCGGCACGCAGCCTGGCGCGTCTGATATTTGGAACGGCGCGGAGACCTCGGCGCTCTCTGAGCTGGTTTCAAATCTGCCCGCGAACGGCGGCACGTTTTACACCTCGCTTTGGACAAAAGTGAATGGAGCGTGGACGAGCAACTTCGGCGACAACAAGACACAACTCACGTATAACGCTTTGCCTAAAATTTTGCTGAGTCCGATGCAAGGAAAAGTGCTCGGTTCGCCAAGTCAGACATTTAGTTGGAACGCCATACCAAATGCGCAGTCCTATTACATAAACATCGGGTCAACATTTGGTGGCAAAGACATTTACTCTGGCGCCAGCGCGGTAATGACCAAGACAAACACGGTGATCTCAGGCCTCCCGGCCGATGGCCGCATTCTTCACGTGGCTGTTTGGTGGCGCGTGAGCGGGAAATACCGCACAACCAATTACTCGTTTGTTGCCGCAGGAGGCAGGGACTCATCGCTGTTGCAGCGCGAAATCGCCCTGCCGCTGATTGTCCGCTGAGGCCGCAGGCTTCAGGTGCGCCCACTTTGCACAACGGACTGCGGCTGGTCATTTTTTCCGCGCAGCTCGGCCAAAAGCCGCGTCAGAAAGCTAAATCCATACATGAAGTGAAAGGCGAAGAATATCGGCGGCAGTAGCAATGCGGCGACACGCTTGGTCTTGATCAGCACCTGCAAGGCCGCAAACGACCCGGCCAGAAGATGCACGACAAGGGGCGCGGCCATGACCAGCGCCGCCGGCACAAACCAGCCGCCCAGCACAGCGGCGAAAACCAGCCACAGCAATGCGTTGAGCACGATCAGCGCAAACACAGCCGGAATGTAATGACGCATGCCGAGAGATCCCGGCCGCGTCAAAAAGCTGACCGCGCACCATGATCCATTCCCCTGTGCATAGCGCGTCACGCCCATCAAATTGCGCCGGGTGAAATAGTAACAAAAGGTTTTCCAGGTCAGGTACAGCTTGCCTCCCGCCTTCACCAGTTTGTGATTCATGTCGTTGTCCTGGTTGCGGGTCATCTTCACGTCATAACCGCCCGCTTCCAACAACGCTTGTTTCACAAATACCGCGTACGGAATCGTGTCAGCAAACCCCTCGGGCTGCGTGCGAAACGATGAACCGGAGACGCCAAACGGATGGCTTAGCACCCACAGCGCCAAATGGGCCTGCACTGTGTCAACCGGCACGCGCGGGATCACTCGCCCGCTGCAGCCCACCGCCTTGTTGCGAAACAGTTCATTCAGGCACACTTCAAGATAGTCGGGAGCATACTGGCTGTGCGCGCCCAAGATGGCCACATAGCTGCCGCGCGCTTCGCGGAGCCCAATGTTGAACGCATAGGGCGTGGTGCGCTGGGCATTCTGAAAAACGCGCACGCGCGTGTCTGCCTTTGCCAGGCTGCCTGCAATGTCATGGCTGCCATCGGTAGACATGCCGTCGATCAGCAGCACTTCCAGATCGGCGCTTACCAGCTGCTGCGCCAAAAGCGAAGCCACCACTTCGTGCAAATGCGCAGCCTCGTTATAGATCGGCATGACAACAGAGATCAGGGGTTTCAAAGCACAGGCTCCTTGGCGGCTGGCTGATTTAATCTCTCAGCCGGACCAGCCGTTTCAGACAACTGAATCAACGCCAAAATCGCAACAAAAGCTGGTGCGGAAAAAATCGAATTGTTGGAGACGAAGTTAAACGTCAGGAACAATGCGCATGTCAAAAACACAAACAAACCCAGTTGCCGTGACAAGTGAAGCGCATAAATAGCACTTGAAACCAAGAGCAGCACGACTGCCGCCGCTCCAAACACGCCTGAATAGTGAATCGCCGAAATGACCGGGTTGTGCGGATAGTATTCAGCGGGGTAATAGATGGGAAACTCACGCGCATAGCGCTGAAGATAGGAGAAGTCGCCTCCGAAAGCCACTTCGAAGGCGCTGTACCGGGGAAGTATTTCCTTGAGGCCGAGATCCCAGGACTCGATGCGCGAACCAAAGCTTTCGTCAAAGGTGCCCACCTCACCGGTGATCGTGCCAAAGCGCGTCCAGAGGCGCTCGATCTCGCCCAGGCCGTCAACGCCCGACAGCGCCGCATAAGCGCCGCCCAAAGCGATGCCGCCTCCGAGGAAAAGGGCCATCAGCAAGCCGCCATTGCGCCCGACCGTGTTGCCCGGGTCAACCATCGCGCGTTTGACAAAAACGACGATTCCTGCGATTGCCAAAATGGCCAAGCTCACCCAGCCACGCCGCGAGCCAGCGAATAGCACGGCCGATGAAATCAACGGCAGGCTGACCGCGCTCAGCAAGCGCAGCAGGCGCGGCGATGCGGCGTCTGTGGCTAGACGCGCGGCGCCCACCGCGCCGACAGACAGGCACAAGCTGTAAAAGTTGTAGTCTGTGGTGAGAGCCGTCCCTCCCGGATAGTCGCGGCCATCGAGCCGATAGATGGTGGCAAGGAACGGTATTTCTTGCCCATTCAGCAGAAGGGCAAATTTGACAACAGAAAGCAACGAAATCAATACGCAGGCCAGCCACACCCAGCGTTGGGTTTTTTGCCACAGCAGCGCGGAATCGGCAGGCGCATGCCCGCCATACGCCAAAGGAAGCACCACTGCAAGCAAGAGGCCCACCGAATCCGCCCGGTTGTTCTGGTAGAGCACGCCTCCGCCCTTCAAAATGCCAAGCAGGTAAAACGCAACTGTTGCCAAGAACAGCAGCATGGCCAGCATCGCCCGACGCGACGGCACGATTCTTGCCGCACCCGAAACCCGCAATATGAGCAGTGCGCCCATCACAACGACGGCAGGAATGTGCAGCGCCAGCACGGGTATGGGCAGCGCCATCTTTGCAAGCAGCAGCGCAAAAAACGCCGCCATCAGGGTTTCGCGGTAAGAGAGCAAGCGCGTCACACCCTCGAACATGCGGGTGTGAGCGGGCGGCTGAGGCACCATGCGAGTTCTGTTCATGACGTCGGCGCAGTAGCGTAGTTGCGGTCACCGACTGCAATAAACGCCAGAACCAGATAGGCCAGGTAATTGAGCACACCGGCGACGCTCAACATCAGCACCGCCTCGCGCGGAGAGGCGTTTAGCCAGTTGGCAATCAACAATGATAGAGGCATGATGAAGTGAAACAGCACGCGGGGAATTTGCAGCGCGGGCCGTTGCACAATGGCAAGCGTGCTCTGCGTGGGCGATGCGACAACCAAGAAAAGATACATGGGCGCCATCAGCTGAACATAGACGCCAGATTCGCGCCATTCCGGCCCGAACAGCCAGCCGAACAGGGCCGGTCCCGTAAGCACGAGGACCAGCACAAACGGCAGGCAAATCGCCGTCATTCCAAGCACCATGCGGACTTGCAGCCGACGCACAGCGGCCAGCGACTCGCGAATGCGCACCGAGGCTTCGCCCATAAACACGCGCTCAAGCGTTTCCGCAAGCAACGATGCCGGCACCGACAGCACCCGCGTGCCCAATGCGAAAAAGCCAGCGACCTGCGCATCAAAGAAAATCGCAAACAGAATAACAGGAAGATCGCTGCTGAGCGATTCCAGGGTCATCGGCAGCGCGGTGAAAATCGGGAATCGTTTGTACTGCAGGGCAACTTCCTTGATATTGCGCGCGTCGAGTGCCAGCAGGCTACGACCGCTTTCATTGCCCTTGAGTCGCCAAAGCGCCACGACACCCATCAGCGCGCCCACGATGACGCCTGTGATCATTCCGCCCGTCCAGCCAATCAAGAGACCGATAACAATCTGCACCGCGACCAGAAAACCAGCTTGCGCAAAGCGAGCGACAGATGCGAGCCGGTAGTTCTGCTTTCGAATCGGCCAGTAGGACAGCACTTTGAACGCGCCGTAACACAGCACGCCCGACGGAACCAGCCAGACAAACGCGCCCAGGCTTCCCGTCCAGGCGTGGTTGGGCAGCAAGAACCATGCGGCTCCAATGACTACCGTTGCGATCAAACTGGCCAGCACCAGGAGCAGCAGCGCGATCTGCAACAAGGTGACCGCTTCGCCATCCTCCTTTGGAATTGGCACCGCGAGTTGATAGGCCGCCGAAGACTTGCTGAGCAAGTTGATGACACTGGTGAAGACCGCAGCCAAACCAAGCGCAGCCGGCAGATACAGGCGCGTCACCACCGGTGACGTCAGAATCACCAGGCCCTGCGCCAGAATCGTGCCGCTGATCAACACTGCCGCTTGACGCACAAAACGGCGTTGGCTAAGGTCGCGCAAGCCCGCTCTTATTGCCGCCACGGTTGTCCCCTTTGCTTGGTCAACCGGCAAGCGCTTCGGCCACGCGCGCTTGTTGTTCGGCCGTGATTTCAGGAAATATCGGCAGCGACAAAATTTCAGCGTGATTGCGCCAGGCGATCGGAAAGTTTGAAGGCTCGTGCTCCAAATAGCGATATGCCTTTAAAAATGGCAAGGGAATCGGATAGTGAATGCTGGTGCCTATGCCGGCGCCGTTCAGGCGCGCATTGGCGGCGTCCCGGTCGCTGAGCCGCACGCAGTACACATGGTAAATGTGCGTGGCATTGGGCCGGACCGCGGGCAATTCGATGACATTTTTGGCGCCTTGCAGCAACTGGTCATAGCGCGCCGCCGCCGCCGCGCGCTTGCTGTTCCATTCGCTAATGTGAGGCAATTTCACAGACAGGATGGCCGCCTGCAAGCCGTCCAGGCGGCTGTTAATCCCTTCCATCACATGATCGTGCTTGTCCTTCGCATTGGCGCCATGACGCGCGTAGCTGCGGCATTTGTCGGCCAATTCGTCGTTGTTGGTGATGATTGCGCCGGCATCGCCATAGGCGCCAAGGTTTTTGCCCGGATAGAAGCTGAACGTGGCGGCGACGCCAAAGGTGCCCACTCGCTGGCCGTTGTATTCGGCAAAATGCGTTTGCGCGCAGTCCTCAATCAGATGCAAACCGCGCGCGTCGCAAATGGCCTTGATCACATCGATTTGAGCCGGTTGCCCGAGCAGATGCACTGCGATGATTGCTTTTGTGCGCGGCGTGATGGCTGCCTCAATCTTGTTGGGGTCCAGATTGTAAAAGTGCGGCTCGACATCCACAAACGTGACGCGGGCGCCGGTTTGCGTCACGGTTTCAGACGATGCGATCCACGAGTTGGCAGTCGTAATCACCTCGTCACCCGGTCCGATGCCGAGCATTTTCATGATGATATACAGCGCATCGGTGCCATTGG
>JANMNW010000053.1:0-13941 GCA_031368515.1 Chloroflexota bacterium
CATGCTGCGCGGCTGGACCGATCCGGTGTATGTGCGGCGGCCGTGGCGCAAGCGCGGTTTGGCCAAGGCGCTGTTGGCCAAAGCCATGCGCAAGCTGGTCGAACTTGGGATGACTGAGGCGGCGCTTGGGGTTGACACTGAGAACCCCAATGGTGCGCTGGGGCTATATGAGGGCCTCGGTTTTCGGCCGGTGAAGCGCTGGATTACGTATCGCAAGGCGATTTGACAGATGCCGGATCTGGCAGGTCCGGCATCTGTAACCCACTCTCTGACAGTAGCTGACAAATCATGATGCAAAACACTAGCCGCCACGAGATCGACGAACTGCTCGAACTGACGCACAGCGAGGACGCGCGCGAGCGCAACGAGGCGCTGCGCGTGTTGTGCCCGTGCCACGTCAAGTTCAACGAGCGCCGCGTGTGGGATCGCGCGCTGGAAATGGCCGCCGACCCCGATGTCAAAGTGCGCGCGACCGTATTGCATCTGCTGTGCGACGGATCGCCGCGCGAGCGCAACGCCGAGGTGGTGGCTGCGGTCGAGCGCATGCAACAAGATTCTGACGAGAAACTGCGCCGGCGCGCCCGCAAGGTAATGGCGCAGTATCGCAAGACGGGAAACATCAACGTTTTATGAACACGACTATTTTTACAATCCCGCATGCGCCGTCAATTGATGGCCTGGCATTTCGCCCGTTCAACGGCGAGGCCGACTACGCTGCGATGGCGGAGATCGCCGCCGCATCCAGCGCGGCCGATGGGCTGGACTATGTCGAGACAGCCGACGACCTGCGCAATCGCTATACCAACCTGGTGAATTGCGATCCGCTACGTGACATGCTGTTTGTGGAAGCCGATGGACAGCTCATCGCCTTTGGGCGCACGTCGTTTTCCAACCAGAACGACGGCGTGCGGCGTTACATGATCGTGGCCGATGTGCACCCGGCTTGGCGGCGCAAAGGCATCGGCCGCGCCATGCAGCGGTGGCTCGAAACGCGTGTGCGCGCCATCGAAGCCGGCCAACCTGCCCCGGCGCCCAAAGAATCGATCTTCTTTGCGTTCTGCGAGGAGCGCCAATCCGGCAAGCAGGCGCTGTTGACGGCGGAAGGATACGCGCCAATGCGCTACGCCTTCGAAATGCTGCGCAAGCTGAATGAGCCGATTCCGGACAATCCATTGCCCGCTGGCTTTGAGTTTCGCCCGGCGCTGCCCGAACACTATCGTGCGATCTGGGAGGCGGATATCGAGGCCTTTCGCGATCACTGGGGCTTCTCGCCACCCACTGAAGAATGGTATCGCTTCTGGCTCAGCAACCGGCGCTTTCAACCGAACTTGTGGAAGATTGTCTGGAACGTTGCAGACAACCGCATCGCTGCGCAAGTGCAAAACTTTGTCGATCCGCTGGAAAATGAAAAATTTGGGCGCCTGCGCGGATACACCGAAGATATCAGCACACAGCGGGCATACCCGTGCATGGGGTTGGCGCGCGCGGCAATCTGCGAAAGCCTGCGCATGTTTCGCGACATGGGTTTCGACGAAACGGCGCTGGGTGTTGACGCTGACAACCTGAGCGGTGCGCTGCGCGTCTATGAGGCGTGCGGCTATCGTGTCGCGCATACAGAGACGCTTTATCGCAAAGCTTTCGCTTGAACAACTTGGAGTGACGGCGGCGTCCTATGCCGCTGTCATGGAGCATCATGAGCATCCCATTAAAAGAATACTGGCAGCTGTTCTCCAAATACTTGCGCCCACAGCGCGGGCGCGCGGTGTTGCTGGCGTTTCTGCTGCTGCTTGGCATCGCCTTGCGGGTGGTGAACCCGCAGATCATCCGAGGCTTTCTGGACGCGGCTCAGAGCGGCGCGTCGCTTGATCAGCTATGGATCGCCGGCGGAGTCTTTCTCGGTTTTGCGCTGCTGGTGCAGGCGCTCTCTGTGACGAGCATCTATGTGGGCGAAGTGGTTGGCTGGAACGCAACGAATGCGTTGCGCGCCGATCTGGCCCTGCATGCGTTGCGCCTGGACATGACCTTTCACAATGACAAGACGCCAGGCGACATGATTGAGCGCATTGACGGCGATGTGATGGATCTGGCCATCTTCTTTTCGCAGCTGGTCGTGCGCGTGCTTGGCAATGTGGTGCTGCTGTTCGGCATCCTGATTGCGTTTGCGCTGGAGGACTGGCGGCTGGGCGTGGGCTATTTGGTCTTTTGCGCGTTTGTGCTGGTTGTGCTGCGCCGCTTCAGCGCCGCAGCCGAGCCTTTCTGGAAGCGCGCGCGCGACATGCATTCCGAGCTGTATGGCTTTTTGGAAGAACGCTTGAGCGGAACGGAAGATATTCGTTCCAGCGGCGCGGGAGCTTATGTGTTGAAACAGCTTTACGCCTTTGGCCGAAAAATGAAAGAGGCGGAGACGTCCGCTGGTGTGCGCGGCATGCTGGTTTGGATGACCTTTCAGTTTGCGCACGGCCTGGGCTACATGTTGGCCATCGCCGCGGGCTACTATCTCGTCACCACCGGCCAGGCCACCCTAGGCACCGCGTATCTGCTGGTGTACTACACCGACACGCTGTTTGAGCCGCTGCGCCATCTGACGATGGAGCTTGAGCACTTTCAGAAGTCGGCCGCAAGCATCGCGCGCCTGCGCGAGCTGCTCGGCCGGCAGAGCAAGATCCAGTCGCGCGGCCGCGAGACGATCGCCGCCGGCCATCCGTTGCGGCTGATCTTCGATGCGGTCACGTTTGGCTATGCCAAAGACGATCCGGTGCTGCGCGACGTGTCGTTCAACCTGGCGCCGGGCAAAGTCATCGGCGTGCTGGGCCGCACCGGCAGCGGCAAGACAACCCTTGCGCGCTTGATCTTTCGCCTTTACGACGTGACAGCCGGGCGTGTTTGCCTGTCGGAAGATGGGCGTCCGGGCGTGGATATTCGCGATCTGCCGCTGGCCGATCTCCCCGCGCGGGTGGGCATGGTGACGCAGGATGTGCAGATCTTTCGCGGCACGGTGCGCCAGAATCTGACATTGTTCGATACCGCAATTCCAGATGACAAGGTGCTTGAAGTCATCGACGATCTTGAATTGGGCGAGTGGTTTGCGCGGCAGCCCAAAGGCCTTGACACCGAGCTCGAAAGCGGCGGCAAAGGCTTGTCGGCGGGCGAAGCGCAGCTGCTGGCGTTTGCGCGCGTGTTTTTGCGCAACCCGGGGCTGGTGATTCTCGACGAAGCGTCGTCGCGGCTGGACCCGGCGACCGAGCGTCGCATCGAACACGCCATCGACAAATTGTTGGGCGACCGGTCGCGCACTGCGTTGATCATCGCCCACCGCCTGAGCACTGTGCAGCGCGCGGATGAGATTCTCATTCTGGAGCGCGGCGGTGTGGTTGAGCAAGGCGAGCGGGAGGCGCTGGCGCGCGATGAACGATCGCGCTTCAGCCGGCTGCTGCGCGCGCAGGCGGCCTGAGGCATCGCCGGCAGGAACCCGATTCCTGCGGCATCAATAACCATGAAAACGTCATATGCAATTTTATCGCTGATCCGGTATCGCTGGAAGCTTTGGACGGTCAACCTGGCCTCGATGATTCTATTGATCGTGGGCTGGTGGGTGCCGGGCATCATCTCGCGCGAGTTTTTCAACATGATCAGCGACAATGCGCGCGCCGGTCTCACCATTCAGATGCTGTTGTTCGGCATGCTGTTTGTGATTGTTGCGCGCGCAGTCGGTTTGTTTGGCCTGCCCCATACCAACCGGCCTTTTGGAGAGCTCTCTCGCGTAATGATTCAGAAGAACGTGTTGTCGCACATCTTGCGGCAGCCGGGCGCGCGCGCTCTGCCGGAATCGGCGGGTCAGTCGGTCAACCGGCTGCGCGACGACGCGCTGGAGATTCCGATGTTCGGCCTGTGGCTGAACGATCTGATCGGCGTTGGGCTGCAGTCGATCGCCAGCCTGGCAGTTATGCTGGCGATCAACTGGCGGATCACGCTGATCGTGCTGGTGCCGATGATCTTTGTGCTGGCGATCTCGAACTTTGCCACGCGCCGCATTGAGCGCTACCGGGTGGCTTTTCGCGAGGCAAGCGGCAAGGTGAGCGGCTTTGTGGCGGAGACATTCGGCGCGGCGCAGGCGGTCAAAATCGCCGGCGCCGAAGAGCGCATGGTCGCACACTTCCGCACGCTCAACAGCAAGCGCCGCGATGCAGGCCTGATCGACCGCCTGTTTAACGAGTTGTTGGAGTCGGTGTTTATGAACGCTGGAGCGATCGGCACGGGCGCGATGCTGCTGGCCAGTGCCAGCGCGTTGCGCGCGGGCGAATTCACCGTCGGCGATTTCGCGCTGTTCGCCTGGGCCATGGGCGGCATCGGTGAGCTGACCGGTTTTCTCGGCTTTCTGACCGCGCGCTACAAACAGGCCGGCGTGGGAATCAATCGCCTGCTCAACCTGATGCCTGGCGCACCACCGAAGGCCTTGGTTGCGCCAAGCCCGGTGTATGAAAAAGGCGACGACCCGCCCGTGCCGTTTGTCGTGAAGACCGATGCGCATAGATTGCACACGCTTGAAGTGCGCGGCTTGACGTATCGGCATGTCACACCCGAGAAAATGAGAGTGGAGCAAGGCGTGCATGATGTCAGCTTCACACTCAAGCGCGGCGCGTTTGTGGTGGTGACTGGGCGCATTGGCAGCGGCAAGACCACGCTCGCGCGCGTGTTGCTTGGGCAGTTGCCGCGCGATGGCGGCGAGGTGTTGTGGAACGGCGAACGGGTGGACGATCTGGGCGACTTCATGACGCCGCCGCGCGCGGCTTACACCAGCCAGGTGCCTCGCTTGTTTAGCGAATCGCTGCGCCACAACCTGCTGCTGGGCATGCCTGAAGAGAAGGTGGATTTGCAGCGCGCGATGCGCTTTGCGGTGATGGACGCCGATTTGCCCGGGCTGGAGAAGGGCCTCGACACGCTGGTCGGCCCAAAGGGTGTGCGACTTTCCGGCGGGCAGATTCAGCGCAGCGCGGCGGCGCGCATGTTTGTGCGCGAGCCGGAGCTGTTGGTGGTCGACGATCTGTCGAGCGCGCTGGACGTTGAGACCGAGCGCACGCTGTGGGAGCGTCTGGCGGACATGCCGGGAGTGACAGTGCTGGCGGTGAGCCACCGGCATGCGGCGTTGTCGCGCGCCGATCACATCATCGTCTTGAAGGATGGGCGCGTGGAGGCGCAGGGCACGGTGGAATCGCTGTTGCAGACGAGCGAAGAGTTTCGCGCGTTGTGGCGCGAGGACGACGAGCCCGGCGCGGTTGCCAGGCCGGACGAGGACGATGTGCTGGACCTGATCGCCGCAAAGTAGCTCGAGGCCAGTCATGGAAGTGGAGTTCATTCCGACACTGCAGGTGCAGCGGGAGTTATACGAAAAGCCGCGCGACATGGCGCGTTTTCGCTGGTATATCGAGCAAATGCTCGGCGACAGCGGCGACGACGGCGAGCGAGATGTGCGGCTGCCCATCGGCGCTGTCAATCCGATGGGCCAGGAGCATTGCCTGGCCGCGGTGAACGCGCTGATTACGATCGACGCCGATGGCGTGGCGGCCGCGGCCGCGCGCGAAGCCGCCGGGCGCCTGCCGGGCACGAAGGCAAGCGCGCGCGTGTTTGTGAACCTGGTTGATGATTTGATGGGCGGCTGGACCGATCGCATCTTCGCCGAGTTCAAGAACCGCTACGGCGATGCGCTGTCGATGCGCGCCAATCGCACGCGGCGCTTTGCCGGGGTGTGGTGCTGGACGAGCGAGAACTATGCGGCGGCGGACATTCGCGCGATGACGTTCGACACGGTGTATCGCGCAGCGCATTGGCAGACGCACGGCGCGCCGCGCATACTGCGCGAGATGCTGGCGCTGGATCATGCCGCGGCGCTTTTCTCGGGTGCGCGGGAGCCGGCGCTGAGCGCCGACGATCTTGAATACACTCGCGAAGTGTTGACGCCGTATCTCGATGCAAGCGATCAGCCGACTTGCATCGCCGCGCTGTTTGGAGATGAGGCCGCGCGCTCGTGCGGGTATGCGCCGCTCGGGTTGTCCGCGCGCGCCGGACAAGCGCTGGCTGTCCAGCAAGGCGATGGCGACTTTGCCCGGCTTTAGGGAGAGGTAGAGACATATGGCGATTGTTACGCTGCGCGAAATCACCGCGGCCACCGTGAACGACATCTTGAAATTGAAAGTTAAGCCTGAGCAGGAGAAGTTTGTGGCCAGCAACGCAAAGTCCATAGCGGAGGCGCACTTCGAACCCAAGGCGTGGTTTCGCGCAATCTACGCCGATGACATGCCGGTGGGCTTTGTGCAGCTCATCGACGATTCCTCGACTCCGACGTATTACGTCTGGCGTTTCATGATCGATGGCGCGCATCAAGGCAAAGGGTATGGCCGGCGCGCGCTGCAACTGGTGATTGACTATGTGCGCTCGCGGCCAAATGCGCGCGAGGTGACGCTGTCGTTTATTCCGGCCGAGGGTGGCCCTGAGCCGTTTTACAGGAGCATGGGGTTTATGCCCACTGGCGAAATGGAGGAGGGCGAAGTCGTGGCCCGGCTGGTATTCGAGGATGCGTCGTGAAGCCGTACGATGTGCTAACTTCTCGCGGCCGTTTGCGCCGGCTGTTGCCGCTGGCGCAGGCGGCGCTGTCGCATTATGCGATCGCCGTCCGCAGTGTGCGGCCGTTGGCCGAACACACCAACGCGTTGTTTCGCGTCGACGCGGCCGACGGCGCGCGCTATGTGCTGCGCGCCTGCGCGCCCGGCGAGCATGATGCGCGCGATCGCGCCATCGAAGTGATGTGGATGAATGTGCTGGCGTGCGAGAGTGCGGTCAAGCTGCCTGTGCCGGTGGCCGCGCGTTCGGGCGAATGGACGACCGTGGCGGAAGCCGATGGCGTGCCTGAGCCGCGCACATGCATGCTGTTCAGCTGGGCGCCGGGCAAACCGATCGGCGACGACATGTCGCAGGCCAGCTACACGCTGCTGGGCGAGACTTCGGCGCGTTTGCACGCGCATGCGGCTACGATGGCGGTGCCGCCCGAATTGCGGCCGATGGCCTGGGACCGCGCGTTCTACTTTGCGCATGAGCCGACCGTGGTGTATGCCAAGTCGCATGCGCACTTGTTCACGCCAGCCCAGGTGGAAGCGATTCGCAACGCCGAGCGCAAGGTTTATGCCGCAATCGGCGAACTGTTTGCGCGCAGGCAGGGCGGGCCGATGCTGATTCATGGCGACTTGCATCCGGACAACGTGCATGTGCATCGTGGCACGGCCTGGGTGCTGGACTTCGAAGACCTGATGTGGGGTTTTCCTGTGCAGGACATCGCGGTGTCGCTCTATCAGGCGCGGGTGAAGGCGGGTGATGGCTATGCGGCGTTGCGCGACGCGTTTCGCTTGGGCTATGAGCGTGTGCGAGGATGGCCTGCATCGGAGGCGCAACTTGAGGTGTTGTTTGACGCCCGCACGCTGATGTTTATCAATTACTGCGCGAACAAGAGCGCGGATCGTGAAATGGCGGCGATGTTGCCGCGATTGTTGAAACGAATCGAAAGGTCTTGACCTTTCAGGTCTCAGTATTTATGTCACTCCTTGCCGCCAACAACCTGGCCCAAAGCTACAGCTTTGTGGACGTCTTCTCCAGCATCTCCGTCACCGTCACGCACGACGCCAAAATCGGCCTGATCGGCTCGAACGGTGTTGGGAAAACCACGCTGCTGCGCATCCTTTCCGGCATGGAAACACCCAGCCGCGGCGCTTTGCACGTCGCCCGAGACAAGAAAGTGGGTTATCTGCCGCAAGAGGCGGTCGACGCCTTCGCAGGCGACGACAACACCGTCTTTGGCGAGATGCTGACTGTCTTCGAGCCGCTGCATGCCATTGAAGCCCGCATGCGCGAGCTTGAGCACCTGATGACCGACGCCGGCGCCGGTCTGGATTCTGTGATGAAGGAGTATGGCGACTTGCAGCATCGTTTCGAGCATGGCGGCGGCTACGACTACGACACGCGCATCAAGCAAACGCTCGAAGGTCTGGGCTTTGGCCCGCCTGCCGACATCCGCAAGCGTTCGTGGGACACGCCGGTGATGCAGCTCAGCGGCGGCCAGAAAACGCGCGCGCTGCTGGCCAAATTGCTGCTGCAGCATCCCGACCTGCTTATCCTCGACGAGCCGACCAACCATCTGGATGTCGAGGCGATCGAGTGGCTCGAAGAGACGCTCAATGATTGGACCGGCGCGCTGATCGTGTGCAGCCATGACCGGTTGTTTTTGGATCGGGTGGTCAACCGTATCTGGGAGATGAGCCGCACCAACGTCGATGTGTATCGCGGCAACTACACCGCTTATCTGACGCAGCGCGAAGAGCGCTTCGAGCGGCGGGTGGCGCTGTTCAACGCTGAGAAGGCGCGCCTTGAAAACGACGCGCGCCTGATCAAACGCGACTTTGACAAAATCAAGGCCGGCTTTACCGACGAAAAGCCAACCTGGGCGATCGGCAAGCTGCGCCGGCTGACCTCCGATGTGGTGGTGATCGAAAAGTATGGCGTTGAGGTGCTGGTCAACGAGCAATGGTCGGACATCGCCGCGCGGTTGAACAACGACGGCGGGGTGCCCACGCCGTTTAGCGTGGAAGATGCCATCAAGCGCACCGCGCGCCTGACGCCGCCGCAGCGCGCGCCCAGGCTCAATCTCAAGCTTGAGCCGCGCAAACGCAGCGGCGAAATCGTGCTGCGCACCAAAGGGCTGCGCGTCGGTTACCCGGGCAAGCCGTTGTTTGATTGCGAAGACCTGGAGCTGCGCTGGCGCGAGCGCGCGGCTTTGATCGGGCCGAACGGCAGCGGCAAGACCACCTTTCTCAAAACCGCGCTGGCCGGCAACACGCTGCATGACGAGCGCATCGAGATCGGCCTGCACCCGGAAATGCAGCTCAAACCCCTGGCGGGTATCGTGGAAGCCGGCAGCAGCCTGCGCGTCGGCTATTTTGCGCAGGCGCATGAAGAGCTTCACGCCGACAACACGATCCAGGACGAACTGCTGCGCCATGCCGATGTGCAGGGCAGGCGCATGAACGAAGGCGACCTGCGCTTTTACATGGCGCAGTTCTTGTTCACCGATGATGATCTGTTCAAACCGGTGTCCGGCTTGAGCGGCGGCGAACGCGCGCGCCTGGCGCTGGCGATTCTGGGGCTGCAAGGCGCCAATTTTCTGGTGCTTGACGAGCCAACCAACCACCTCGACATCGCCACGCAGGAAGTGCTCGAGCAAGTGCTGTCGCAGTTTGAAGGCACCATTTTGCTCGTGTCGCATGACCGCTATCTGATCAGCAAATTGGCGCAACAGATCTGGTCCATCGACGACGATCGCCTGCGCGTGTTTCGCGGGCCGTACGCCGAGTATGCGCAGTGGCGCAAGCGGGCGGACAATGCGCGGCCCAAGCCTGACGCAGTCAAGCCCAAGCCGGCGGCAGTTGAAACGCCGCCGGCGCCGGTCAAAAAGAAGGCCGACGACAGCGGCTCGAAAAATGCGCAAACCAAACGCCAGCAACGCGTGGCCGAACTGGAAGCGCGCATTGCGAGAATTGAGCGCGACCTTCCCGGTGCGGCTAACGAGATCCAGGCCGCCGGCGCGCGCAACGATGAGCGCAAGGTGCGCGAGCTGAGCGGGGCTTATGCCAAGATGCAAGCCGAGCTGGAGCGCGCATTGACTGAATGGGAATCGCTGTCCGGATGAAGCATGCGAGCGATACGACTCTTTTCCGAAGTCGAGATCAACGGTTTTTGCGCCCGGCGCATTTCGGACGGGCGGACTTTCGTGATTGGCCGGCACACGCGAAAGTGCGGCTTGCAACTTGCGCGAACATCACTAAAGTGTGGGTTCCGGTTTGTCGGGCGCCGAATCGTTGCCCAGGCAAATGGAGCCGAAATTCGCTGAGCAAATTCAATACCGTATCCGGAGGTAACACACATGGAAAAGAATGCAAATGCCGATTCTGCTGCTGAAACGTTGGCTGTCATCGCGCGCTTTAATGCGGCATTTAACGCCCACGACGTCGATGCGATCATGGCGTTGATGACCGACGACTGCGTTTTTGAGAACACCAGCCCGGCGCCCGACGGCCAGCGTTTGACCGGTCAGGCCGCCGTGCGGGACGCCTGGAAGGCGCTTTTTCGCGACTCTCCGCATGCGCATTTCACCAGCGAGGATGAATTTGCCGCGGGCGATCGCGCCACTGTGCGCTGGACTTACACCTGGGGCAACCCAGTTTCTGGGCACGTACGCGGCGTGGATGTCTTTAAAGTGCGTGACGGAAAGGTGGCTGAAAAATTTGCGTATGTGAAAGGATGAGTTGCGGCTGGGATCGTGCGCACACATGGACCGGTCTGGCGCCAAAGCCGGAGGAGAACACAAATTCATGGCATCTGGAAAAACGACCGCGCTACCGGTCTTGGATATCTCACGCTTGAACGCTGGATCGGCCGAACGCCAGGCGTTTCTGGACGATCTGCGCCGAACCGCGCATGAGATCGGCTTTTTTTACATTGGCGGCCACGGCATCAACCCGGGTTTGATCAGCGAGATGCTGGCGCTGGCGAGGCGATTTTTTGATTTGCCGGCCGATGACAAGCTGGCGATTGAGATGATCAACTCGCCGCACTTTCGCGGTTACACGCGCGTGGGCATGGAAGTGACGCGTGGCCAGCGCGATTGGCGCGAACAGATCGACATTGGCGCGGAACGGGCGGCGTTGCCGCCCGACGACAGCCGCCCGGCATACACGCGCCTGCAAGGTCCGAATCAGTGGCCGGCGGCTTTGCCTCAGCTGCGAGAGACGGTGTTGCGCTATCAGGCCGAAGTGATTGCGCTGGCTATTCGCTTGATCAAGGCATTTGCGCTCGCATTGGGCCAGCCCGAGGATGTGTTTGAGCAGATTTACACGCCGGCGCCGCATCAGTTGATGAAGATCATCCGCTATCCCGGGCGTGACACGACCGAGAGCGACCAGGGTGTGGGCGCGCACAAGGACAGCGGCATACTGACCGTACTGCTGCAGGATGTGCAATCGGGTTTGGAAGTCGAGCACGATGGCGCCTGGATCGGCGCGCCGCCGATTCCGGGGACGTTTGTGGTGAACATCGGCGAGGTGCTGGAGCTGGCGTCGGACGGTTATCTGCGCGGCACGCTGCATCGCGTGGTGACGCCGCCGGCCGGGACCGATCGCATCTCGGTGCCGTTTTTCTTCGCTGCGCGATTGGACGCAACGGTGCCGCTGTTGGATCTGCCTCCTGCGCTTGAGGCCGGGCGGCGCAGGCTGACGCGCGATCCGATGAATCCGCTCTTTCGCAATGTCGGGCAGAATCATCTCAAGAGCCGCTTGCGTTCGCATCCGGATGTGGCGCAGAAATATCACGCTGATCTGCTGGAAGCGCAGAAACAGCAGTAGGCCATCGAAGGCGGCGGCACCGCGCAATCGGGCCAGAGCCGGTTCATTCGCTTTGACGCCGCAGAACGACAAGCGGCGCCATTAAGCTCATCGATGCGCATGTAAGTTCTCCACAGTTTTGCGACGCCTGTGGATAAGCACTTGACTCCAGAACATTTGTGCTATACAGTTTTCCCGCGCGAGGCCACCCCTGGCGCGCAGGAGCAACCGCATGTCACATGAGTCCAAACCCACCCCGCATGGCATTCCGTTGGCCGTCATGGAGCTGCTTGGCGCAGGCGGCGCGGCCTGGGGCGCACACGACTATATGCTGGCCAAAGCGTGCGCGGAAAATGCGCTGATGCGCGCGCGCGCGTCGGGCAGCGCGCATGGCGCGCTCGGCGCGCGGCATTTGCATGCGTTGATCGCGTTCAATGAGTGCCGCGATGACGACGCGCGCGAGATGCATACTCAGGTGCTGACGCAGTCGCTGCAGATTGGCTTTTATGACGGCGCCGCTTCGGCGTTGACCAATTTGGCGTTGCTGGACATCATCGACAACGACTACGACGCTGCACGTGAACGCTATCGGCAAGCGGAGCGCTGGTATCGCGACAGCGCCAATGCGGACATGGCCGAAGTGGTTGCGGACATTTTGCGCAAAGACGATCTGGACGCGGTTCTGGCGTCGGTGCACCGTGAGTGTGGGTTGCCGGCCAGCATGGTGCCGGCGTGAACGGTCAACGATTTGCCTCGAAAGTTCGCGCCCTGTATCACGCAGTTTTGACAAGCTGGAATGACCGTGACGCCGCCGCCTTTGCCGCGTACTTTTTGGAAACAGGTCATGCAATTGGGTTTGATGGCAGCATGCTCGATGGAGCCGCGGCGATCGAAGCGTCACTGGCGCAGATATTTGCGCATCATCAAACCGCGTCCTATGTCGGCATTGTGCGAGGCGTGGATGAGTTGGCGGACGATGTCATGATGCTGAATGCGCTGGTCGGCATGGTCCCGCAGGGGAAGACGGAAATCAATCCGGCAGTCAATGCCATTCAAACGCTGGTGGCTGCGCGGCTCAGCGGCACGTGGCGCATCGCGCTATTGCAGACCACCCCCGCGGCCTTTCATGGCCGGCCCGAAGCCCAGGCTGAATTGACCGCGCAGCTGCAAAGCGCTTATCAGGCGCACGGCCTCGGCGCGCCATTGGCGTGAGTTTTTGCGGCGTGCCCGCTTACATTTCGTTCACTTTTCCGCGACACGCAAGCGCGCGTTATGCCTATGCTGATGCCATAGCCCGGTTCGCCAACGCCGACGTTTGCGCGCCGGACGGTGCAGTGCAAGGAGCGTGCGGCATGAAAATAATCATTCCTGGCGGCAGCGGGCATCTTGGACAAACGCTTGCGCGTGATTTTCACGCGAACGGGCATGAGGTGGTGGTGCTCAGCCGCCATCCGGATCAACATGATGCGCCATGCCGCAGCGTGTTTTGGGATGGTGCGACATGGGGTGAATGGGCGGCCGACATCGACGGCGCCGATGCGGTGATCAACTTGGCCGGACGCAGCGTCAACTGTCGCTACACGCCAGCCAACCGCCGCGAGATCTTGGATTCGCGCGTGAATTCCACCCGGGTGGTGGGCGAGGCGATCGCTCGCGCCAAGCGGCCGCCACGCGTCTGGCTGCAAGCCGCGACGGCGACCATTTACGCGCACCGGCACGACGCCGCCAATGACGAATTCACAGGCATGCTGTCCGGCCATGAACCCCACGCACCGGAGGCATGGCGCTTTAGCGCCGAAGTGGCCCGGGCCTGGGAGCGCGCGCTATGCGACGCGCCGACGCCGCGCACGCGTAAGGTGGCGATGCGTACAGCGATTGTGATGGGCAACGAAACGGGCGGCGCGTTTGACATTCTGAGGGGACTGGTGCGGCGCGGATTGGGCGGACGCGCTGGCGATGGCCGGCAATTTGTGTCGTGGATGCATGAGGCTGATTTTGCGCGCGCGGTGCGTTGGTTGGTCGATCACGCTGAGCTCAGCGGTCCGGTGAATCTGTGCGCGCCCAACCCGGTGCCGAATTCTGAATTCATGCGGGCGTTGCGTCGTGCGTGCGGCCCGCGTGTGGGAGTAAGCGCATCCGAATGGATGCTTGAGTTTGGAGCCTGGGCGATGGGCACGGAAACTGAGCTTGTGTTGAAGAGCAGGCGGGTGGTGCCGGGCAAGTTGATGCGCAGCGGTTTTGTGTATTGCTATCCCGACTGGCCGGCTGCGGCGGCTGAGTTGGTGAGTCGCGCCGTTATGTTGCGGGCGAGGCCGGGAGAAAACTTTAAGAGTTTTCATCTCTTTAAGAGATGAAAACTCTTAAAGTTTTCTCCCGGAGTAGACTCGCTGTGTGAACTGCTGCTCCTCCAGCCAATGTCAGGCGCTCGATGAGATTTTCGACGCAAAGTACGCCGAAGGCGATCTCAAAGCGTATCGCAATAAAGGCCCGGCCAAAACCACCCGCGCACTTCTGCAAGCCGTAC
>JANMNW010000054.1:0-6032 GCA_031368515.1 Chloroflexota bacterium
GCAATGCGGCGCACGACTACATGCCGCATTGCACGCTGACCGGTTTCTTTCATGACGATGCCGCAGCCATTCCGAACTACCGGGCTGCTCTGGCGCAGGCGCTGACAGCGGCAGGAAAGACGGACACGGCTCAGATTCAGATCGAAGGGTTGCACCTGACCGAAACGTTTCACTATCTCAAGCTCGAATCCACCTGGCTTATTGCGCTGATTCGGGCCGTTGCAGCGGTGGTGCAATCGCCCACCCGCCGCGATGCACTGCGACTCAAAGACTGGCTGCATGTGAGCCTGGCGTATCAGTTTCCGCCCGAGCAACACGAGCCGCTTGCTGCGCTGGCGCGCGAAATGGTTGATCCGCATGCGGCAGTCGCATGGGAGTTGCGTCTGTATGAGCGCGACACGTCAGGCTGGGTGTTGCACGGCAACTGGGCACTCTGGAGCGCATCTTAAAAAGTGGACTCCACGTAGTTCATCAGCAGAAAATGTTGACGAAGAAGGTGGTGACCACATTTTGGGATGAGTTCTAGCCATATTTCTGCACAAACGACGCCATATCGCGCAATTCGGCAAAGCGCGCTTCAAGCGCGGCGCGGTCCCAATCCCACCAGGCGATGCGCAACAGGACCTCAATGGTCGCTTCATCGAAACGTTTGCGCACCGGGCGCGCGGACACGCCGACGACGATCGAATAGGGCGCCACGTTTTTTGTGACCACCGCCGACGAGCCGATCACCGCGCCGGTGCCGATTGCAACGCCCGGCATGATCACCGCGCCATGGCCGATCCATACGTCGTGGCCTATGGTGCAGTGGTGATCGCGGCGCCACTGAAAAAACGCCATATCGTCTTCGGTGTCGAAGCCGTATTCGACGCGGCGATAAGTGCTATGGTGCTGCGTAACGCGGTCCATCGGATGGTTGCCTGGGTTGATGCGCACGTGCGACGCGATCGAACAGAATTTGCCGATCGTGCTGTAGACAATCTGCGCGTCGCCGGCAAGGTAGCTGTAGTCGTCGAGCGTGCTCTCCATGAGCATGCAGTTGGCGCCAATGTCCGTCCATTGGCCCACTTTGCATTGAAGCAGCCGCGCGCTGGGGTGAATGGTTGGCCGTTCGCTTAAGCGCTTGGTCGAACGACTCAAGTCTTCGGGGAAGCGTGCATAGTTGTAGAGCATGGGAGTTCCATCAGCCGCTCGGGCGCGGCAAAACCGTTGCGGGCATAGAGGCTGCGACTCTCGCCGGTCGGCCACAAAATGACCGAGTAGGCGCCATGCGCGGTGCAGTGATCGAGCGCCAGATCCACCAGCCCTGACGCGATGCCGCGCCCGCGCCATTCGGGTTTGACAAACACATTGGTGATGTAGCCGATCCATTCGGCCTCGCCCACCGGGTTTGGGATCTTTTCGATGGCCTGCAAATAGCACTGCCCGACGATGCCGGCGCCGGGCGCGTCGGCCACCCAAGCCATCCAGGCCGAGGTGCGCAAGCGCGCATCCAGCCAGCACTCAGCGCGCGCCGAAAAATCATGCTCGCTTTCCACGGCGCTGTCGAGCGTGCTGCGAAAGGCGTAGCGCAAACGCGCCAGTGCTGCGGCATCGGCTGGAACCGCGCGACGAAGAACGGGCTGGCCGCTCATGCGCGCATCCATTCGGGCGGCGCCACTCGTGGCGCCGCCACATGCTTGTCCATGAAGATCGCCCGTCCGTTGCGCAAGGTCGCGCGCACGCGCGGCCGCCCAACGTCGTGCGCTTTGTGGCTTTCCGCCAGCAGCGCGATGTCGGCGCGTTTGCCCGGAGCGATGACACCACGGTCGGCCAGCTTGACCGCATCGGCCACGTTGCTGGTGATTAGCTTGATCGCTTCGTGCAACGGCAGCAGGCCCTGCTGCGCGATCAGAAAGGCCGCCTGCAGCAGCGCTCCGGGGTGATAGTCCGCCGCCAGCATATCCACCACGCCGGCGGCGATCGCATCGCGCGCGCTGAGATTTCCGCTGGTGCTGACGCCGCGCAGCGCATTGGGCGCGCCCATAGCCACATGCATGCCGCGCCGGCGCGCATCGGCCGCAGCGTCCATCGACACCGGGAACTCACTGATGGTCGTTCCCAGACGATCCATTAACGCGACTTTTTCGGGCGTGTCGTCGTCGTGCGAGGCGATCGGCATGCCGCGCTCGCGCGCCAGCTGTGTGACTTCGCTAATGACATCCCAGGCGATGGGCGTTTCGCGTATCTGCTCGATGCGCTCGCGCGTCATCGTTTGCGCATAGTCGGCGCTGATCTTGCGCCACTCCGACATCATCTTGTAATACGCTTCCAGATCGCGATACTGGCCCTGGCCCGGCGTGTGATCGTTTAGTGACACCAGGTGCACTAGGTCTTTGTGCAGCAGATCGATCAGCACCGGCGGCGCATTCTGGTTGGTCACTTCAAAGCGCGCATGCACACGCATGTCCACCATCAGGTGCTCGCGCTCATCATGAATGGCCTGCACGATTGCGCGCGCGGTGTCTTCCTTGCGCACCGTCGAACGCAGAACTGAGATCTCGCTGAATGACACCGCGGCATAGGCGGTTGTGACACCGCTGCCCGCCAGCCGTTTGTCCAGCTCGTGCAGTGCCAAGTCATAGGGCAGATAGGCCTTGGGGCGGGGTTCGATTTCTCGTTCAAGCATGTCGCCGTGCATGTCGATGATGCCCGGAATCGCGGTCAGCCCGGCCACGGCCAAATCGCTGCTCGGTGCCGGATGGTCCAGCACTTCGACAATGTGGTCGCCTTCGATGCGTATGGCGCCCCGCTCGATCACGCGGTCGGGCAGCACGATGCGCAGATCACTGAGCCACATAAGCTTCCTCCTCGCGCGCGTCGGATGGCGCCGCCAGAGTCAGCGTGCGGTCGATCAAGTGCCGCACATCTTCCGGGTGGTGAAACACGCCCAACATCGCCACGCCCGCATTTTTGAGATCGGCCAGTTGTGTCACCAAGGCGGCGCGTGCGCGCGCGTCCAGCGAGGCTGTCGGCTCGTCAAGCAGAAGCAGCCGGTGGTTATGCGCCAGTGAGCGCGCCAGGTTGACCTTCTGCTGTTCGCCGCCTGAAAACGTGGTGGGGTAGGCTTGCCACAGCTCGGGCTTCAGGCCAAATGTCGCCAGCAAATGCTCGGTTTGCTCGGTCGCCGCCGCCAGTGTGGCGCCGGTGGCCAGCATCGGCTCCATCACCAGCTCAAGCGCGCTCACGCGCGGCCGTGGGTGCAAAAACTGCGTGACGTGGCCAATCTCCTCGGCGCGCAAGCGCATGATGTCGACCTCCGCCGCGCGCGTCAGGTCGATTTCTCCGTAGCGCGAACGATACAGCGCGCTGCCGCCGCTGGACAGGTAGGTGCGATACAGGCAGCGCAGGAGCGTGCTCTTGCCCACGCCGTTTGGCCCGCTGACCAGGATGAATTCGCCCGGGTGCAGCTGGAACGACACATCGAAAAACGCTGGCACCGAGCGATTCAGGTGATGAATCGTGAAGTGCTTGGCCAGGGAATCGACTTTTAAGATCATGGATTTAGAGCTTTGCATGCACGAGTTGCTGCGTGTATGCATGCTGCGGATCTTCAAGCACTTGATCGGTCAGACCGGTTTCGACCACACGGCCGTTGCGCATGACCATCACTCGGTCGGCAAGCATGCGGATGACGCCCAGGTCATGCGAGACAATAACCATGGTGATGCCGCTGTCGCGCCGCAGCCGCCGCAGCGTGTCGAGCACCAGCGCCTGCACCGAAACGTCGAGGCCGGTGGTGGGTTCGTCCAGCAGCAGCAGACGCGGCTTGAGTGCGATGGCTTTGGCCAGCTGCACGCGCTGTTGCATGCCGCCGGACAGCGTATATGGCGCATCGTCCATGCGCGCGATCGGAAATTCCGACACGGCCAGCGACTGACGCGCCGCTTCGCGCAGGTGCGCGTAATCGCGGCTGCCTGCCACGATCAGGCGCTCGGCCACATTGCCGCTGCTGGTGTTGCGCATGCGCAGCCCCAGATGCGGATGTTGATACACGATGCCGATGTGAAAAGTGCGCACATCGCGTTTGCCGTTGCGGTCAAGCTCGAATAAGTTTTGCCCCCCATATTTGGGAAGGTCGAGTGTATAGGCGCCGGCGTCGACAGATTCTTCAAGATTCAACAAGCGCAACACGGTCGATTTTCCGGAACCCGATTCGCCGACAATGCCTAACACTTCGCCTGGATACGCCACCACGTCCACACCATCGACGGCGGTGACGCGCATGCCGTAGCGCTTGACCAAGCCCTTTGCGACGAGCAGCGGCGCGGCTGTGGCGATTTTTGGTGGCGCGGTGATAGCGCGCTCAGTCGCGAAGGTAGCCATCGATGTGGAACTTTCCGTTGTCATCGTAGTAGGTCTCCTTGATTGGCGCGGTTTTCGCGACGCGTTTTTCAAGATAATTGGTGTCCGAGATCTCGTGTCGCGCGCCGCCATCGGCTTGCGGGATCTCGGTCATGAATTTGTTTGCGCCGCCGCTCTTCCAGCACACCCAGCCGCGCTGGTTTTCGATGCGAAAGGGCACATCGTCGAATTCAAGCGGCCGCACGTCGGTGTAAGGCGGCACGGCATAGAGGCGCTTTTCACGGCCGGCGCTGAACAGCGTCAAATGGGCCGATTGATGCAGCTTGGGCAGATCCCAGCGCGGAATAGGGCTTGGGCTCATCACATAGCGCCCATGAACCAGGGCCGGATAGCTGGCACCGATGGTCACCCGGCGGTAGCGCACGAGTTGCTCGTATAGCCCGAGCCACATTAGGCCGTAATCCGCCTCACCATGCATGATGCGCGATTTGCTCATGTCCGGCTGCACGCCGCGAAGGGGTTCCGGGTCGGGCACCTGCAAAATCAGCGCCTGGCGCTCGGCCAGTTTTGCTTCGGGGATGCGGTGGCGGCTTTGAATCAGCGTCGCCTTGGCCGTGTCGGTTGTGGTGGCGGCGCCGCTCATGCGCGCGATAAAGCGGCGCAGGTTGGCGGCGTTGACGCTGTCGTCGGCGCCCTGATCGATGACTTTGATCGAGTCGTTCGGGCCAACCAGGCTGAGCGTGACCTGCAGGCCGCCGGTTCCCCAGCCACGCGCGATGGGCAGCTCGCGGCTGGCATAGGGCACTTGATAGCCCGGCAGAGCGATCGCTTTCAGGGTGCGCCGGCGCAGCTCGCGTTTGGCGAATTCGTCTAGAAAAGCGTAGGAATAGCCGTGTTGGGTTGATGCGAGAGAAGCGAGTGACATAGTGTTTTGGCGGCAACCAACGTGCGATTCACACAATCGCTGAATTACGGCACGGCCGAAGTTGCAACTTCGACGCCCGCCTCCTGTTCGGCATACACGCCGGGCGTGGCTGTGCTCAGGTTCTTTCCGTCAGCGTAGTAGCCGTTCTTGCCGTTCTGCGCTGGCGCCATCATCTTGACCGCCCGCATCGCATCCAGGCTGCTGCCAAACGTGACGTAGTGCGGCAGCTTGTAATGAATGCAAAAGCCGGACGATTCGACCGGATCGGTGTGATACAGCACATACTCTTCGGTGTGCGAAGGATGTGGATCGGGCAGATCCATGGCCATGTCCAGCATGGAGCCGGCAATGGTCTTGACTTCGTTCCAGCCCATCGTCGCGGCAAACCCCAGCTTGAGTTGCGGGTTGTTGGCGCTGCCCTTGAATGTGCTGACGATCTCAGCCTGGCTTACGCGCACCTGGCCCAAGCTGAAAGGCTGGCCGCTGATCGGGTGTGTCAGCGTCACATCGGCATAGCCCAGACGCAACTCGTTGATGGTCGGGTGCACCGAGCCATAGCCGCGCATGTTGGCGTAGCCCAGGGCCAGCACCCCGCCGGTTTCTGCGCGGCTGAGCGACTGCAGGCGCATCGCGCGCGGCGCGGGGAAGAGCAGCGGCTCGCGCGTGACATCCGGAATGTCGGACGGCTCGACGGCTTCCTGCGGCTCAAGCGCCCATTCACAGTTGGTATTACGGTCAATACGAATCGTCCGTTGGTGCCGGA
>JANMNW010000082.1:0-5461 GCA_031368515.1 Chloroflexota bacterium
ACGATCGCTTCACCCAGGCGCCTTCGGTCGACATTCAAAAGCTGATGGCGAGCATGGCCAGCGGCGAGGGCAACCTGCCCGCTCCGGCGCACTACGACTTTCGCACGCCCGAGTACACCATCGTGCCGGATGTCACGCCGCACAAATGGGAGAGCTGCCGCGGCATCGGCTTCTCGTTTGGATACAACACCAATGACAGCGACAAGAACCTGCTCTCGATCGACGAGCTGGTGCGCTCGTTTGTCGACATGGTCAGTAAGAACGGCAACCTGCTGCTCAACATCGGACCGCGCGCGGATGGCTCCATCCCTGAAAATCAGTACGAGCGCCTGGTCGGTCTGGGCGATTGGCTGGCGGTCAACGGCGAAGCGATTTACGGCACGCGGCCGTGGACGCGCGCGTCCGGCGTGGCGCGCGCCGGGTCGAGCGATATCGAATTGCGCTTTACGCGCAAAGGCCCGGCGCTCTACGCCGCGCTGATGGAGACGCCGCGCCAACGCGCGCTGACGGTGCTGGCCGTTAAGCCGGCCGCAGGCGCGCGCATCACGCTGCTCGGCCACGCCGGCGAACTGGCCTGGGAACAGCGCGGTGATGATGTGGCAGTGACGCTGCCCGATGGGGTCGCCCCAGCCCCGGCGCATGTGCTGAAAATTTCGGCGGTGTAGCGATGACCGGCATCCCCGTTCCTGACTATCTGCCGAAGCTGCCAGCGAAGACCGACTATGGCATCGGCATCGTCGGCTGCGGCGGCGTCGTCAACTATGGCCACCTGATCGCCTACAAGAGCAACCGGCTGAATGTGGTGGCGTGCTACGACGCCGATCCGGCCGCGGCTGCAAAGACCGCCGCGACGCACGGCATCGGCACCGTGCATGCCACGCTCGACGCGCTGCTGGCCGACCCGCGCGTTCAGATCGTCGACATCGCCGTTCAGCCGTGGCATCAGCGCGCCATCGCCGAGCGCGTCTTCGCCGCGGGCAAGCACGCGCTGTGCCAGAAGCCGTTGGCCGACACCTTCGCCGATGCGCAGGCGATTGCGCAAGCGGCGCAACGCGCCGGCGTCAAAGCCGCCGTCAACCAGCAGATGCGCTGGA
Organism: Chloroflexota bacterium; assembly: GCA_031368515.1. Lineage (GTDB taxonomy): Bacteria > Chloroflexota > Anaerolineae > J036 > Brachytrichaceae > CANJQH01. The sequence continues at coordinate 1,095 of JANMNW010000082.1, forward strand.
GCGCGGGCATCGCCGCGGCGCGCGATCTCATCGGCAAAGGCGTGATCGGCCAGCCCACCGACGCGCAGATCCAGGTGAGCACCAATACGCCCTGGCACATGTGGCCGTGGCTGGCCAACTCGCCGCGCCTGGAGATTAGCTATCACAGCATTCACTATCTGGATTCGCTGCGCTCACTGTTTGGCGATCCGGCCTGGCTCACCAGCCGGCATGCGCGCTATCCCAAGCAGGGCGCCAAGGCGGAGACCAAAACCATCACCGTGCTCGACTATGCCGATGGGCTGCAGGCGCTGGTTGCGGTCAATCATTCGGACGAAAGCCCGGATGGCTATGCGACTTTTCGTTTCCTCGGCACGGCAGGCATCATCAAAGGCACGATCGGACTGATGTACAACTATCCGCACGGCCGGCCGGACACGTTTGAGACGCATCTGCATGCCGATGCGCCCGAAGCCTGGCGGCGTTTTGAATTGACATCGCTGTGGATCCCCGACGCGTTTGTCGGCCCGATGACATCGTTGATGGATGCGATCCAAAATGGCGGCGAGCCGGTCACAAACCTGGCCGACAACTTGAACACGCTGCGCCTGGTTGAAGCGGCGTATCTGTCGGCCGCCGAAAATCGTTCGGTGCGGCCGGCGGAGATCGTGTGAGAGATACCATGACCCTGAAAATCGACACCCACCAACATTTCTGGAATCTGGCCAAGGTCGAATACAGCTGGCTGGCGCCGGCGTTCGGGCCGATCTACCGCGAGTTCACGCCGCAAGAGCTTCTACCGCAGCTCAAAAAAGCCGGCATCGACAAAACGGTTTTGGTGCAAAGCGCCAACAACAACGAAGACACGGTCTCGATGCTCACCCAGGCCGAAAACTACGATTGGATCGGCGCGGTGGTGGGCTGGGTGCCGCTCAGCGATCACAAGGCGGCCGCGGCGCTGCTCGATCGTTATGCCGCGCATCCCAAGTGGCGCGGCGTGCGGCATTTGAATCACGATGAAGCCGACCCGGACTGGCTGGTGCGCGCGGAGGTGCTGGGCGGGTTGAAGCTGTTGGAGGCGCGCCAAATGACGTTTGACGCGGTGGCGATTTTTCCAAAGCACATCCGCCACATTCCGACCCTGGCCAACCACGCGCCGGATCTCACCATCGTCATCGACCACATGGCCAAGCCGCCGATCAAGGACAAGAAGATCAAGGAGTGGAAGGCGGCCATGCGCGCGGCGGCCGATTGCCCGAATGTGGTGGTGAAGATCTCCGGCTTAAACACCGCGGCCAACTGGAAAAGCTGGAGCGCCGCCGATCTGAAGCCGTATATCGACGCCACGGTCGAGTTGTTTGGCCCGCAGCGCTGCATGTTTGGCAGCGATTGGCCGGTGGCGATTTTGGCAGGCGACTACGCCAAAGTCTGGCGCGAGACCAAAGCGGCACTGCGCGGCTATGCCAAAAAAGACATCGACGCCATACTGGGCGGCACCGCCCAGCGGGTGTACAAGATTGCACAGTAAGCTATTTGCCGCGGGGTGATGGACAAAACAACCCGGCAGCCGCGCGCCATCCATGCGGAGGCGCGTTTGCCGAAAACCGTTTTGTCACGCCCTCCGCGGCCACAGGGAGCATTATGAAACGATATGGACAAATCATCGGCATCAAACCGGAGCGGCTTGAGGTTTACAAGCAGCTGCACGCGGCGGTGTGGCCGGCCGTGCTGAAGAAAATCGAAGAGTGCAACATCCGCAATTACTCGATCTACAACTACGGCGATTTGCTTTTCGCCTATTACGAATATCACGGCAGCGACTACGACGCCGACATGGCCAAGATGGCGGCCGATAAGATGACGCAAGAGTGGTGGGCGATTTGCATTCCGATGCAAACGCCCGTGGCCAACCGCGCGCCGGGCGAGCATTGGCACAACATGCCCGAAGTGTTCCACTGCGACTAAATGCCCTCCTCCATCCTCGATTCCGCATTTCTTAAAGACCTGTATGGCACCGAGCAGATGCGCGCGGTGTTTGACGATATTGCGCTGCTGCAAAAGTGGCTGGATGTCGAGGTGGCGCTGGCCGAAGCCGAGGCCGAGATCGGCGTGATTCCAGCTTCGGCGGCGGCGGTAATCCGCCGCGCCGCGCGCGCCGAAAACATCGATGTGCCGCGCATGAAGCAGTGGGTCGACCACACGCTGCATCCGATCGTGCCGCTGATCCGCCTGTTGAAAGAGGCGTGCGAGCGCATCGACGCACCCGAAGCCGCCGCCGCCGGAGAATTCATTCACTGGGGCGCCACCACGCAAGACATCATGGACACCGCCGTGGTCTTGCAGATTAAAGACGCGCTGTCGATTTTTGAGCAGCGCATTGCCGATATCAGCGCCGCGCTGGCCGTGCTGGCGCGCGCGCATCGCGACACGCTCATGGCCGGCCGCACGCATGGCCAGCATGCGTTGCCGATCACATTTGGCTACAAAGCGGCAATCTGGCTGGATGAGCTGCGCCGGCATGCCGCCCGCCTGCGCGAATGCAAGCCGCGCGTGCTGGTCGGGCAGTTTGGCGGCGCAGCCGGCACGCTGGCTGGCGTGGGCGAGCATGGCATCCAGATCCGTGCCGGCATGATGGCGCGGCTCGGGCTGGCCATCCCGATGATTACCTGGCATGTGGCGCACGACGGTTTCGCCGAGTTCGCCGGCATCGCGGCGATGCTGGCCGGCACCTGCGGCAAGATCGCCCACGAGGTCATCGCATTGCAGAAGTCCGAGGTGATGGAGGTCGAGGAGCCATGGAATGAGGGCAAGGTCGGCAGCAGCACCATGCCGCACAAGCGCAATCCGATGATCTGCGAAGCGATCGTGGCGCTGGCGCGCTTGAGTTTCAACCAGGCGCGCGCGGCGTTTGACGGCATGATCCAGGAGCATGAGCGCGATTGGACGGTCAACCACATGGAGTGGGCGTATATACCCGAGCTGTGCGTGATGACCGACGGCGCGCTGGCGCTGACGTTGCGTGTGATCGAAGGCCTGCGCGTGTATCCGGAGCGCATGCGCCGCAATGTCGATGCGCTGAATGGGTTGATGCTGTCCGAGGCGGTCATGTTTGCGCTGGGCGAGCGCATCGGACGCGTGACGGCGCATGATGTGGTCTACGACGCGGCGATGCGCGCCTTCGAGCAAAACAGCGCGTTTGCCGATCTGCTCATGGCCGACGCGCGCGTGTCGGCGCACATGACTCGCGCCGAGATCGACAGGCTGCTCGACCCCGCGCGCTACACCGGGCAGTGCGGCGCGTTTGTGGATGCGGTGCTGGCTCAGCCGTTGACGTAGGGCGCGCTGGAGCGGCGCACGATCAACTCTGTCGGCAGCACCACATCCTGGCATTGCGGCGGGCCGCCGCCGTCCAATCGATCGAGCAGCAGCTCGGTGGCGCGCGCGCCCATGTCATAGGCCGGTTGCGCGGCGACGGTAAAAAATGGGTCGAACATCACCGCGAGCGGCAGATCGTCGAAAGCAACCACGGAAATGTCTTCGGGCACGCGCAATCCGGCGGCGGCGAGCGCGCGCATGGCGCCGACGGCGATGAAGTTGTTGCCGGCAAAGAACGCGGTTGGCCGCGGATGCAGCGCCAGCGCCTGCCGCGCAAGCTCGGCGCCGCCCTCTTGTGAATAGCTGCCCCACAATACTTGCGCCGCATCTTCGAGACCGGCGTCCGCCAGTGCGCGCAAATAACCCGCCGCCCGGTCGGCGGCGGACGACACATCGCGCGGGCCCGTTAGCAAAACAATGCGGCGGTGGCCGAGCTGCAGCAGGTGCTGGGTCAGTGTGCAAGCACCGCCGATGGAGTCGCCGCGCACGGTGTCGATCTCCAGATCGTGGAAGCGCCGGTCAAGCACCACGCACGGCGTCTTGCGTTTCAGCAAGGTAACCACGGAACGGCGCGAGGTTGGCACCAACAGAAAGCCGTCGATCTGCTTCTTGAGCAGAAAGGTCAGATATTCATCCTGCTTTGCGGCCGATTCATCGGTATTGCACAAGATGATGTGATAGCCGCGCGCATGGGCGGTGTCTTCGACACCCCGCGCGACGGTGGTCCAGAACGGGTTGGTGATGTCGCTGAGCAAGAGTGCCAGCGTCTGCGTGCGCTTGGAACGCAGGCTGGTGCCCAGGGCGTTGGGGATGTAGTCCAGCTCTGCGATGGCTAGCTCGACGCGCCGGCGAGTTTCCGGGCTGACCGAATGGCCGTCGTTGATGACGCGCGAGACTGTGATGGGCGCGACCCCTGCGCGCTTGGCGACTTCTCGAATGGTTGGCATGGGTGGCAGACTGCAAGTTTATGGTCGGTTGAGGCTCGGCGCAAATTCCACTTGCGCGAGCCGGTG
>JANMNW010000099.1:0-7148 GCA_031368515.1 Chloroflexota bacterium
ATACGGCGAGTGCAAGTGCCCGTAACCCGTGTGAGGGACGGTACAACCCTGGTCAGTCGGCCAGTAGCGGCGCGCGGCCGCTATCCCCCCAGCAGCGGCGAAAGCAGCAGGCGCGCCATCCAGGGAAAGACCGCAAACAGCGCGTAACCGACCAGCCCGATCGGCAGTGTGACCAGCGCGTAGATCGTGCCTCTGAATTGCGAGTGAACCATGGTGTGGGCGGCATAGCAGGAGAGCGCACCGGTGAGGTGGGTCGCCGCCGCTGACAACATGCCGAAGCCGTTGACCGCGCCGCTGGCCAGATGCGCTGCGTATGCCGTCCAGATCACCATCGGCAGCACCGACAGAACAATATTCAAGGCGACATAGGCATTGGCCCGGTCGTACATGTTGATGCGCGCGACGCCATAAATCAATCGGGCGATCAGCGCGATGGCGAGGACGCCCAGCGTGAAAAGCACAAAGCCGCCCGCCAGCTGCCAGAAGAACACGGATTGGCCGTCAAGCCACAGCACGATGCCGGCGACCAGAAAGAAAACCGCGCACAGGGCCAACGCGATCAGCAAATCGCCGATGGCGGATTTTTCAGCGTCGTTCATCAGCTTACACGCCAACGCGCCGGCCAAATGCTTTGATCGCGTCGTCGGGCAGTCGCTCCAAGGGGGTGTAGGCCGGATGACCGCCAGTCTTGTAGGGTGAGTTGTGGCGGGTGTTGTAGCAACAGATCAGCGACCAGCGCGGCTCCGATGACCTGTTTTGATCCGAGCGGTGCAGCGTGTTGCTGTGAAAGAAGAGCACATCGCCCGGGTCGAGCACGGCGTAATCGAGCGGCAGCACTTTTAGCGCTTCGTCAACACGCTCCGGGTCTGCGCCGACCTGGTCGCCAAATTTGCCATGTTCGATGCGGCCCATCAAATGCGAGCCGCGGATCACTTGCATGCAGCCGTTTTCCCGCGTGTTGCGGTCGACGGCGATGAATGCCGAGATCAGATCGGGGAACAGGCAGCCGTTTTTGTACCAGTAGCCGTAGTCCTGGTGCCACTCCCATGCGCCGCCGGTAAGCGGCTCTTTCATACTCATCTTGTGGTGCCAGTGATAGGGTTCGGCGCCCAGCAGTTGTTCGGCAGTGTCCGCCAGCTTGCTGGTGCGCGAGACGATGCCATACAAATCGTCGCCCGCGTCGTTCCACAACGCCATTTTTGCCGCGCCGCCCTGGGTGTCGGCGCGCAGAAAGGCGCTTTGCTGCAGAATCGGATCGGCCCGCGCATAGGTTTGCAGAATGCGCATGTCCTCGCTATCGAAGAACGCGCGCGCGATCACATATCCGTCGCGGTGATAGGCGGCGGCTTGTTCCGATGTGAGATGAGTGGTCATGTTTTTCGTGTGCTGCGTTTGAAATTCAGCCAGCGTGTATAAACGACAGGATACGCACGATGCACGTTATTCGCCAATCTGTCAACTCAACCCCATGAAGGCACTTTTTCTTGTCCCCGAACGAAGCTACCAGCTTGTGTATGGGCCGGATGAGCGGCGCGACATCGCCGCGCGGGTGGAGCTTGTAGCGCCGCGCGCCGATCCCGGCGATCTGGCTTCATTGCGCGGGCGCATGTCCGGCGTCGAGGCCTTGTTTAGCAGCTGGGGCATGGCCAAAATGGACGACGCCTTTTTTGAGGTCTTTCCCGATCTAAAAGTGTTGTTTTATGGGGCGGGCGCCGTGAGCGGCTTTGTCACTGATGCGGTCTGGTCGCGCGGCGTGCAGATCAGCAACGCCAATGTGGCGAACGGCGAGGCGGTGGCTGAATACACCGTGGCGCAGATCGTGCTCTTGCTGAAGCAGGCTTGGCAATCGGCGCTGCGCATCAAACGCGAGGCCGCCTACAGCAAGCCGGTGGGCGTGGTGGGCGCGTATGGCAGCACGGTTGGGCTGATCTCGCTCGGCGCGATCGGGCGCATGGTGGCACAACGGCTGCGCGCGTATCGCGTCAACGTGATCGCCTACGATCCGCACGCGCCGCCGGATTTTGCGCGCGACATGGGCGTGACGCTGTGCGGGCTGGAGGAGGTTTTCGCGCGCTCGGATGTGGTGTCGTGTCACACGCCGTGGCTGCCCGAAACCGAGCGCATGCTCACCGCCGCGCTTTTTCGCAGCATGAAGCCCAACGCGTCGTTTATCAACACGGCGCGCGGCGCGGTGGTGGATGAGGCGGGATTGATCGCTGTGTTGAGCGAGCGGCCGGATATGTTTGCGATGCTGGATGTGACCTGGCCGGAGCCGCCGGTTGCCGGCTCGCCTTTGTATTCGGTGCCCAATGTGATGCTGACGCCGCACATTGCCGGCACGATGGAGGCGGAGTGTCAGCGCATGGGCCGGATGATGGTCGAGGAGCTGGATCGCTGGCAGCGCGGCGAACCCTTGCGCTATCGCGTCAGCCGCGAGTATGCGCGCGCGCGGGGGTAAGGATAGGTCAAGACCTTTCTAGCGCTTTAGCACCGGCAGGTATACCCGCCGATCGAGGAGGGGTGTGGCCGTCGGTACCGGCGATGGCCCCATGGTGGGCGAGGGGCCGGGCGTGATCGTTGGGCCTTGCGCGCGCGCTTCACCCGAGTCGCCGTCGACAATCAGGCTGGAGACGTCGATCGCTTCAAAGTCTCCGGCCGTAAAGGCTGCCAGATTGCTCAGATCGTCGTCGTCCCAGCGCGCGTCAGGCGCGCCGCTGATGTAGAAGCTGCTGCCGTTGTCGGCGACGATCATGCCGTGGGTTTTCAGCGTGCGCAAGATGGCCTTGTTCATCGGCGACACGGCGTTGCTTGTTCCGGGATACACATCGATGTTGACGCTGGCTTTGAGCCGGAAATACTGGCCCATCGGTGGACGATTTGCGTCGGTGGAAGATGAGGCAAAGTGGCGCGCCGGCCAGACGTAGGCGCGCCGCGAATTGGGGATGGTAAAGCGAAACGCATGGCCTACGCCGGTTGCGCTGTTGGCGTTGGCCGCTGCCAGCACTTCATCGTATTTCACCAGGCCGGGCAGGATCGGCAGCCCGGCTGCGTCGGCCGATGTGTAGGTTTCCGGGCGCAACGGCCCGTTGCGTTTGAGATCAAAGGTTGCGCCAAACCCTGCCCAGCTACCGTTGCTTTTGGGGAAAGCGCGGTAGAGCTCGAAGAGTTGGCAATCGCCCTGGCGCACGACCAAAACATGACGGTCGCCGTTGCTGCCTGCGCCGCCCTCGATTGGCGCGTGGGTGGGTACTGGATAGGGGCCGGGATCGGCTTGATCGCCGTAAGGTTGCAGCGTGATTTGAACGAGGGGTTGATTGGTTGGCACGACGATGAACGGAATGCCATTGGGCGCGCCGTTGTAGACCGTGCCGAAGTCTGGATGCAGCGGTGTGTCTGGCCCGCCGTTGCTATTGATGTATGCGGAGGACTGCGGATCGACTGGCAGCGCATCGACGCGGGCGTTCCAGATATTGTTGGGTGGGAAGATCGCGCATCCGCCGACCGATTGCGTGCCGGGCGCACTCGTGGCAAGCTGGGGTGCGGCCACAAGCAGACATAAGGTGGTTACGGTGAGTGTGCGTTGCAGATTGATCATTTATGTTAAGGAAAGGTCATGACCTTTCAGGTCTTGACCTGAAAGGTGTCAGATTTCGGGCTCCAGATCGCCGACCTGCCAGATCCGCCATCTGTAACCTATCGGCGCGACAACGGCAGATACACCCGCTTGTTCAATGCCGGATTTGGCGTCGGCGATGGCCCGGGGGTGGGCGTTTGTTGCGGCCCTTGCTGTGCCTTCCACGCCTCCAGCAACGTGCGCAACGCCAGCGGCGGGTTGTTCGGACGGCCGCCATTGGCCTGGTCTCTATCGTTTAGTCCATGGCAGTTTGTGCACATGCGCACTTCGCCCGGCTGAAACGTCACCCAATATCGTTCGCGCACCACGCCCATGCCCGCGCCATCTGTCAATTGCCACGTCAGCGCTCGCCGCGCCGGCACAAACGCCGCCACCGATCCATCGCGCGCAACCGCCACGCTGCCCGCCGGCCCACCGGGATTTGCCGGGTTGGCGGCCAGCGACGGTCCATCATGCATCACCTGAGCCAGCACGCGCCGGCCTTCACGCGGCGTCGCCGGTCCGCCCAGACCGCGAATCAAATCGCCCTGAAAAATCTGCAGGTGCGCGACATCGTATATCTTGCCCGCCGAACCAATCGTTTGCGCGCCGCCGCTGACCGGCACACGCAAGTTAAACGGCTGCTGCTTGTCAAAGTCATCGCGCGAGGTTACGTCACGCGTGATCAGCAGCGCCAGATCGTTCTGGCGCAGGTAGGCCTGGAACGCCGCCACATCCACGCCAGCGGCGTCAAACATCTGCTTCTCGGGTCCTGGCAGCGGCACAACGCCGGGCGGCGGCGCGTGCCGCTGCCGCGCGCGCACTTCGACCGGCTGCAGCTCCCATAGGTTGCCCGAATACGTCACCAGTTCGTCCGGATCCCAATAGCTCACCGTTTTGCTGATGCCGGCGGTCAGCGCTTGATCGGCCGCCCACGCGCCATTGCTGAACGCCAATGTCTTGATCCGGAAGTCGTAGCGCGATCGCGGATTGTTGCGGTTGCCGATGTTGGCATCGGCGAGCGTGGATGCCGTATGCGCCGCGATGAGCACGCCGTTTGACAATGGCAATGGATCGCGATACAGCCCAGTGTGCGACACCGTCGGCGTGTCATCGACATTGGCCGTCTCCCGGTGCGTCACATACGAAACGCGAACCAAGTCGGCATTGGCACCCGGCGGCACACTCATGCTGATCACCATGCCCGCCGCGTGCGTTTGAAACTTGGGCGCGTCTACACCGATGTATGTGCCCGGATTCAGCGGATCTTCTTTGACCTGCAGCATGTTGCGAATGCTGTTCGGGTTTGCACGCGGCAACTGACCGTAATACTCGGTCAGGTTGGCATCATTGGTGAACGATGCCTCAAAATAGCTGTGCAGCTCGTGCCGGCCCAGGTGGCCCAGCACCTCGCTGTCGGTGCCATCCTCGTTGATCGTCCAAGGGAAGAAGTGGTTGAACGAGTGGCCGTTAAGGTTGGTGCCGGCCAGCAAATCGGTGCGATCTTTGCGCGGTTCTGGAAACACTTCCGTGTTGGTTGTGTACGCGGTTGCGCCGACGGCCTCGCTGGCGAAGTTGAATGTGCAGTAGCCGCATGGACTGCCGCTCAATGCGTCGGTGTCGGCTTGTTGATCGCGCTGCAGATGATCCCACTGCGTAAACACCACACGCCCAAAGCTATCGATGATCGGCGTGAAGTTGCCCGAAGGCGCGTGATTGAGCAAGATCAGCGATCCGGTCGCCGGCGTCAGTTTCCAAAGCCCGGACACGGTCGCTGCTTCTTCATATTCGTCAAGCTGCGGATATAGATGCGCGGCCCCATTGCGTGGACGGTCGCTTGTAAAAATGATGCTGTCGTCAGCTGCGTAAATCGGCGAGATGTTGTTGTAGCCAGCCGGTTGGTTGGCCACCTTTGTAACGGACACGCTGTCGGATGCGCCCAGCCCGGTCACTTCATAGATCTGGAAAACATAGCGGTTGACTTGATAGCGCGCCGTTGGCGCGCCGATGACCATGCTGAACACCGCTTTGTTGCCGCTCCAATGCACCGAGGGATCGCGCACGGCGATGGCATTCGGGCCTTGCTGCCCGGCATTGCCAAACCCCGCCGCCGCAGTCAGGTTTTTCAGCGCGCCGTTGGCGTAGCGAATCCATAAATCGCCGCCTCGCCCCACCGAGCTGAGATCGCCGCGGTGATTGCCAAAGACCGAGCTAATTGTCACAAAATCAGCGGGGATCGGCACTTGTGTGACAAAAAGGATCGGATGGCTGGTGCTCTGCGCGGCGGCAGGCGTGAGCGGTCGCGCGCCTGCGAACATCATAGAAATCGCAGAGAATGCCGAGAGCGCAAGTCGCCTGATGCGGTGTCCGAAGGTATTCACCAAGCGATTATCAAGTCGCGGCAAGCTACACCCTTGACGCGTTCGACACGAGTCGCGGACAGTTGCGACAGGAGGGCGTTCGCCCGGTTGTCGAGGTGCTCTACTTGCCTTTGGTGGGATCGCCGAGTTCGCGATTGAGCTTTAGCGCCTGCTTGACGTAAGCCGTCAATGCTTTCTTGTTGATCCCGTCAACCGAGGCGATTTTGACGTGCTTCATTTTGTCGCCGTCGCCGGTCAACAACCCATGCGGGTCGTCCAGCTGCGCGCCGCGCCAGAACCCAATGGTGACGTGGTTCTTGGCGTCGCGGATGAAGATAAGCGGACCGCCGTCTTCGTAGACCGGTTGCGCCCACTTGATCGTCTCCGTCGCCTTGGGCGCAATCGACTTGATCATCTTGCGCAACTCGGCCAGGATGGCCCGATGCTCAGCGCTCATTTTCTCCGCATATTCATCCACAGTCTTGGCCGTCATAGGCCTCCTCCAGCGAGTGCTGTTTCCTAATACAACCCCATCGTAAGCGCCAAGTTGCCGTGACGCTTCATGAAAAGTGCGCTGTGTCCGCCAGCCGCGCCTGAGGCGCAGTTCCGTGGCAATCGAGTGATCATCCGTCGCTGCCAGTCGGCGATAATCGCGAACATAGATGACTGCCACAGCTAGACCGACTCCCTCGATCGGCGCGACAATGAACGCGGTATTTGGAGACGCTTCAACGGACACGTTAGGTGATCCGCATCGCCGCTCGTTTCGGCGCAAAGCCATTCGCGGTGGCGGCAAGGCCATGGTTATCACCGTTGGAGTGATGCACTTTGTCACAATACTGCTTATCGTGGTGCCGCGCGGCATGTTCGACGGCTCGATCGCCTTTCTATGGAGCCTGGTCAACGCCGTGCCAATCATATTGGCGCACGCGCTGGTTGGGCTGATATTCGGCATGCTTTTGAGCCTGGCATTGCTTGCGGCCGGCAGTTTTGTATACAGTCTTTTTAGCCGAGGCCCGTTCGCGCCGTTGCGCCAGTTCATTCTGATTGTGAAACTGGCTGCGCTCGGTTTGATTTTGACAGGCGTCTTTGCCGCGCTGGTCCAGGTGCAAAACCCGTTTGTCGCACTGAGTCTCGGTGCGGCCGCGTTTGTCCCGTCGCTGGCGCCCGCCCTG
>JANMNW010000136.1:0-18991 GCA_031368515.1 Chloroflexota bacterium
GTCCCCGGCCAGTGTTGACCGAGGACTGCACGCTCTTCTCTGACGAGGCTTCTAAACGAATGCTCTAGCGCTTCTCGAGATAAACCCGCAGCGCCGCTTGTGCTGTGACTTCGAGATACTCCACACGAATGGTGTGATCGCCGGCCGGAATATCGACATCACCCACAAAGGTGCGATACGACTGTTCGCGCCATTCGTTGATGATCAGCCGGTCGTCCACCCATACGCGAATGCCGTCATCCACCTGTGCGACGATGCGATAGGCGCCGCCCACGAAGCTGCGATACTGGGTGAAACGCGCCGACCAGTTATCTCGCGCGATGGACGCAGCCGGAGAACCCGTGCCCCAGTTAAAGTTCAGCTCTTTTACAGTGGCGACAAACTGCGGCGAACCCGCCAACGTGGTGTTGTTGAAGTATTCGGCGCGATAGCTGAGATTCTGCGGAGGAGTTGTTGTGCCGCCGCTCACGCGAAAGTAATTGAACTTCACAACCGCCTGGCCACCGCGCTCCACGTAATCCAGGCGCACCGAACGCGATCCCGGAGGAACTGACACGTCGACTGCGCGCGACTGATTGCCTTCGAAACCGATGAAATCCATCACCAGGTTGCCGTCGACATACAGCCGAAAACCGTCGTCGGCATTGACGCCAAAGCGATAGATGCCGCCCTCAAAGCTGATCGCTCGCGACCAGCGCGCCGAAAAGTTGTCGGCAAAAATGCGCGACGGCTCGGGCGAGCCAAATCCCCAGTTAAAGTTGATGGCCGCATCGTTGCGCACCAAGGCGGGCAAACCCGACTGGCCGATGTTGTTCCAATACTCCGCATACCAAGGCCCGCCGGCGTTGGGTGTGGAGGGGTTGGGGCTTGGCGGCCGCGGCGCGACCACCGTCGGAATGCACAGGCGCTGCCCGATATAGATGCGCGTCGTGCGCAAACCGTTGGCACGGCGCAAGGTCAGCACATCGGTCCGATAGCGGATCGCAAGTTCGCCCAGCTGATCGCCTCTCCGTACCACGTACCATCGGCACACCGTGGCACTTAGATCGGCGGCGCTGGCTGGCGCGGGCGCGACAACCGCCGTCGACGCAATCACAATACTAGCCAAAGCGATTGCAAAACGACGTATGCGCGAACTTATCACTTTCTTTTCATGTTTTGTCATTGTTCACCTCGTCACGCCCATAATTGTAGCAGTTTGTGGCGCTTAGAAAAAACAGGCAAAAGAATGAGCGTTCGGGCTAAAGTGCGAGGATATCTCGTTGTCTGTCGTTATAATCCTCCCGTTTGCTTCACGAAAAAGCGAGGTGCCTTAATGAGTTTAAGTAGATCAGTCGCCGCCATGCTGGCGGCGTCGTTTGTTTTGACAGCCTGCGCCGGTGCACAGCCGGCCAACCTTCCGACCGCAACGCCCTATCAGGCCACGCCGACTACCAGCGCGACTTTACCGACTGCGACGCCGAAAGCGGCAGCCCCGGTCGGCGAAGCGCCAGCCGCGCCGGCCGACGGCGAGCGACCCTACTCGGGCTTCACCGCCGAGCAGCGCAGCAGCATCGCCAGCGCGCCTCCGCCCATGGGCATCGATGTCAGCCAAAAATACATTGCAACAATCGTGACGGCCAAAGGCGACATCGTCGTCGAGCTCGATCCTTCAGCCGCGCCTCAGACGGTCAACAACTTTGTCTATCTGGCCAACAATGGCTTTTATGACGGGCTGACGTTTCACCGCGTCGAACCCGGCTTCGTCATCCAGGGCGGCGATCCGCAGGGCAACGGCCAAGGCGGTCCTGGCTACGGCTTGCCACCCGAGATCAAGCTGCTCCATGTGGACGGGGCCATAGCCATGGCTCGCACCGGCGGCGACCCCGCCACGACTCCCAGCAGCGGCAGCCAGTTCTACATCACCAACGGCGCACAGCCTAATCTGGACGGGCAATACACCGCGTTTGGCAAAACCATCAAGGGGCTGGACATTGTCAAACAGATCGCGGTAGGCGACCGCATCGTGCGTGTGGACGTTCAAGCAGCCAGCGGCACCACCGCCAAACTGCCGGTGGTGCCGACACCCGCGCCAGTACCGGTCAGCTGCGCGATCATCCCAACCAATGTGGGTGACGACGATCACGTGCGTGGGCCTGCTGCCGCGCCGGTCACAATCATTGAATACGCCGACCTGCAGTGCCCGGGATGCGCCGCGCTTAATCCTGCGCTGAAGGCGTCGCTCGAATCGGTCAGCAATACCGTGCGCCTGGTGTATCGCCACTTCCCGCTCTCCACCATTCACGACAAGGCCTTGGTGGCTGCGCATGGCGCGGAAGCGGCCCACGCGCAAGGCAAGTTCTTCGAAATGGTCGACGCGCTTTACGCCAGACAGGGTGAATGGGAAAAGACGCCGGCGGCTGAGATCACCGCCACACTCAAGAAGATTGCCACCGAGCTGAAGCTGGATGTTGCCAAGTTCGAAACCGATCTGGCCAGCCCGGCAGTTGTCGCGCGGGTCAAGCGCGATATCGACAGCGGCATGTTGCTCAAGGTTGGCGGCACACCCAGCCTGTATATCGATGGCCAGGCCATCCCGCAAGAAGCTTTTGGCGACCCCAACTTTGCAACACAGTTGCGCGAGTATGCCGCGCGCAGACAGGCTACTGCTTCGACAAACACCGGCCCAGTCTTGAACGTCGCCGAAGCCGAGCAAGTGGCCGAGAGCGGCGCGATCTACGAAATCACCATCAAGACCAGCCAGGGCGATGTGGTGGCCGAGATCGACCCGGCGTTGGCGCCGGTTAACGCCAACTCCGTGCTCTTCCTGATTGGCAAGGGCTACTACAACAACACTCCGGTTCAGCAGAACTTCGAAGATCCAGGAGCGGTTGTCATGGGCAGCGCATCGGCACAGGGCAACCCCGGTTACGACTGCGGCTCGGAAGCGGAAACCAGCGACTTCACCACACCCGGCATGCTGGCGCTCAATCCAGTCGGTGCGCCAAACAGGAACGGCGCAGCGTTGGTCATGGTCTACAAACCGGCCAACCGCCTGAACAAGCAGTTGACTGCGATCGGCAAGATCACAAAAGGTCTTGAGATTGTCCAAAAGCTTAAGGGGCCGGAAGGCGCCACGCCTGGCGATTCGATCGTAACAATCACAGCCAAGAAAAAATAAAATTGCATTTCTGAGCCTGTGCGCGAGATCCAAGCTCCATAAGGCAACCGGCTTAAATCCGGTTCATTCAATTGGAACACTCGCCAGGCGTCAGTCCGCGAACGATGCCCGCCCGCCAAACCCACGCAGTCGCAAAGGGTGCAGTCGGTGGGCAATCGTTCTTTTGAATACCGGCATGACAAATCCCGCAGCGTTGCTTGCGCTTGAAGATGGATCCTTGTGGCACGGCGCAGGGTTTGGCGCTATTGGTGAGACCACTGGCGAGGTGGTGTTCAACACGTCGATGACCGGCTATCAGGAGATCATCACCGATCCGTCCTATCACGCGCAGATCATGGTGATGACACCGCCGCAAGTCGGCAACACAGGGACCACGCCCGAAGACGATGAAAGCGACCGCGCTTGGGTGGCGGGTTTTGTCATTCGTGAGCTCAGTCCGCTGGCCAGCAATTACAGATCGCGCCAACCGCTCGATGCCTATTTAAAGGACCGCGGCGTGGTGTCGATCAAAGATGTCAGCACGCGCGCGCTGGTCCGCCACATTCGCACGCACGGTGCCATGCGCGCGGCGTTGTCGTCGGTCAACGTCGATCCACAGCGTCTGATCGAGATGGCTCGCAGCAGCCGCAACATGAACGGACTCGATCTTGCGCGCGAAGTCACGTGCAGCGCAACCTATGCGTGGTCTGAGAGTGCTGATCCGCAGTGGTATCTCCAGAATGCGCAGCCAACCTCGCGGCGCGTAGGGCAAGCGTCGAGTGCCGCGAGTCAGCAATCGTCAAGTTTGCGGCACGTCGTTGCCTATGATTTCGGGATAAAGCGCAACATTTTGCAACTGCTGCATTCGAATGGTTGTCATGTCACCGTGGTGCCTGCAACAATGACAGCGGACGAAGTGATGGCGCTCAAACCCGACGGCGTGTTTTTGTCAAACGGTCCGGGGGATCCGGCCGCGTGCACCTATGCGATCGAATCGACACGCCGCCTGTTAAACCGAGTGCCAATCTTCGGCATCTGCCTGGGACACCAGATTCTGGGTCTGGCCTTGGGCGGAAGCACCTACAAGATGAAGTTTGGCCATCGAGGAGGCAATCAACCGGTCTTGGCAGACGGACGAGTAGAGATCAGCAGCCATAACCATGGATTTGCGGTTCGAGCCGACAGTTTGCCAGCCAATGTTGAAGTCACGCATGTGAACTTGAACGATGGCTGTGTAGAGGGGTTGCGCGCGACGACATTGCGCGCCTTCAGTGTGCAGTATCACCCTGAGGCCTCGCCGGGTCCGCACGACGCGAACTATTTGTTTGGTGAATTTTTGGCGGCCATGAGCGGGAGATTAGCTCCTCCTTAACGCAGAAAACTCTCTCTACATCCTTCTGCTGATGTTTCAAACTCCGACCTACGCAACCAGGCGGAGTTTTTTGTTTGCATGCGACAGTTACAAAACAGGAGAAGCACTCACCAATGAAGGGAACGAACGACATACCGCAGGCTCCAGCACAGCAGTCCGAGACACCAACCCACACGCCGACGCCAACAGCGACCCTCACGCCGACGCCAACGTCGACCCACACGCCGACGTCAACAGCGACCAACACACCGACGTCAACAGCGACCAACACACCGGCAGCCAGTGAGACGCCAACCTCCATTCCGCCGACTGTCACGAACACTACAACCCCGGCGCCGACAGCGACATTAACGCCCACGCCCTCGCCAACGCCGGTCGGCCATCCCGGTCTGCCGTCTCTCGAGGTGATTGTCTATAACCGTCTGGCCTATGGCCCGCGCCCCGGCGACTTGGATGCATTTCGCGCCCTGGCCGGCGCAACTCCTGCGGACAAGCTGAACACCTGGCTTAACCAACAGCTAAACCCGCGCAGCATCGACGATTCCGACTGCACGGGCCGCGTCGGCGCACATGCATTGCCGACCCAAGCATTTATTGACAATGTCGGCACGCTGCCCGGCGGCACTACGGTCACAGTACCGCCCGCCGGCCCCAACAAGCGGTTTCTGCCGGTCATTAACAATGGCCCGGCGGCTGGCCTGACCGCCGATTCCATGCTCGCATCGCATTGGATCAACTATCGCCGCCGGCCCGGACGCACCGGGCAGTATGCGGAGAACCGGCCCGTCATGGATGTGCGCATCTCCACGCTGCTGCGCGCGGTTTATAGCAAACGCCAGTTGTATGAAGTGATGGTCGAGTTCTGGCACAACCACTTCAGCATCTATGCGTGGGAAGGCTATGCGCCTGTCACCTGGCAGCACTATGACACTTGGGTGATTCGCAAGAATGCGCTGGGCAATTTCCGCGTCTTTCTTGAGGACGTGGCCAAAAGCCCGGCCATGCTCTATTACCTGGACAACTACTTGAACACACGCGCGGGTCCAAACGAAAACTGGGCGCGCGAGTTGTTTGAGCTGCACGGCTTCGGCGCGGAAAACTATGCCGGCGTGCTGCCGCAGGATCAGGTTCCCGGCTTTCCTGCTGAACCAACGAAATACGTCGACGAGGACGTTTACGAATCGACGCGCTGCTTCACCGGCTGGTCGATCAACGACGTCTGGGGCAGCGACTCCAACCCCAACTCATGGGGCAACGGCACGTTCAGGTACTTTGACGCTGAGCACGATCGCTTCCAGAAGCGCGTGATGGGTCAGAATATTGCGCCCGATGGCTCGCCGCTGGTTGACGGCCTGACCGTGCTGGACATCATCGCCAACCATCCGGGCACCGCGCGCTACATCGCGCGCCGGATGTGCATGCGGCTGATCGGCGACGGCGTCGATGAAGCCACCGTGCAAAGCGTTGCCGATGTCTTCTACGCCAATCGAATGGCGCCTGATCAAATTGCAAAAACGGTGCGTGCAGTCGTCACGTCCACGGCGTTTCTAAACACCTACGCCGACAAGATCAAACGGCCATGGGAGGCGATGATTGGCGGCTTGCGAGCAAGCAACGCCCAGCTCAACCTCAAGCCCGTCCTGGTGAACAATCCCAATAACGGCGGCGTGTATTGGGACGACGAGCAGGACATTTTTTGGAACTACGAATCAATGGGCATGCCGGTATTTGGCCGCCGCTCGCCTGATGGCTGGCCCGACAAGAGAGACAACTGGAGCGGCACTACCTCGATGCTGTTTCGCTGGAAGACCATGTACTGGATGGTCTCCGCCGGCACCGATTCAAGGCGCACCGACATTAGGACCGATTTTATCGGCCCGACAAACAGCGGCGTGGGATCAAAGACCGCGGCCAACATCGTCGATTTCTGGATCAACCGCATTCTGGGCCGGGCTATGCCCGCCGATGCGCGCCAGGGATTGGTCGAATACCTGGCGAATGGCAACCTGACACAGCCGCTTAGCCTGTCGGACGAAGGCGTCCAAGATCGGCTGGCGCTCACCGTTTCACTCATCCTGAGCTCGCCCGAGTTCAACTGGAGATAAGCATGTCGAATCAATTGCAGCTTTCACGCAGGCAGTTCATGGTGGGCTGCTCGGCCGCCATCGCGGCGATGGCCGGCTCGCGCATTTCGCAAATGGCCATCGCCGCTCCCGACGGCCCGGACGCCAACACGTATGAATCCGTCATCGTGGTTTTTCTACGCGGCGGCCTGGACGGCCTCAATGCGGTGCTGCCGATCGGCGGTGTCGACCGCGGCAACTACGAAACGTGGCGGCCGACGCTCAAGGTGCCGGTAAGCGGCGGCCTCAATGGCAATGCGATCAACCTTGGCACAGCCAACACGTTGAATGGCACAACATTTGGGCTGCATCCCGGCATGGCTGCATTCAAGGAGCTTTACGACGCCGGGGCGCTCGCAATCGTGCACGCGGCGGGGCTGGTCGACGACACTCGCAGCCACTTTGACGCGATGCAGTTTATGGAGACCGCCACGCCCGGCCTAAAGACGACCAGCACCGGCTGGCTGACACGCCACCTCAACACTGCACCCAACATTACGGGCCCGGTGTTTATGCCGGCACTTTCCGCAGGCAGCTCGCCGGCCATGTCGCTGCTCGGCCGGGAAGATCTTGTCACCATGAACGGCGCCACCGGTTTCGACATCGGCGAGTCCTGGAACACGACTGGCACCGGCCAGCGCAAGACGGTGTTGCGCCGCATGTATGCCGGACAATCATGGCTGCAAGTGGCTGGCCGCGAAACGCTGGACGCCTTCGATGTGGTCGAGAGCGCGCTCAAAAGTTACACACCCTCGCCCGGCGCCAATTACCAGCAGTACAACGGCTTTCACGATCAGCTCAAGACGATTGCGCAGATCGTCAAGGCCAACCTCGGATTGCGCACCGCCACAATCGACTACGGCGGCTGGGACACGCACGAGAGCCAGCAGTTCGGCAACAACGACCCGCGCGGGCAGTACTTCAACAACCTGGACACCATCTCGCGCGGCTTGCAGGCGTTCTACAACGACCTGGCAGCCACCGGCCACCACACGCGGGCCACGGTCGTAGTGATGAGCGAGTTCGGCCGGCGCGTGCGCGAGAACGGCAACATCGGAACCGATCACGGACATGGCAATGTCATGTTTGTGCTGGGCGGCAGCGTCAACGGCAGAAAGGTCTATGGCAATTGGCCCGGCCTGTCCAACGCGCAGCTATACGATCAGGCGGATCTGGCCATCACCACCGACTACCGCACCGTGCTCGCGGAAATTCTGACCAAGCGCGCGGGCAACCCAAACATCACGGGCGCCAATGGCGTATTTCCCGGTTATACGCATCCGGGCGACCTCGGCATCGTGCGATAACCCACCCAAACCACCCTGCTTTCAAAGCGATCACGCGGCCGCGGCTGCGTGATCGCTTTTTCCGTCATTGTCAGGGCCTTTCGCCCGCACTGCGCATGTCTGATAGAGTAGCGCCCGCATGTCACTCGCAGCAACGTTCGAACACTGGCTCCCGCAGATAGAGGCGGAGATGCAGGATATCGTCGCAAACGCATGGCCGGGCATGCCGCCGGAGTCGCGCACCATGCTGCTCTATCACCTGGGCTTTGCCGACGCCGACGGCGCGGACATGCGCATCAATGCGGGCAAGCGCATCCGGCCCGTGCTTGCCCTGCTCTCTTGTCAGGCATGCAACGGAGATGCACAGGCAGTCCTTCCCGCCGCCGCAGGCATCGAGCTGCTGCACAACTTCTCGCTCATTCACGACGACATCGAAGACGGCGACGCACTGCGGCGCGGCCGTCCCACCCTTTGGAAGCGTTGGAATATCGCGCTTGCGATTAATGCCGGCGACACGATGTTTGCGCTGTCGCACTTGGCCTTTCAACGCTGCGCCGATCGCGGCGCGGCACCCGAGGCCGTCCTGCGCGCGCTGCGCGTCTTCGACGAAACCAATGTGCACTTGACGGTCGGCCAGCATTGGGATATCAGCTTTGAAAAGCGCGCGTCCGTGACCGCGGCGCAGTATCTCGACATGATCGCCGGAAAGACTGCGGCGTTGACCGCCGCTGCGTGCGGCATTGGCGCGTTGATCGCCGGCGCCGATGCGCGGATGACCGCGGCGCTGACCGAATTCGGCCGCAGCCTGGGGCTGTCGTTTCAGCTGCAGGACGATGTGCTCGGCATTTGGGGCGACCCGGCTGTCACCGGCAAAGGTGACGGCGATCTGGCCCGGCGCAAGAAAACGCTGCCGGTGCTATTCGCGGCGGAACGGGACGAGGTGGTGCGCGCGCTGTATTTTGGCAACACGCCGCTCACGGCCGCCGAGCTGGGCGATTTGCGCAGCCGCATCGAAGCCAGCGGCGCCCGCGAGCACACCGAAGAAGCCTCTGCGGCTGCCTATGCGCAGGGCGCCGAAGCGCTGGAATCGCTGTCCGATGGCGTCCACCGCGCCACCTTGTTGGCGCTGGCGCGCAGCCTGCTAGGCCGCAGCGCGTAGCCAACGTGCGATTGGCGCTATTTGAACAGCTTGGCAACAGCGACCAAATGGCCGACACGCGCCGCCAATGGGGCGCACAGCCCCGCCGCATGACCTGACCACGCGCATCAATCAAATCGCATGCACACGACGCGCACACCCACCAGGCGGGGCAAAATTTGTTTGATTTTCAGCGTGCGCGGCGATTCCGACAGCGGCGTCACGCGAAAACCGAATCGTTCATAGTATGGGCGCATGCGCTCAAGACAAACCAGATAAACCGGGCCGCACTCGTCCTGCAACAGCTCGCGCAGCAGGCGCCCGCCGACGCCGCGCTTGCGATGCGACGGCAGCACGGCCAGGCTGCCGAACTCATTGCAGTCGCGGTGGCGTTTGATCTGCGCGCAGCCGATCAAGGCTCCGCTGTCCATGTCCATCGCCAGGAGAAAATGCTGCCATTTCATCGAAGTCGGGTCCAATCGCGCGGCCGCAATCATGCGCCAGATTTGCCGCTGGTCTTGCGCCGTCGCCCGGCGCGTTTCGATCATGCGATGATTATCCGATCAACATGACATTTACCCAACCCATGCGTTTTGCGCCGCAGCTGGCTGAGCACGCCGGTGCGATCACACTTTCAGATGCCACGCGCATCGCCTACGCCGATTCAGCGCCATCCAGCCGGTCCGATCCCATCGTTCTGGTTCACGGTCTGCAAGACGAAGCCGACACCTGGCGCCATGTGTTTCAGCCGCTTGCGCGCCAGCGACGCGTACTGGCGCCCGACCTGCCCGGATTCGGACGCAGCGACAAGCGGGCGCGTCGATATGGCATTGAGTATTTCGCCAACGCAATGCTGCGCTGGCTCGATGCGCTGGATGTCCCGCGAGCGTCGTTCGTTGGCAACTCGATGGGAGCGATGATTTGCGAGCAAATCGCCCTGACCCACCCCGGACGCGTGCGGGATCTCACCCTTGTGGACGGCACGCTCGCCATCACCCGGCAACCCGCCGGTCCGCGCGGGGCGCTGCTGCGTCGGCTTTTTGCCGGCTGGCTGGACAAACGCTACTTTGCAAAGCTGCGCCAGTCGCCGCAATCGGCGAATGACACGCTGGGCGCCTACTATGGCCATCTTGACGCGCTGCCGCAGGAAGACCGAGACTTTTTGTTCCAGCGTGTCAACGAGCGGGTGTGGGATGAAGGGCAACGACTGGCAGCGCTGTCCGTTCAGTTGAGCTTTGTGCCGTTCTTTGTGCGTAATATGGGCGCGATCAAACGCGGCGTGCCGCTACTCGGCATGCCTACGACAGTGATCTGGGGCGGCAAGGACGTCGTTTTCCCGCTTGAGAATGGCCCGGCGCGCGCTGCCATGCAAGTTGGCGCGCGCTATGTGGAAATTGCCGATGCCGGGCATCTGCCGCATCAGGAGCGGCCGCATGCGTTTCTGGAAGCGCTGGGCTAGACACCGGGCAAAAGGCCGCGCGGTTCGTCGTTGCCAGAATCGCCGTTGTTGCCGGTGTCGTCAGAATCCAAACCGCTGCCGTCGCCATAGAGCGCATCGATACCAGCCTGTTCGCGCCCGGCGTCGAACCCGATGATGAACATGGTCTTGCTAAGGGCGCGTAAGGTGACGGAAAAGGGTTCGCGCGCGTCTTCCTTGGCAAATTGCCAGGCCGATTGCTCGCCGGTCAGGTGAATGCGATCCACATGCTCCATGATTTCGGGCGAAATCAGTTCCTCAAGCGGCGTATCGCCGAGAACTTGCTCCAGCCATTTGAGAAAGTCAGACTGAGTCATTGAGCAGAGTTTACAGCCGACGGATGAGATGCGCGAGTCGCAGGGTGGCGCCACCCTCCGGGGCGCCATTCCACCCTTCTATTTACATAAAAAGCGCCCGTATGGGCTTGTAAGTCCGGCGATGCAACCATGTAACTCCATGCGCGGCCAAAGCGAGGGCGTGCGCGCGCGTGCCATAGCCTTTGTGCACGCCAAATCCGTAGCCCGGCAACTGAGCGTCCACCTCGCCCATCAGCATGTCGCGCGATGTCTTTGCCATGATCGACGCCGCCGCCACCGACACGCTAATCGAATCGGCGAAGTTGATCGATTTCTGCCGCAGCGCAAGACCGGGCAGATTCACCGCATCGATAAGCAGCGCGTCTGGCGCCACTCGCAACGCGGCAACAGCGCGCATCATTGCCAGCCGGGTAGCCGGAAGAATACCCAGCGCATCTATTTCACCATTGCTTGAGACGCCTACGGCCCAAGCGACCGACAACTCTGCTATCACGCGCCGCGCACCGGCACGTTGGGCTGCGCTCAGCTTCTTTGAGTCATTTACACCTGCCAGCGCCGCCAGGATGCTCTCGTCAGCGGGCAAAATCACCGCAGCCGCAAACACCGGGCCTGCCCACGCGCCGCGCCCCGCTTCATCGACGCCTGCAACAGCGCCACAGCGTTGCGCACGCAGCGCCAGCTCTTCGCGCATCGTGGGTCGCGGGTCAGTCATCGAAGCCCCGAGGCAATCACGGCCTTGTAGGCCGCGATACGCTGTTGCCTAAGCGCGTGCTTGTGTCCAAGCGCCGCCTTGATTTGTTCCAGACGCAGTTGCGACCGAAATTGTCCAAGCAGCGATTGCCGGAGCGTCGCCGCCTGCGCCGCGCCATGGTGCTTTTCAAAATACCGCACCTTGCTGGTGTTGAAATAGATCATGCGCTGCGCCGATACCTGGCTGCTGCTGGCGCCTTCGTGATGAATCACCCGCGCGCGAGGATGATAGACCACGCGCCAGCCCGCATCCTTGATGCGCTTGCACCAGTCCAGTTCTTCCGAATACATGAAAAACGCCTGCTCATCAAGCACGCCAGCTTGCTCAATCGCCCGGTCGCGTACCAGCAGCGCCGCGCCCACAAGCCAGTCAACCTCGTTCGTGGCGTCGTCTGGCAAATCGGCGGCATAGTAGTGATCCAGCAGCGCGCGCGGCGCCCGCCCTTGCGCCCATGTGCTCTCGATGCTCGCCAGAGCCAGCGTGGGAAACCTGCGGCGCGACGATTGCACGCGTCCATCCGGATAAAGCAGTTGCGGGCCAACCACCCCGGCCGCGCTGTGTGCATCCGCATAGCCGACCAATTCATCCAGCGCGCCCGGCGTCACTTCGGTGTCGGGGTTGAGCAAGAGCGCGTAGTGGTCGGCTCCGGGCTGTATGTCATTCGGGCCGTGGCCCGCTCCCGGCACCGTTTGCCATTCGATGCGTGCGCGCGCGAGGCCGTCGTTGTTCCCGCCCGTAAAGCCGCGGTTGGCCGCATTGGCGATGACGGTCGCATCCGGATAGCAGTAGCGCACCATCTGCGCGCTTCCATCCGCCGAGGCATTGTCAACCACAATCACGCGCTGTTCGCGCAGCGTGCAGGGATGCGCAGCCAGCGAGGCCAGGCACGCGCGCAGCAACTCGCGCACATTCCAGCTGACAATGATGACGCTGATCAAGTGTTAGCGCTCTCTTCCCACGTTGTAGTCGGCCAGCTGCATGAGCAGCGCGCGGTGCTCGCCGGCGGGAAACACGCCCAGCGCGCGTTTGGCGTTTTCAGTGATGCTGCGCGCCTCGGCCAATGCGGCGTCGATCGCTTCCGACGCCCGAATGTTCTCCACCAACTGGTCATACTGCTTGGGCGCGCATTCACCGCGCAGCGCGCAGGCCAGCAATGGGTCGTCGGCATGGCGCTCGGCGTAAGCGATGGTGGGCAACGTAATCATTCCGCGGCGCAAATCGCTGCCAACGGGCTTTCCCACGGTGGCTTGTTCTCCGGTGAAATCGAGCACGTCGTCGACGATCTGAAACGCGATGCCAAAGTCGCGCCCATAATCCAGCAGCGCGTTGATTTCCGTTTCGCTCGAGTTGCTGATCACACCCGCTGTGGTCGTGGCCAGCACATACAAAGACGCGGTTTTGGCATAGATGCGGCGGAAGTAGTCATCGCGCGTGGCGCGCAGCCCCCATTCGCCAAACATCTGGCGCAATTCGCCGCCAACGATGGTGCCGAGCGTTTCGGAGAAAATGCTCATCACGCGCACGTTGTCCACGCGTGACGCCAGATTGGATGCGTAGGCAAATAGATAATCGCCGGTCAGCACCGTCGCTGCGGGCGTCCAGACCGCGTTCAGCGTCGCCGCGCCGCGCCGCACCAGCGAGCCGTCGATCAGGTCGTCGTGCACCAGGGTCGCCGTCTGCAGCATTTCCACGGCGCTGGCCAAATCGATCGCTTTGTTGCGATCCGCGCGTCCCAGCATGCCGGCGGCCAGCAAGACCATCATCGGGCGAATGCGCTTGCCGCCGCTGCCGACGATCATGGCCACGGCCTCGCGCAATGAATCCGGTTGAAGGTCGGGCAGCTGCATCAGCCGGAATTCGACCTCGCTGAGCTGCTCGCGCAAGAGTGCGCGGATGCGTGTGATGACGTCGCCCGCAGCCTCGTTGTGTTTTGCTTCCTGCTTCACGGTGTCCATGATACTTGCTCCCTGTGACGATTTCAACGAACGCGCGAGGCGGATGCCCGCGCGCCTGTGTCCAAGAATAAGCGCGACTGCGGCGGAAAAGTAAGCACAAAGTGAGGAGCGCGTGGGGGCTCGGCGCTGGCTTGCGGTCAGGTCAGGCCAAAGAGTCGCACCGCGTTCGCAGTTGTGAGCGCGGCCACATCGGTCATCAGCATGCCGCGAACATCGGCCACCTTTTCGGCCACCAGCCTCACATAAGCGGGTTCATTGCGCTTGCCGCGGTGGCGCTGGGGGGACAAATATGGCGCGTCGGTCTCAAGGATCAGCCTGTCCAGCGGCACAGCGCGAACCACGTCGCGCGTTTGCGCCGCATTTGGATAGGTCACCGGGCCGCTGATACCGATATGAAAGCCAAGATCCAGCGCCCGTGCCAGTTGCGCAAGGTCGCCGGCGAATGAGTGCAGCACCAGTGGACGACCGGCAAACTCGCGCTCCAGAATGTCAAGCGTGTCATCCATGGCCTGGCGACTGTGAATAATCACCGGCAGCTGGCACTCACGCGCCAGTCCAAGCTGCCGAATAAATGCGGCTTTCTGCCGCTCGTGCGGCACCGTTTGCCAGTGATAGTCCAGCCCGATCTCGCCGATGGCGGCCACGCCATGCTCGGTTGACAGTTCGCCCAGCAAGTCCAGCGCGGCATCGTCAAGCACCTCGCTTTGATTGGGATGCACGCCTACCGCGGCGGCAACATTGGGCCGCGCCTGCGCCAGGGCCACGGCTCTGCGGCTGCTCTCCAGATCGTAGGCCGGGTTCAAAAAACGCCCGACGCCGGCCGCCTGCGCGCGCGCAAACACGGCGTCGCGGTCGGCGTCGAAAGCCTCCGTGTCGAGGTGGCAGTGCGTGTCGAACAGCACCGCGCTACTTCACTTTTGCAAGCTTGACGCCATCGGCAAGCAGGGCCTGCACCAGGCTCTTTTTGGTCGTTTCGCAATACACGCGCATCAACGGCTCGGTTCCGCTCATTCGAATGAGCAGCCAGCCGCCGTCTTCCAGTAAAAACTTGTATCCGTCGGTCAGGTTTTTGCCGATGACTTTGACGCCCGCCAATCGTGCTGGCTGCACTGTGGCCAGCTGCGCCTTGATCGCATCGCGCTGAGCGGGATTGATCACCGTGTCGATGCGGTCATAGTGATGCGCGCCCACCTTGCTGAACAGCCACTCGACAAGCTGCGATGGCGTCTTGCCCGTTTGCACCATCGCATCAAGCATATACAGGTTGGCCAGAATGCCGTCGCGCTCAGGCACGTTGCCGCGGAATGCGTAGCCGCCGCTCTCTTCGCCGCCGATGATGGCGTCGGTTTCGGTCATCTTGGGCGCGACATACTTGAAGCCCACGCCGGTTTCGTGGACGGGCACGCCGTAAAGCTTGCCGAGCGATTCCAGCATGGATGTGGTGCTCAGGGTCTTGACAATCGGCCCGCGCTGGCCACGCACTTCGAGCAAATACAGCGCCAGCAACGCCATCGCCCGCAGCTGATTGATAAAGCCACCCTTCTCGTCGCCAAAGCCGCAGCGATCGGCATCACCGTCGGTAATGCAGCAGATGTCCGCGCCAATCTTCTTGGTGGTCTTCAGCCCGACATCGACATTGGGCGGAATCGGCTCCGGGCGCAACATCTCGGGAAAGCTCGGGTTGCGCACGTTGTGGATCTCGATTACTTCGGTCTTGCCGCCGCCAATCAACGCGGGAAACCAGCCGGCGCCATTTCCCCACATCGGGTCGACCAGCACTTTCAAGCCCGCCCGCTTGATCGGCGCCAGATTAATCAGTTTTTTGAGGTTTTCGACATATTCGATCGATGCATCGAACTTGACAATCATGCCTTTCTTGCTGGCTTCGGCATAACCCATGCGCGCGATCCCCGTTGCCGAAGGGGGTATGGCCTCTTCGATGCGCACGAGGCCTTCCGGGTCGATGGCGCCGCCAGTGAAATTGCGGACTTTGAAGCCATTGTCATACGGCGGGTTGTGGCTGGCGGTGATGTTGATCGCGCCCAGCGCCTTCTTGGCTTTGACCGCGTAGGCGATCACGGGCGTAGGGGTGGCGCCATCGGTCAGAAGCACTTTGACCCCGTGGCCGGCAAGCACTTCAGCCGCCGATGCGGCAAAGTCTTCCGATTGAAAGCGCTTGTCGTGGCCGATCACCACAACCGGTCGTTTGGTCTTGGTGCGTTTGGCTTCGCCGAGAAGCCAGTCGGCATATCCGGCGGCGCAGCGGCGCAAATTGTCAAACGTGTAGTCCTCGGTGATCCGACCGCGCCAGCCATCTGTTCCGAATTTCAGCACTTCATTCATGACACTATCTCCGTGTTTTCTGACTCGTTGAACCAAAACGATCTGCCCGCATCCCGGTTAATTGCGTTTGCGGGACTTGGCGTTCGACAGCGCCCCGGCTATTGTTTTGTGAAGCTTGACGTCGGTCTCTTTCTGCGGCTGATGCCAGCCGTAGCGAACTTCCTCCTCAAGCGTCTTCATGTCAGCGTCAACCATCATATGCACAAGTGACACAAAGTTGACCTGCGGCTTCCAGCCCAGCTTTTTGCGAGCCTTGGTCGGATCGCCGACCAGCAAATCGACCTCGGCCGGGCGCACGTATCGAGGATCAACCACCACATGCTTCTTCCAGTCCAGCCCTACGCGGTCGAAAGCGATCTCGCACAACTCCTGGACCGAGTGGGTCTCGCCGGTGGCGATCACATAGTCGTCCGGCTTGGCCTGCTGCAGCATCAGCCACATGGCGCGCACATAGTCGCCGGCATAGCCCCAATCACGCTGCGAATCCAGGTTGCCGATGCGCAGCTTGCCCATCAGCCCAAGCTTGATGCGGGCCACGGCATTGGTGACTTTGTGCGTGACAAACTCGATGCCGCGGCGCGGCGACTCATGGTTGAACAAAATGCCGCTGACTGCATATAAGTCGTAGCTCTCGCGATAGTTGACGGTGATCCAATGGCCATACACCTTGGCGACGCCATACGGCGAGCGCGGATAGAACGGCGTCTTTTCCGTCTGCGGCACTTCAACCACTTTGCCAAACTGTTCAGACGACGACGCCTGATAAAAGCGCGTATCCGGCTTGATGTGGCGCACGGCTTCAAGCAAGCGCGTCACGCCCAGCGCCGTGAACTCGCCGGTTAGCACCGGTTGCTGCCACGATGTCGGCACGAACGACTGCGCCGCCAGGTTGTAAATTTCGTCCGGCATGTACGAACTGACGATGTCCATCATGGAGGATTGATCGAGCAAATCGCCCTGAACAATCTCGATGTTGTCCTGTATGTGTCGCAACCGGTCGAAGTTTATGGTGCTGGTGCGGCGAACCATGCCCACGACACGGTAGCCCTTTTCCAGCAGCAGTTCGGCCAAATACGAACCATCCTGCCCGGTGATGCCTGTGATGAGTGCAGTTTTGCCTTTCAAGTAACGCTCCATTTTGTAAAGTTGTAACTCTTTCTATCGAATGGCCGCCCGCGCGCGCGCTTCGTCCAAGACATCTGCGAGGGTGGTTTCAAACGGTATTTCTGGCTGCCAGCCAACTGCTTCTGTCAGCAGCGCATGATCTCCAAAGCTGACCGGCGTGTCGATGGGACGAAACTTGCTTGGGTCGCTGACCTGTTCAACTTGCAGTCCAGCAATAGAAAGCATCGTATCGAGCACCATTTGGATCGACCGGGGCTTGCCCGAACACACATTGTAGGCGCACCCGGCCTTCGCGGATTTGAGCATCAACAAATAGGCCCGCGCCACATCCCGCACGTCGGTGAAGTCGCGCTGGGCGGCCATGTTGCCCAGAAGCATCACCGGCTCGCGCAATCCGGCTTCAATTTCAACCAGCTGTTGCGCAAAACCCGGGATGACAAAGCGAGCGGCTTGCCCCGGGCCAATATGGTTGAATGGCCGGGCCACGCAAACGTCCAGGCTATGACTGATGTGATATTGCCGAGCCATCAAATCCTGCGCCGCCTTGCTGACGGCATACGGGTTGTTTGGCCGAAAAGGCTGGCTCTCCCGAAACGGCAATTCGTGTGATTGCGGCGCGCCATACACTTCATTGCTCGTGACCACCAGGATGCGCGGCTTGATTCGCTCCGCCAATATTGCCTGAAAGAGATTGAGCTGCGGCCGCACGTTCTGCTCGAACGTTTCCCATGGCGCTTCCCATGACGTGGGCACGTGTGTCTGTGCGGCCATGTGCACAATGGCATCCGGCCGCAATTCGCCAATCATCCGCAATACGCCATCACGGTCGGTCAGATCAAGCTTTATCCACGTCAAGCGGGCGTCAGGCGGTGGGGGTTGCGGCAGGCGGGACACGCCAGCAATGCGCCAGTCTGTCTCGCGCAACAGAAGGTCCGCAAGTGCCCGGCCCGCAAAGCCGTGCATGCCGGTGATCAGTATTTGCATGATGTAAACGGTGACGTGAAAAACTGCGGCCGCACTTTAACACAAGACATGCCTGTGGAAGTGTCGCGGGCGCATCTGCGGTTTCGGCGATAGTGACCGCTGGCTGGCATGCAGAACAATTCGGCCGAAAGCATCCTGAGACTTCCTCAGGCAGCGAATTCGGCCGAAAGCGCAATCGGCCTCAGGGCACTGCGGTAACCGCTGGCGGCACCGGCGTATACAGCGTCGGCAGCAGCGGCCCTGCTCCCACCACAACCACCAGAAGCATGACCCCCACGGCAATCAGCATGAACAGAGCGCCAGCGATGACGCCCACCCATGAAAACGCGCGCGCCTGCGCTGGCAGGGTGGCATTTTTCGCACCTGCCAAACCAATCACGCCAAAGATAAGCGGCATGATTGGCAGCGGCGGAATGCAGACTGCGAGCGCAATGCCGCCGCATCCGGCCAGCGAGATCACACCGGTAATCAACGCTATCAGCGCCATCATGTCATAGCCGTTGCGCTGAACTGTAATACTGGGCGGCGGCGCTAGAGGCAAGCGCGGCAGGGCCAATGCAGAGCCGAGTTGAGCGAGATAGCGCTGCGGCCCTTGCACGCCTTCGCCGCGCGCCTCCATCTGCCGCGCCACCCGCTCGCTGACGCGCCGACCGTCGTCGCCGTACCACAAGTGCTCGGCACACAGCGGCACGCCGGTCACTTCACAGCGTTCGATCGCTTCATTCAGGCAGTCGACACATCGCGCAGACATGGCTGTAAAAAACAAAAGTGCAAAGCAAACCGGAATCTTCCGCAATTGCTCTGCACTTTCATACGTTCAAGCGGAGAGAGTGAGATTCGAACTCACGGTGAGCCTTACGACCCACAACGGTTTTCGAGACCGCCCCGATCAACCACTCTGGCATCTCTCCTGGAGCCCGTATTGTAGCAAAGAACAGCCGCAGGCAGGACGCGCAGAGAGCGGCTCAAGAGTTTGTATCG
>JANMNW010000142.1:0-13523 GCA_031368515.1 Chloroflexota bacterium
CGGCCGGTGGCCGAGCTGTATTCATACACATTGGCCGGGCCAAAGAGCAGCGCGCCTTCGGTGCGCCAGCGCGAGCCGGTGTTTGTGGCCCAGGCCACGTCGGCCAGCACCAGGCTGCCGCTCACACCGCCGACAAAGGACAACGACGCTGGCTTGCCGCTCAAGGACGTGCGATCGTCGTTCAGGGCCAGATAGTCGGCCGAACTCGTGTCGAGGTTGAGCACATAGACGCCAAGCGCCGACGCGGCGATGCGCCGTCGGCCGGCGGCTTCAAATTGCACGATCGGGCTGACGCCCACGCGCACAATCTTGCTCAAGCCATCCAGTTGCGCGCGCGCCTGGCCTTTGGCTTCTGCGTAGCGCGCTACGTCCTCCGGGTATTTGGCGTTGTAAGCGGTAAGCTGTTGCAGCACCGACGACCAATTGGTTTTCACATCAGCCGGCGCGGACGATGCGCGCGCGGATGACACCAGCGCATCCAACCCGCGCTGGGTTTCGCGCCGCTCCGCTTCGCCGCTGTACTGATAGTAGAGTGGAATGACGACCGACACGATCAGGATGGGCAGAATCACCGCCGTTGCGACCAATGCGAACAACGCGGTTTTTGAACGCTGCGCTTTGTCCTCAAGCGGCGCGGTATCGGGAAGCATTTTGCCGCCAAACGACGCCAGGCTGCGCTTGATCGACTGACCGGCCTGGTTCAAGCCCGACCGCATGCTGCCGCCGATGTCGGCGCCGCTGCTAGCGGCCGCGGCTCGCGCGGCCCGGCCGCCCCGTTCGACGGGAATGGCCTCCGCTGCAGGTTCCGGATCAGGCCGACGGCGCGGCGCTTCGATGATTGGCTCGCGCGGCGCTTCAGTCTTCCCGCCTTTTTCACGCACAGGCAACCCAAACACCACGCCGGTCATGCGCCCCTGTTTGACATTGGCATTCAGATAGCCCGCCACCATGCGCGGATCGCCCTTGCTCATGCACACATTGACCAAGCCATCGTTCTGGCCCGGAAAGGACCGATCGCCGGTGAGCAAATAGGTCGAGCCGGGTTGGTGCGCCACGTTGTCGAAGCTGACATCAATGGTTGTGGTGACGCCAACGACCTGTTGCGCGGCGACGCCCTGCGGATCAATGCGTTCGAAAGCGCCGCTGGTCGTGCGCACATACGCGATGGCGGGGCCACATTGGGCGATCACCACGCTCTCGTCGGTGACGACGGCGCAAGAAATGGAGCCTTCAAGGCGTTGAGTGGGAGTGGCGCCTCTGTTGATGCTGAGCACACGGTCGCTGGCGAGCTTTATAGCCAGGCGCAGCGCGGAAGTGACGCCGCCCGGCGCGCGCGAATAGCCGTCGGTGAGCGCTCGTGTGATGTCGCTGCACATTTGCGCGGATGCGGCCGGCAGATCGAGAAAGACCATCAACGATTCGCCGCTGCGGGGTCCGCGCTTGCCAAGGATATGCACGGAGGCATGAGGCGTGTCGCCGAGCTCTTCGCCGTTAAAGACGTGGACGGTTGCGTGAGTGACGTTTGCCATGACATCCTGCGGTCGGCGTATGAGGCTGGCCGCGTCTGTATTGTAAATAATGATCCTGCGCACAGACGCCGCTTAGCAATGCGCATTTTGGCGGAGGGAAAGCTGAGACCTGAAAGGTCAAGAACTTTCAGGGCTCAGGTTTCTCAGCTCGTCCTCGCCGATCATTGGAATTCCCAATTGCGTCGCCTTCGTCACCTTCGACTGCCCTGGCGCCTCGCCGACTACGACATAATTCGTCTTCTTGCTCACGCTGTCGGTCACCTTGCCGCCGCGCGCTTCGATCCACGCCGCGATCTCCTCGCGCGACTGCGACAGCGCCCCGGTGATCACAAACACCTTGCCCGCGAACGGACCGTCAGGAGCGGCCGGCGCCGCGCGCACGACCTCTTGTGTCGGATTGACTCCCGCCGCCTGCAACTTCGCCACAAGCGCCCGCGTGCTCTCGCGGCCGGCCCAGGCCACGATGCTCTCGGCAATCGTCGGCCCCACGCCATCGATCTGTTGGATATCCTCAAGATTGGCCGCCAACACGGCGTCGATGCTGCCGTAGTAACGCGCCAGCGCGCGCGCCGCCACCTCGCCCACGTGCCGGATGCCCAGGCCAATCAACAAGCGCTCCAGCGGCCGCTGCCTGGACGCGGCAATCGCGGCCAGCAGGTTCTCGGCCTTCTTCTCCGCAAATTTCTCAAGCGTCAAAAGTTGCTCATTCGTCAACGCATAGATGTCGGCCACATCGGCGATCAGCCCGGCCTCAATCAGTTGGGCCACGATCTTTTCGCCCAGCCCTTCAATGTCCATCGCGCCCCGGCTGACAAAGTGCTGCATCGCGCGATCGACCTTGCCCGGGCATTCGTCGTTCAAACAATACAGCGCCACCTCGCCTTCGCGCCGCACCAGTTCCGTGCCGCAAAACGGACAGTGCGTGGGAGGCATGATCGCCTTCTCCGCGCCGGTGCGCGCCGCTATCACGGGTCCCGCCACATATGGAATCACATCGCCCGCGCGCTTGACCATCACCCGATCGCCGATGCGAATGTCCTTGCGCGCGATATCGTCGAAATTGTGCAGCGTGGCATTGACGATGGTGGTGCCGCCGATCTGCACTGGATCGAGCACCGCCGCCGGTGTGATGTTGCCCGTGCGGCCGATGCTGATCGCCACATCACGCAGCACCGTGGTCGCCTCGCGCGCCGGAAACTTGACCGCCAGCGCGCCGCGGGGATCTTTGCCAACATAGCCAAGCGCCTCGGCCAGCGCCAGGTTGTCGATCTTGATCACCATGCCATCGACTTCGAACGGCAGACTGTCGCGCTTGCCGGCGTAGCGATCGCAATACGCGATGGCTTTTTCCAAATCGGTAAAGCGTTTCGAAATATCGCTCACCGGAAAGCCCAACTGCTTGAGCCACTGCAGCGTGTCCCATTGGGTTGCCGGCAGATCGTAGCCTTCGGCCGAGACGATGCCGTAAAAATAGGCGGTCAACGGGCGCTTGGCCGTCAGCGCCGGATCGATCTGGCGCAGCGCCCCAGCCGCAAAATTGCGAGGGTTGGCAAATGTTTTTTCACCCGCCACTTGCAACTGCGCGTTCATCTTTGAAAAATCAGCCAGCGGCACAAACGCCTCGCCGCGCACGATAAGCCTCCTGGCTGGCGCTGTGCGCAGTGCCAGCGGCACGCTTTTCAGGGTTCGCAAATTGGCGGTAATGTCTTCGCCCACAGTGCCGTCGCCGCGCGTGGCGCCCTGCACAAAAACGCCGTTTTCATAGGTCAGCACCACGGTCAGGCCGTCGATCTTGGGCTCGACGACGTAGCTCAGGTCAACAGATGCCATGGCTTTAAGAGATGGCATCTCTGTCGCGCGCGACTCAGCGTACTTGGCCAGCCGGTCGCGCCAGGCGCGCACATCATCGGCGTCAAACGCATTGGACAGCGACAAAATCGGGCGCGGGTGCTTGACCTTGGCAAAGCCTTCGGCCGCGGGTGCGCCGACACGTTGCGTGGGCGAATCGGCCGTGATCA
This sequence comes from Chloroflexota bacterium, assembly GCA_031368515.1. Taxonomy (GTDB): domain Bacteria; phylum Chloroflexota; class Anaerolineae; order J036; family Brachytrichaceae; genus CANJQH01. The sequence goes on from JANMNW010000142.1 coordinate 3,548, forward strand.
GCTCCGGACGCTCAGCCTCCAACGCGCGCAGTTCAACGAGCAGTCTGTCATATTCCACGTCGCTGATCGTGGGATCGTCCAGCACGTGATAGCGATAGCTGTGTTCGTTCAACTCCGCCCGCAGTTGCGCTGCGCGTTCAGCCGGATCCAGCGCGATTTGCCGGTCCGACCGGCCTTTTGAAGGCGACTTTTTGGCCATGCGGCGATTGTATCGCTCAAATGTTCTGGCATGAAAAAGACGAGCGGCGACAGATCCAGCTGTCGCCGCTCGCTCATCGTCGTCACCGTCTCGACCGACTACCCGCCGCTCTCCCGCATCAGCAATGGCAAGCGCAACGTGCAACTGGTCGCGCTGAACTCGGACGCGCTCCACGTCGCAGCGCCGCGGGTGCGCAGCACCACGGTGTAGCAGCCCGGCGCATTGCTGTCCGCGTAGGCAATGCTCCAGCGGCTGTTTCTGTCCGGCGCATCGCTGCCGAGATAGATCTTGCACTCGCCATAGCCGCTTGGATCAAACGCGGTTCTATACAGCTCCACGCGATAGCCGATCAGCGATGGTCCCACCGGATTGGCGGGCGCCACACCGCTCACAGTCACGCTAAGCGGATCGGTTTTCTCCACCGCGGCAATCCATGCCGGCGGAACGTTGATAGACCCGGAGAACGCGAGCGTCGGTGTGATCTCCGTGTCGATGCCCAACTGCCCGTTGTTGTAGACCGAGAGCTCCGACCAGTCGTTTTTCGGGCTGTCCGCCATGCGCCCGATGCCCATCGCGCCGTTGCCATAGATTTGCGTGTTGCTGACCACGTTTCCGATCGCGCCTTCGGCGAACAACACCCCGTAGCCCGTGTTGTTGCGAACAATGGCGTTCTGGATGCGCGTGCCGGTGGCGCCTTCGCGAATCAGAATGCCGGTGCCATTTTCAGAAAAGAGATTTTCCGAGTTTGCGCCGCCAATCTGCGTGCCGCTCGCATTCGCGCCGATCACCAGGCCGTCGGCAATATTGCGCAGCACAACATTGTCAACCAGCACGCTGTTTTGCACGCCGCTGCCGTGCAGAAGAATGCCCTGGCCGTTGTAGCCGACAAAGTTGCCGCGATGCGCCACGCCGGGATCACCAAGCTGCAGTCCGGTCGTCGCGCCGCTGATTTCAATGCCGGCGCCGCTGTTAGGCAGCAGGATGGCCGCCTCCTTAAGCACAAGTTGAAATCCGATCTGGTTACCCACGATTTTGTGATCGACGCCGCCGACCATGCGCACCCCGGTTGTATTGCCGCCAATCACATTGCCGCTCACCACGCCTGGGCAGGCTTGGGTGCAGCCGATCACGTTGCCGCTTCCCGCGAGCATCGACACTCCGGCAAGTTGATGGCCCAATGTCGCCGTGCCCGAGATGTTGGTGCCAATGTAATTGCCCAGCACGCTGTTGGCATCGCCGTGAACAAGGTTCACGCCGTTGAGTCCATTCGCCGAGATGACGTTGCGATCGGCGTCGCTCGCGCCGCCGATGGTGTTTTGCGTCGCGCCTTCCAGCAAAATCACGCCATCGCTGCCGTTGGGCTGCGGTGCGCCGTTGCGCAACACGCCAATCCGATTGCCCGCAATGACGTTTCCGCGCGTGTCCGGCGTCGCCGCCACGCCCTTGCCGCGCATCAGAATGCCGTGCTCGGTATTGCCCGCGATGACATTGTTGACAATGCGATTGTTTTGCGCGCCACGCCCGACGCCCACGCCGGATTGGTTCGGCAACGCAAACCCGCCGCTGGTTGTGCCGATCCAGTTGGGCGCGGCGGCAGGGTCCTCATCCCCCAACAGCACGTCATCGGCGCCTTCGATCAGCCCGCCGTAGCGCCCCATGCAGCCAATTGTGTTGTTGTAGATATGCACCGACGGATTTGCGCCGCCGCCGTCATCGACAGCCGCTTCGATGAATATCCCCACGCTGTCGATTTCGGTTTGACAGGTGGCAAACGACGCGCCCACACCGAAGTTGTTGCCAGAGATGGCAATGGCCGAACCGGCCGCAACCTTGATGCCGGAACCCGATTCCGGAACATTGACAAACATCATGCCGCTCACCGACACGCGGCTGCTGGCGATCGTCAGAAGATCGTCTCCCACCGAAAGGCCGCTGCCGCTCAACGCTGTGCGGTCGGGCAACCCTGAGCCAGGAGCATCTTCCGTCGAAAGCACGACATAGCCGCCTGAAATGGCTGGCAGCGGCGTCGGCCCAAGCGTGATCGAGTTCACGCCGCTGTCGATGACAATCTGGTCAAACAAAGGCGCCGCCTGCCCGGCGGCGCAGCCCTTGTAGGCCGCATTGGTGTTCGAGGCGACGATCGCCTCGCGCAACGAACAGGCGGCATTTGCCGCGTTCTCATCGGCCGTGGTGTTCACCACGATGACAGCCATTGGCGAGGCGCGACCTGCCGCTCGGGCCGGTGCCGGAATCTGTGCGCCATAGGCGGCTATCGACGCGCTCAGCGCGACGATCAGCGCGCTTGCGGCGCGGAAAAGTGTGTAGTTTTTCATGTCTTCCCTCCGCCTTACACGGTAGGGTCGACAGAACCGGCATCGGTCTCACAGCGGGCCGACTTGGTCTCAAGTTCGCAACCAAGCCAGCTGATAGGGGGAAAGCGCCAGGCCTTCGGCGGGCAGCACGTGCTGGCCGGAGATCAAATCGCGCGCAGGCCAGTTCAAACCTTGCCGGTGCAGCACGTCCTCCGCGATGCGTTGCGGCTGTTCGCTGAAGTTGGCCAACACCACCAATGGCCCGGTCGTGTGGTAGTGCGCAAACGCCAGCACGTGCGGGTTGCCCGAGTCCAGCGTCTCCACGCGCGTAGCAAGCGCCGGCTCCTGCCTGCGCATGGCCGCCATGTGCATCAGCCCGGCGAAAATCCGGCCCTGCACCGAAGCCGGATCATGGCGGCGCTCGGACGCGGCCCAATCGCGCGCCGGCCGGTGCGCCCAGCGGCTGTCGCCAGCCTTGGCCGGATCACGCTGGTAGTCGTAATCGTTGAGCATGCCGATCTCGTCGTTAAGATAGATCAGCGGGATGCCGCCGTAGCTCATGGCGATGCCGTGCACCAGCAGGATGCGCCGGATGGCGTGCTCGATCAACAACCCGTCGCCGAGTTCGAGCGCCTGCTCTAGCCCGGCCAGCGATGCGCACATGCCGCTGATGCGGCAATCGCCGGTTTTGGGATTCTCCTGAAACGGCAAGCCCTTGGCGAAGCTGCCGTCAAAGCGGCCGGTGTAGAAGCTGTTCAAAAAGCGCCGGTGATCGAAGCCGTTGATGCCAAAGCGCGCGGCGTCTTCGTCGGAGAACGTCCAGCCGATGTCGTCGTGGCAGCGCACATAGTTGACCCAGGCGCAATCGGCGTGGATCTGGCTGCGCGAGCGGATTGCCTCGTTGAGCAGGTTCACCTCGCGCGTGGCCAGCGTGTTCCACAGCAGCGCCAGGAGCAGCGGGTTGTAGCTGATCTGGCACTCATCCGGCCGAATGTATTTGGCCACGTCGTCGGGATGCACGATCGCCTCACTCTTGAACAGCAGCGACGGCGCGGCAATGCGCGCCACGGCGTTGAAGGCCTGGATCAGCGTGTGCGCCTCGGGCAGATTTTCGCAGGCGGTGCCGAGTTGCTTCCAGATAAACGCCACCGCGTCCATGCGCAACACGTCGACGCCGAGATTGGCGATAAAGAGCATCTCCCTTGCCATTGCAACAAAGACGGCAGGATTCTCATAGCGCAAATCGAGTTGAAAGGAGTTAAAAGTTGTCCAGACCCATAGATCAGTGTCCAGTGTGCGGTTGGCAGTCAGCGACTGCTCAGCCGGGGCCGTCCAACGGCTGAGCGGCGTGAATGCGCCAGGATGCTGATCGGGAAAGATCTCGCGCAAATAAGGATCGTAGCGATCCGCTTCGGCGCGCGGCAAAAATAGATAGTAGTCGCGAAAACGACCGTCACCGGCCAGTGCGCGCCTGGCCCATTCGTGTTCGTCGCTGGTGTGGTTGAAGATGAAATCCAGGCACAGGCTGATGCCCGCTTCGCGCAGCTCGCCAGCCAAATCGCGCAGCTGCGCCATCGTGCCCATAGCCGGGTTGACCGCGCGATAGCTGCTGACCGCATAACCGCCGTCACTGTTGCCCTCAGGCGCCTTAAACAGCGGCATCAGGTGCAGATACGTGAGCCCAAGCTCCTTGAAGTACGGCAGTCTGGCGCGAATGCCGTCCAGGTCGCCTGCGAACAAATCGACGTAGGCGATGCCGCCCAGCATCTTCTCGGACTGGAACCAGCGCGGGTTGGCTTCGCGCTCGGCGTCCAGCTTTTTTAGCTCCGGCGAGCGTTCGAGCCACGAACCCGCGGCCATCGTCAGCAGATCGGCAAACTGCTGCTCGAAGTCCTCACGCCCGCCGTACAGTGAATAGAACAATGCGCACAGGTGCGCGCCATGTGTTTCGATATGCCGTGCAAAAGTGTGCCAGTCTTTCGACGTCTGCTTGATGAGCAGCTTGTCCGCGATGGCGGTCAAAATCGAGTTCAGTGTGGTCACATCAGAATCCCTGGCTACAAAAATCCACGAAGACGCCATTGGTCCAGCCAAACCCCTGCAGTTGTCCATAGACGCCAGCTTCAACGCTTGTATTCGCAGAGACGTCAATATCTACCACGTTGTATTTTTCCCACAGCGCGCCGGTTTGCTCAAACACGCTCGCACACCGTTGCACCCAGCGCCGGCGCACTTCAGCTGCCTCGATGGCATAGCCATACGAATCGAGTCCAGCGGCAACGATCCACTGCAATGGCGCCCAACCATTGGGCCAGGCCCATTGCTTATCGGGAGCGGACTGCAGCGTGGTGACAAGACCGCCGGGCTGCAGAAATCGCGGCAGCCACTCATTTACCGCCCGCCGGGCTTGTTCGGCCGTGGCCCAACCTGCCCACAATGGAAAGAAACCAGCCAGCGAGGAATGCGGGTTGCGCCGCTGTTCGCGCCAGTTGTAATCAAAGAAGAAGCCTGCCGCTTCATCCCACATGAGCTCATCAAGCCTAGCCATGCGGGACTCAGCCATTGCAGTCCATAGCGTTTGGCGTTCGGGCTGCCCGAGTGCCTCGGCCAGGCCTGCCATGGCCGCCTCCCGCGCATACAGGATGCTGTTCAGATCGACGGGCAGATGATCAAGCCATGCGTCATCGCAGCGCGTCGAATGATCCCAACCGCTTTCGCACGATGCCAAAATGTCGAGATAGTTGATGTCGAAGTAGCGCGACAGGCCGCGATACACCAGGCGATGATGCGGCTGCGCCTTGCCCAGCCATACTGTGCGATGTTCGCGCTCGGCCATGTCAAGCATGCGCTTGGTCCATGCGCCGAGATCGGTGTCGCCGCGCGCGCGCTTGACCATCGCCGCTTCCAGCACCTGATGAACAAACAGCGGCGGCTGGCTGCGCGAAAGAAAGTAGTAGCGCGATCCATTGGGGATCATGCCAAAACGCTCGATCAACGCAGCCATATTGTCTGCCATGTCAACGATCAAGCCGGCGTGGGGCGTGTCGTGCAGGCCAAGCGAGATGAAAAAGCTGTCCCAGTAATACATTTCCTGGAACATGCCATTCTGACCCGATGCGCAAGGAACAACATACGGTTTCGGCAGGCCTATCAGCGTGCCGGAATCGGTCTTGTTCTCGCGAATCAGCTGCGGCCACAGGCTGGCAATACGGGATAGGACGGGTTCGTAGGACATGATAGACATGCGGTTTTCTGCGCTAGCCCTTGACGCTTCCCGCCATCAACCCGCGCACAAAGTAGCGCTGCAGGCTAAAGTAGCGCTGCAGGCTGAAGAAAACAACCAGCGGTACGATCATGGTGATAAACGCGCCCGAGGTGAGCAAGTGCCAGTCCTGGCCGCGCGTGCCCACCATGTCGGCCAGGCGTTGCGTCATCACCCGCACGGCGGGCGAACCGCCCAGGAAGATCAATGCCACCAAATAGTCGTTCCACACCCACATAAACTGGAAGATGGCAAACGAGGCCAGCGCAGGCACCGACAACGGCAGGATCAATCGCGTAAACATCGTGAAGGGCGAAGCATCGGGATCATCGCGGTTTGCAGCGGCACGATGGCGATGGCCGAGCCATAGCCAAAATTGCGGTTGGCGAAATACTGCAGGTAAAACTGCGCATTGAACGGAACGGGCGGGGTGCGCCTGAGACGACCAAATCACGGCTGTCGTGTCATCACCTCCTGATGCGAGGTGGCCGGCATGGCGGTGGTCTTGCGTTGCACCAGATCGAGCGGCAGGCGCTCAAACGTGGGTGTGCGATCGCCGCCTTGAAGCAATTGCAGCATGCGTTCGGCGCTGCGTTTGCCGGAGTCGTATAACGACTGACTCACGGTGGTAAGTTCAACGTAACTGGCTGTTTCGATATCGTCGTAGCCGACCACAGACAGATCGCCGGGAACGTGCAGCCCCAGTTCGCGGGCTGCTTGCATCACACCAAACGCGTGCGTGTCGCTGGCGGTGATGATGCCGGTAGGCGGCTCGGCCAGCCGCATCATTCGCATGGTGAGCTCGCGCGCGGCGGTGATGCTGTGGGTGCCGATCATTTCGTTTGGATCGACGCCAAGGAAGGCATCATGAATGGGCAGGCCGGCGTCGGTCAGCGTCTGCCTGTATCCCTCCAGGCGTTTGGTGCTTGGGGTGCGCGCAAAGTTGAACGGATCGACAAACGGGCCGCCGATAAAGGCGATGCGGCGGTGTCCGAGCCCGACCAAGTGTTGCGTGGCAAGTGCGCCGCCGTGGGCGCTATCCTCCAGCATGGAGATAAAGCTCGAATGTTCGGCATCCAGCAGGATGACCGGCAGGCTGGAGTGCGTCAGCGCGCGAACGTCGTCGGCGCTGGGCGACATTGAGATAACGATCACGCCGTCCACCCGGTCGCCGCGCGGCACTTCGCGGAAGTATTGTTCGCGCCGGCGCAGGGATTCGATGCTGTAGACCACAAGGTTGAAGCTGGTGCCCTCAAAGACGTCGGAAATGCCGCGCAGACGTTCGACAGCGGACGGCCGGGTAAAGAATGGCACCATCACACCGATGGCCATGGTGCGGCCCAGAGAAAGCCGGCGGGCTGTGTGGTTGGGCACATAGTTCAGCTCCGCGATGGCGCGCTTGACCGTTTCGCGGGTCGCCTCGCTAACCAGTTCGCTTTCGTTGATCACACGGCTGACCGTGGCCACGCCAACGCCTGCTCTTTTCGCCACATCACGGATGGTGATTGTCATAAAAATGGTACCGGTTCCAACCAATTGGAAACGGTTTCATAGTAGCGTTTCAGGCGTAACTGTCAATCCATAGCGTAAAAATGACACTTTTAGGCAGAGTTATGTTCCAGATGAAAACTGTACAGTTTTCGCCCGGATGTCTACAATGCACCGATGCTTGCGCTCTCTAACAACCAGCTCACGGTCCAATTGCTGGACCCGGCAGATTCGGCCGACAAGACACGCTTTGGCACCCGCTATTGCACCGGTGGATACATCTTCCAAATCGTTGACGCCCGCCTGGGCGACTTGCTCAGCGGCCCCACCTACCCCGCCTCGTTCAACGTGTTCGACGGTCAGGGCATCCCCGATGCGTTCAACCTGAGCCCGTTGCGCACTCCCGAAGACGGCGATGCTGCTTTGATCATCGGCATCGGCTTGTGTGAGTTGCGCAACAACACGGTCACGGCGCATGCGCCGTGGCTGGTGACTCGCGGCGCCGACTCGATCGTCTTTGCCGTCACTCAGCAACACCGCGACTGGCGCTTCGACCTTACTCGGCGCATCAGCCTTTCGGGCCGCACTGTGCGCTCATCGAGCAAACTGCACAACAGCGGCCGCGCGCCCGTCCCCGTGCGCTGGTTCCCCCACCCGTTCTATCCACAGTTGGAAAACGGCGTCGACAGCGAACTGATCAAGCTAAACATTGAAACGCACATGCCGGAAAATCCGGGCTATGTGCTTGAGCCCAGCGGCTTTATCGGTCGGCGCAGCTGGCCGTGGAAAGAGGGCTTCTATCAGGCGCTCGACCACGCCGGCACTGAAAAATTGATCGTGCAGCAAAAGCACCCAAAACTTGGGCTGGTCACCGCGACGTGCAGCTATGCACCGGACTTCTTTCCAATTTGGGGCAATCCGCGCACGTTCTCGTGGGAGCCCTTCCTGGAGCGCACGGTGGCGTTTGGCCAAACTCTGGACTGGTCGATCGACTACGACTTCTAGCTATATCGCCACGCGCTGGACCTGCGGCTTGGTCACATGCGCCGCCGGGCTTTTTGCCTGAGGAGCACCAAAATACAGCCGGCCGATCTCGATGGGGCCGGACACATCCAGCGCTTCCCGCGCGCCGCGCGCCAGCCGGCTAAAACGACCAAAGCCGTCGACCGACGCCACCTGCTCGATGCGCGACAGCATTTTGACGCCGCCGACTTGATTGCCCATCGCCACGGTCGACAGCGCCTCAATCAAGCGCCGCTCCCATTCAACCTCGTGTCCGGCCGCCGACGAGTGCGGCGTGGAGACGGACTTCAGCGCGTCAATCGGCAACCCGCGCAACAAGGAGAATAGCGCATCGTGGTTGCGCACGATGGCGCCCAGCGTCGGATGCTTCATGACGACGATCATGCGATGCAGTTCGTCAAATGACGTGTGCGCCGCCGCCAGCTCACCGCGCGCCATGTTGGCCCAGGCCAGCGTGTCCAGCGCGCCAGCGCGCCAGACAGGCTCAGTCATATGCCGCGTTTCATCGGCCAGCCGCATGGCCAGATCATAGGCGCGCTGCACCTCGCCCGCATCCACCCGCACGCGCACCCTCTGGGCATAGGATGCGATAAACCCGCCATGATCAACCAGCCGCCGGCGCAGCTCGATCGACTCCGTGGTCGATCGTTCCGCCATATCCAATCGCCCGGCGTAATAGTGAATCAGCCCCAGCAGCTGGCTCATGCGCGCCGCCAGCTTGCCATCGCCCAGTTCGCGCGCGTGCGAGAGCGCCGCAGCGGCGTTGGATTCGGCCATGTCCGGCATGCCAAGGTCCAGATACAAATAGGCCGAGCTGACCTTGGCCAGGCACAACTGATGGCGCGTGCGCAGCCGTGTTGCGGCGTGGGCGGCGCGATCAAAGTGAAAGAGCGCCAGCTGAGGATGCGCGCGCTGTTTGTGCACCTGGCCGAGCACGTTGTCGGCAATCGCCCGCGCATCGTCGCCCAAATCGTGCGACACATGGCCCAGCGCATCGGCGAGCCACAGGGCGCGTTCGGCCTTCTCTGCCGCGCCTTCCAGTTGCGACAGCTGCGCCAGCGCCTGCGCCTGAATGGCGCTGGTTTTAGACAGCAGCAGCGTGTCGAGCGCGGTCAACGATTCAAGCGCCAACGAGGTCAGCTCCAGCGCTTCAGCCGCCTGACCGCGCCGCAGCATCAACTGCGCCAGCACCGCGGCGGTTCGCGCCCGCCGTTCAGCCGGACGGGCAAGGCTGAGCGCTTCGCGCAGCGAACGTTCCGCCTCGGCATCCTGATTGCCATACAGCAGCAGCTCGCCGCGAACCGCAAGCACTTTATACAGCCCGACGGCGTCGGCCGCCTGGCTGCGCGCAGCAGTCAGCGCTTCGTCCATGACGACCACAGCCGCATCGGCTTCGCCGCGCGCCACAAGCAGATCGATACGGTCAAAAAACACTTCAGCAGATGCGGCGAAGCTGCCCGTAATCGCAAGCTGCATGGCCGCCTGCACGTAATCGTTGAACATCAGCTCGCTGATGCGCGCGGAGGCTATGCGCCCGGCAGCGCGTTCGGCGTCCGAAACCTTCTGATCGACATAGTTGCTGGCAGCGGACGACAAGAGTGCTTCGGAAAGCGAGGCAATCACTTTCAACTCCAGCAGCTGTCGCGCTCCGTCACGAGCATCGGTAGCCTGCGAAATAGATTCCATGACAAT
>JANMNW010000156.1:0-7462 GCA_031368515.1 Chloroflexota bacterium
CTACGGCAATCGGGGTTCAGCACGAAATGTGCAAGCGACCCGGCCAGTGCACGCCCCGTCGTCGCGTTCGAGTTAGACGATCAGCAGGGTATGAAACTGCGACTCGTATTCTCAAATCTGCCTCCCTTCGCGCGTTTTCAGGCGCGGCTGGGTCATTGACTCTTTTGACAACTCGTCGGCGGCTTGCTCCGAAACCATAGCACAGGGATCGGATTTTGCAAGCTCGTACGCACGCGCTGGCGGCGCAATCTTGAGCTGATCGGCGAAGCTCAATCCACCTTTCAAAAAGCTCGCTCAGTCGTCGAACGTCCAAGCTCCTTTTCGTGTAACGGTGCATCGCCCATTCAGCCCTGCAGCCCCAGCCCGTAAACAAAAAGCCCTGCGCCGCAGGTCATCCTAATGGCGGCCGCATCCAAGTGTCTGAACAAATCCCCTCCCATCCTCGTATGCAATACCACGCTGCGCGGCCTACGATGTTTGCACACGTCGTTTCACCATGTCCAGCGTTACAGCGACCGCGCACATTTCCAAAGCTGTGCCATCCCGGCCGCGGGTTTTTGCGGTCTTGCTCGCCTTAGCCTGCGCGCTGTTTGCCAGCGATCTCGCGCTCATTCTGTGGGGAGCCGAATCCTGGGAACGCACCTTCAGCTTTAACCTGCTGCAGACCATCGAATGCCTGGTTTCAGCGTCGGCGCTTCTGCTCGCCGCACGCGCGTCAGCGCCTGGCAATCGCCGAGCCGGGCTGGCCTGGGGATTGATGGCCGCCGCCATGCTGTCTTACGGCCTGGCCAACGGAATCTGGACGGTCATTGAAAGCGTGCTGGCGCTGGACCCCTTTCCATCGCTCGCGGACATACCCTATCTGGCCTACTACCCGCCATTCGTCGCCGGCTTGCTTTTGCTGCCGACGCGCCCGATCACATCGGGTCAACGACTGCAACTGTTTGTCGATATGGGCATCGTCATGATTGCCAGCGTGATGCTATTGTGGGCGCTGCTGTTTGACCCCATCATCGCCGGCGGCGCGGAAACTGCCCCGCTCGAACTTTGTGTAACACTCGCCTACCCCGCTTTGGATCTGGTCCTGTTGTGGGGCGCGGCAGCGGCCATGTTTCGCTCAGACGGCGGCGCGCGTCAACGGCCGCTGCTGATCCTGACCGTAAGCGCCGCCCTGCTCGTGCTCGGGGACGCGCAGTTCAACTACCTGTCGTTGCAAGACGCATACACGAGCGGAAGTCCTGTGGATCTGTTGCTAAGCCTTGCGACGTGCCTGATCACGATAGCCGGTCTCCTGCAATGGCGGTCAGCGCGCGCAACGATTGGCGCGCCCGGTTCCTCGGAAAAGCAAAAGAGCGGCGCCCCATCGCGTGCCTGGGTTCGCGTGCTGCCCTATTTGTGGGTGGCCGTCGCTTTCTGGCTTTTGCTGTGGGCGCACGATCAGCCGCAGGCAGACGGCAGCCTGCTGTTTCGAGCCATGGCGTTGGGTGTGGCGTCAATTGTCGCGCTGGTCATGGTCAGGCAGATCGTGGCATTGAATGACAACGCGCAGTTGTCCGCGCGATTGCGGCAGGAGCTTGAGGTGCGCGTAAGTACGGAAGCGAACTTGCGCGCAACTGCGGCCGAAGCCGAACGCCTCGCAAATGCGGCCAACGCCGCAAGCGTCGCCAAAAGCAACTTTTTGGCAGCTATGAGTCATGAAATCCGCACGCCCATGAACGGCGTCATCGGTTTCGCTAACCTGCTGACCGAAACGGCGCTCACCAGCGAACAGCAAGATTTCGTGCATACCATCAGGACGAGTGGCGAATCGCTATTGACGTTGATCAACGACATCCTGGACTATTCCAAAATCGAAGCCGGAAAGCTTTCGATGGAGTCATGCGCGTTTGACATTCACGCGGTGTGCGCCGATGTTATCGAATTGGTCGCCGCGCAAGCTGCGGCCAAAGGCCTCGAACTCGCTTTGGTGGCAAACCCGCAGCCGATTGCAGCGATCGGCGATCCTGGCCGGGTGCGGCAGGTGCTGCTCAACCTGATCGGCAACGCGGTGAAGTTCACCCACGCCGGCCATGTTCAAGTCACGCTCACCACATCGCCCGCGCGTGACCACGAGCCGGCATTTGCGCGCGTCGCCGTCACGGACACCGGCATCGGCATCGCGCCTGAACAGCATCATTTGCTGTTTCAAAAATTCACGCAGGCCGACGGCTCAACCACTCGGAAATATGGCGGCACAGGTTTGGGCCTGGCGATCAGCAAACAGCTGATCGAGCACATGGGCGGCCAGATCAGCTTTGAGAGCGCAAGCGGCGCGGGCGCCACATTTTGGTTCACTGTGCCGCTTGCTGCAGAGTTGCCGCCGCCGGTTGCAGCGCCAACGGCGCAGGACAGTCCAACGCCCATGCGCGTGCTTGTGGTGGATGATCTGGAAGTCAACCGAAATGTGTTGCAGCATGTGCTGACCGGATGGGGTTATGAGTTTTCGCTGGCAGCCAGCGGCGCCCAGGCGCTGCAGCTGCTGCGCGACGCACACGCGCAACAGCGGCCCTACGACGTCGCCATCGTCGACCATTTGATGCCGGAGATGGATGGAGAAAGGTTTGCCCAGGAAGTGGACGGCGATCCCGGCTTGCGCGGCATGCCGATGATTCTGTTCAGCTCGGCTGTCACGCCTGGCGATCGATCGGCTTTGCGATCGGCCAGCTTTGCGGCCGTGCTGTCAAAGCCGTTGACGCGCCCGGCGCTGTTGCGTGAAGCCATCGAATCAGCCTGTGAACAACATGCAGCGAGCCTAAGGGGCGATGTTGCGCCTCGTGAACGCGCCGACGAGTCGCCGGCCACCCAAGCGCCACAGCCGAAGAACAATGTAAAGCGCGGACGCGTGCTGCTGGCGGAAGACAACACGGTGAACCAAAAACTTGCCCGGCGCATGCTTGAGAACCTGGGTTGTCAGGTGGATATCGCCGCAAACGGACATCAGGTGCTGCAGATGGCGGCGCATACGCGCTACGATCTGGTATTGATGGATTGCCTGATGCCTGACATGGACGGCTTTGAGGCGAGCCGGGCGTTGCGCGAACGCGAATTGGCTGAACCGCACCGCGCCCGCGTGCCGATTGTCGCATTGACCGCCAACGCCATGCAAGGCGATCGCGAGCGCTGTTTGGAGGCTGGCATGGATGATTACATCTCCAAGCCCATTAGGCTCCCGATGCTCGTGGCGGCGCTGGATCGCTGGCTGGCGCCGGAATCGCTCGCGGCTCAATCCAGCGTCAGCACACCTTTGTGATACCTCCCCGTCGCCGCATCCATCTCAGCGAAGACGCGCGGCGCATCCCACAAGCTGAACGAACTTGCGACTTCGGGATAGCGCAACGCGCCGCTTGACAGCAAGGCGAGCGCCTCGGGAAAGCACTGCGTGCTGGCGCGCGATCCCACGAGGGTCATCTCTTTGCGCGTGAAATCGAGCCCGGGCAGCTGAATCTGCGTGCCCTGCTTGACCAGGCCTAGAATGACGATCCGGCCGCCCGCGGCGACCAGATCGACCGTGCTCTCCATGGCCTTGACATTGCCCGTTGCTTCGATCACCACCGGCATGCCGTCGCCATCGGTCATGTCAAGAACCGTCCGCAGCAGCCCGTCATCGCTGGCGACGGTTTCCGCGCCCAGGCTGCGCGCAAACGCCAGCCGCTCAGCACTGATGTCGGTCACCAGCACGCGCGCGCCGCGCGCGCGCGCCACTTCGATCAGCGCCAGACCAATCGGGCCGGCGCCGAGCACCAGCACAAAGTCCTCGCGCGTCACCTGACCGCGCCGGCAAGCTTGCACACCGATGGCGACCGGCTCGGCAAACGACGCCCACAACGCCGACAGCCCCGCCGGCACCCTGTGAATGTTCGCCGCCGGCGCTTTTACATATTCGGCATAGCCGCCCGGCTGATGCACGCCAATGATCTGCAGCGACTTGCAGCAGTTGGGCTTGCCCGAGCGGCAGGCATAGCATGCACCACAGCCGATGAACGGCTCCACCACGACAAGCTCGTCCGTTGTCAGATCGCGCACGCCCGCGCCAAGCGCATGCACGGTACCGGCAATTTCATGCCCGCCAATCACCGGATAGCGCGCATACGGGTTTTTGCCCTGCCAGATGTACATGTCGCCGGCGCAGATGCCGACGGCGCGGTTGCGCACCACCACCTCTCCCGGGCCGGGCTCGGGTGTGACCCAGTTGTCCACGCGCAACGCGTGCGGTCCATCGAATATCGCCGCTTTCATTGGTCAGCGCACAACGCGCGCATGCTCTGGTAACACTGCCGCGCCGCATCGGCCGCAGGCAACCGCCAGATGTCGCCATTGAACAACTCGATCGAAAAGTAGCCGCGGTAGCCGCCGCGCTCAAGCCGGCCGATCATGTCTGGAAGGTCGATGACGCCCTGCCCCGGCAGCACACGGTCTGAGTTGCAGTGGCTGAGTTCGCCCGGCTTGTCGCGCATATCGTCGATGTGCACATGCTTGATCCAGCGCACCCAGTCGGGTTTCAAGTCCTCGAGCTTGGTCACGGTGGTGTAGTAATGTGCCGGATCCCACAACACGCCAAACTGCGGGTGATTGACCAGCTCGGCCACGCGCACGGCGCTGTGGAAACTTTTCACCAGCGGCGACCAGTTGAACTCGATGGCCATCGATACATTAAGTCCTTCCATTTGAGCGACCAAGCCGCGCAGCACGTCAGCCAGCGGCGGCAATGCATCGACCGACGCCTGCGATGGGCCATCAGTGCCGACCACTAGCGTGCCGCCGCCCAGCTCATGAATCAGACGCGCATTTTCGAGATGAATGGCATGGTTGGCCGCGCGCGCGGCATCGTCGCCAAAGGCGACGACGTGCGTTTGAAAACCGCCAATCGAACGCAACCCGCGCGCGGACAGCAGCGCGCGCGCATCGGCAATGGTGTGGCCTGCCACCAGCCAGTCTTTCACTAGCGGCAGCACGAATTCGATGTTTTTGAAGCCGGCACCGGCATAGGCGTCGAGAGCGTCTTCAAGGCCGGCGTGTTTGGTCGTGACGGAATTGATTGCTACTTGGGACAGGCGCATGCCACAGTTTTAGCTCAAGTGCGTGATTTATGCAGCGTGTTCTAGAAACTGTTTTACAAGCTGCGCATAGCGATCGGGCATTTCCAAATGCACCGCGTGGCCGGCGTTGAGCACGCTTTCGTGCAGGAGCGACGGCGCGGCCACGCGCATCTCGCGCGCGATCATGTCGAACTTGCCGTCTTCAAACCCGGTGATCAACAGCGTCGGTGCGCGAAGTTGCTCAAGCTGCGGCCACAAGGAAGTCTGCACGCCTGCGCCCATGGCGCGCAAGCTCAACGCCAGCCCGGCGGCTGTGTTTTGCAGGCGCAACTGGCGCAGCCGCGCGCGCGACTCATCGGGCAACGACTTTTGGGTCGACCACAAAGGCAGCGCTTCCCATGCGTCCACAAACGCCGCCACACCGTCGGCTTCGATGCGCTGCGCCAGCGCTTCATCGCTGGCGCGCCGGGCCACACGCTCGTCTTCGGTTTTGAGCCCGGGCGATCCGCTTTCCAGCATCAGGCGCGACACGCAGTCCGGATGTTGCAGCGCCAGGCTCAGCGCCAGCCGCGCGCCCATCGAATAGCCCAGCACATGCGCCGGCGCAGCATCGAGCGCGCGCAACAGCGCGCATAGATCGTCCGCCACCTGCGCCATCGTTGAACGCTTTGGGTGCTGGGGCAATTCGGTTGCGCCGTGTCCGGGCAAATCGACGCGAATGACGCGATACGAAGCTGCCAGCGCGTCAGCCAGTGCATCCCAGTTGCGCAGGCTGCCGGTGAAGCCGTGCAGCAGCAACAGCGGCGGGCCATCGCCGGTCGACTCGATGTGATAACCCAAACCATTGACGCGAAAACGTGCAACTTTGGCGGGAGGCTGGCTGAGAAAGTCGCGCACGGCGGCGCGATCGAGCTTGCCCGATGCAATCTGCGGCAAGCTTTCGGCCGCGCGGAGCACTCGCGGCACTTTGAAGCCCGCCAGCCGTTCGCGCGCAAACTGCGAAATGCGCATCAGCGCCGGCGCATCGCTGCCGAAAAACTCGCGGCGCATCACGATCAGCGCGGCCACCTGCTGGCCCCACTCCGCGGAATCCAATCCCACGACGACGGCTTCGGCCACTTGTGGATGTGTTCGAAGCACGCGTTCGACTTCGGCCGGATACACATTCTCGCCGCCGCTTACGATCAGATCGCTGCGGCGCTGTAGGATGTGCAGATCGCCCTCGGTGTCCAGCAGGCCAATGTCGCCGGTGTGCAGCCAGCCGTTGCGCAACGTTTTGCCGGTTGCGACTGGATCGTCTAGGTAGCGGCGCATCACGGTGGGGCCACGCACAATCACTTCGCCAAATTCGCCGGCGGCGCAGGCGCTGCCATCCTCTTTAACGATGCGCACGTCGGTGAACGAAAGAGGCCGGCCAATAGCCTCGAGATTGGCAGAAGTCTCGCCCGGCCAGGCGGTGACGACTTGTGACGCCGCTTCAGTCAAGCCGTAGGTTACAACCACCGGCAACCCGGCTTGCCTGGCTTGAGCAAGCAATTCGGAAGACGCCGCGCTGCCGCCCAGCAGCATGACGCGCAGCGCCGGATAACGGTCGTGTTCGCCACGCAGTTCGAGCAGGCGATACAGCTGCGTTGGAACGAGCGAGATCTGCGTCACGGGCTGCGTCATGAGCGCGGTGTGGATGGCTTCGGCGTCAAACTTGCGCCAAAGATCAACCGCTGTGCCGTACAAACATGCGCGCAAAATAATGCTCAGCCCGCCGACGTGAAAAAGCGGCAGCGTGCACAGCCACTGATCGTCGGGCAAGGTGCCGATGCGGTAGGCCGAAGCCACGGCCGAATGCCAGAAGTTGCCCCAGCTCAGCTCGACGCCTTTGGGCGTGCCGCTGCTGCCGGAGGTGAACATGATCACGGCATGCGCGTCCAGATCGACATCGACCGCATCAGTCGGCGTGTCGTTTTCCGGCAAACCTTCGATCAGAATCGCGTCCGCATCCAGCGCCACGGCAAGCAACATCGAATCGGCATCGTAGAGCACGTGGCTGCAGCGCGCGCGTTTGGCTTGTGGCGCCAGTTCAGCCACGGTCAGCCGCGTGTTGAGCATGACCAAGGTCGCACCAAGATGCATCAGGGCATGAATGGCGACGACGGCGTCAGGCGTGTTGCCAAGCAGCAGGCCGATGCGTGTGCCAGCTACCACGCCGCGCGCAGCCAGTGCGGCGGCCATGTCCAAGCTGCGTGCGTGCAACTCGCGGTAGGTCAGCGTGATGCCATCGGCCGAAAGCGCAAGCGCATGGGGCCGGGCTGCGGCTTGGATGGAGAGCCAGGTGTGCATGGTGTGATTGCGATGTTATGTCAACGGAAGGTGAAGACCTGAAAGGTCATGAC
>JANMNW010000158.1:0-1855 GCA_031368515.1 Chloroflexota bacterium
CCGTGACAGCCGCGACGGCGATGGTCCCGAGTTGGACACACGCATCGTCGAAATCGCCCGCGTGGCGAAGGTGATCAAAGGCGGCCGCCGCTTTGCCTTTCGCGCGCTGATCGTGGTCGGCGACAACAAAGGCCGCGTGGGTTTGGGCATGGGCAAGGCTCGCGCCGTGCAGGACGCCATTCGCAAAGCCACTGATCGCGCCAAGCTCAACATGAAGCGCATCGAAGTGGTGGCCGGCACCATTCCGCACGAAGTGATGGCCAAACATGCCAGCGCCAAAGTGCTGCTCAAGCCGGCCTCGCCCGGAACCGGCGTCATCGCCGGCGGCGGCGTGCGCGCGGTGCTTGAAGCCGCCGGCGTCAAAGACGTGCTGACCAAATCGCTGGGCGCCAAGAGCAAGCTGAACGCAACTTACGCGACACTGGCCGGCTTGACCCAGTTGAAGAACATTCAGGAAGAAGCGCGCGCGCGCGGCAAGACTGTTGCCGAAGTTGCGCCGTTCTGGAGGAAGAGCGATGGCGCAGCCTAAGAAACTCGTCATTACCTGGCGCAAAAGCGCGATTGGCTTCAATGAGAAGCAGAAACGCACGATCAAGGCTCTCGGGTTTTCCCGGCTGGGCCAGACCGTCGAACGTCCGGATGGGCCGGCGCTTCGCGGCATGCTGAATTCCGTCAAGCACTTGATTGTGGTGGAAGAGAAGTAAACCCAAAAGCGAGTCGCGCGGCGATCAAGGCCGTGGCGGCGTTAAGCGAGGAAAGCAATGCAACTACACGACATCAAGCCCTCACCTGGGGCAAGCCGGCGCAAGCAGCGCCGAGGCATCGGCATCAGCGCCGGTCGCGGCAAGACCGGCGGCCGCGGCCAGAAAGGCCAGAAGTCGCGCTCGGGCGGCGTGGGCAAACTGGGCTTTGAAGGCGGCCAGTTCAAAATGGTCCGCAAGCTGCCGTTTATGCGCGGCGTGGGCTTTTTTAACCCGTTCAAGATCACGTATCAGCCGGTTAATGTGAGCACGCTGCAAGAGTATTTTGCCTCCGGCAGCATCGTCAACAAAGAGGCTCTGGTCGAGCTCGGCCTGGCCAGCAAGAGCGACGAATACATTGCGGTGCTCGGCAGCGGAGAGATTTCGGTTCCGCTCAATGTCACGGCGCACAAATTCAGCAAGGCGGCCGAGCAGAAAATCGTCGCGGCGGGCGGCACCTGCACAAAGCTTGAAGTAACGCGCGGCGAGCACCGCACACGCTAAACAAGGTTCCGAGTCCCGAGACCCGAGCTTCATGCGAACTCAGGTCTCCGGGACTCGCGACTCGGAACTCATAGATGTTACAGGCAATACGCAACGCCCTCAGCCTACCCGAGATTCGCGCGCGAGTCTTCTTTACGCTGTTTATCCTGGTCATTTATCGCCTGGCCGCTCACATTCCCGTTCCGGGCGTGAACCTTGAAGTGCTGCAGCTCATTCAGAACAGCGTTGCCAACGGCGGCGGCGGCGGCGCCGGCGCGCTGGTCAACCTTATCGGGTTGCTCTCCGGCGGCGCGATCTACAACTTTTCGATCCTGTCGATGGGCGTGTATCCGTATGTCACCGCCACGCTGATCCTGCAGCTGTTGATTCCGGTGATTCCTCAGCTGGAAGAGATCTCCAAAGAGGGTGAAGCGGGCCGCCGCAGGCTGAACAAGATCGGCTACTACTTGACAGTGCCCATGGCGGCACTCAACGCGATCGGCCAGGTCAACATCTTCGAACAGATCGGCCAGGGCGTGGCCAACGGCAGCCGCGTGATGCCGGCCTGGGGCCTCAATCCTCCGGAAAATATCCTGCCGACCATCGTGACGATTTTGACGATGACCGCCGGC
>JANMNW010000200.1:0-7426 GCA_031368515.1 Chloroflexota bacterium
AACCGAATAACATGACGGGCATGAATTTGCGATTGCCGGGACCTACTCCGTTGCCTCAGGCTGTGCTCGACAGCATGAGCCGCCAGATCATCAATCACCGCGGCGACGAAAGCGCAGCGCTGATCAAAAAAGTCACGAGCACCTTGCAGCTGCTTTGCGGCACTGCCGCTGACATCTATTTGATGACCGGCTCGGGCTGGGCGGGCGTCGAATCGGCCGTGGTCAACACCATCGCACCCGGAGACACGGTTCTGTGCGTCAGCGCCGGCTACTTTGGCGAAACCTTTGCCAAGATCGCGCAAATCCACGGCGCGGCTGTGGAATCGCTCACCTTTCCCGACGGCGCCATCATCGACCCGGACGCAGTCGCAGCCAAGCTGCGCGCGATGCGCAACGTCACAGCCGTGCTGCTGACGCACAACGAAAGCTTTACCGGCGTGGCGCATCCCTTGCGCGAGATCGCCGCCGCCGTGCGCGAAAACAGCGGCGCGCTGCTGCATGTCGACGCGGTCAGCGCGACCGGCGCGATTGACACGCAAATGGACGACTGGGGTGTCGACACGATTTGCACCGCCTCGCAGAAGGCGCTGATGGGCTCGCCTGGGCTGTCGCTGATTGCCGTCAGCGAACGCGCCTTTCAGGCCAGTACGCGGTGCAAGAACCCGCGCTTCTACTTTGACTGGGCGCCTTACCGTGAAAGCTTCAAATCCAACTCGACGCCCACCACCGCCGCCCTGACGATCTTATATGGTCTCGCCGCCGCCGCCGACTTGACATTGGCAGAGGGCATTGCCAACGTTTACGCGCGGCACGAACGCGTTGCCGCCTTCACGCGCCACCGCGTCCGCGATCTTGGCCTGGAGCTTTTTGCCTATCAAGGCCATTCGCCCACGCTCACCGCCGTGCGAATGCCCGAGGGCGTCAGCAGCGACGACGTGCGCGCACGCGCGCGCGAGCAAGGCGTTGAATTCGGCGCAAGCTGGTCGCGGCTGCAAGGCAAGGTTCTGCGCATCGGCCACATGGGCATGACCACCGAGGCCGAGATCGACGAAGCTGTCGAGGTGCTTGGCGATGTGATCGCGCAGCTGCGAACCGCTTAGCCCTGCTTACTCTGGCTTATGCCGCGCCCGGAAGCGCCGATCGGCCCAGCGCGCAGCATATTGCACCTGCATCACATAGCGCACGCGATCGGAAAGATTGGGTGCGCCGCGGTGCCAGGTCTGGTGGTTGGTCAGGTAAATGTCGCCGGCTTTGCACAGCACCGCTTCCGGGCCGCGACCGTCAAACACCAACGCGTCCGGGTTTGGCTTGCGCCCGGAGTAGTGGCTGCCCGGCACGAATTGAGTCGGACCGTTGTCCAGGCTGTCGATGTCGCTCAGCGCCACTTGCACAGTGAACCAGAAAACCGGCATGCGCATGCGCCGGTCGAAGCTCGGCACCTCCGGCGGCAACGGCAGCTCCAGCACATCATCGACATGCCAGTTCGAAATCGCTTGTCCGCGCTCGTTGCGAATGACATTCATCGCGTTGAAAACAAAGCCCGGGCCGAGCACCGCTTCGGCGATCGGCAGAATGCGCGGATGCGTCATCATTTCCGTGAACGGCGTGCCGATCTCTTCGCACTGTCGCAACACAAAGGCCGTGCCCGCCCAGGAGCTGTAGCGACTTGTCTTGTCAGGATTGAGCGCGAATGCGTCAGTCTTGTCGCGCAACGCGGCCACTTCGTCCGGCGTCAGCACGCTGGGAATGAGCACGCCGCCGTCTCGATCAAAGGCCGCGCTAATGCCGGAGATGTCGCGAAAATCGCAGCTGGGAACGCCTGTTTGAATCATGTGTTTTTCTCTTGCACACGATTATTCGGCATCGCCTAACAAACGTCAACCGACGCGCTACTTCGCGCTCTTCTTCGCGCTCCAGCCCCGCCCCAACAACACCGCAAGCACAAGCAGGCCCTGGATCACGCCGGCCAGCGACGACTCCACCTTGAGCTCGCTGGGCAACTTGAGCGAGCCGATGTTTAGCGCGCTAAAGAAAAACGTGATCGGCAGCAGCCAGACCGGGTTGTAATTGGCCAGCATGGTCACCAGCAGGCCCAAATAGCCGAGGTTGCTGCTAATGCCGGGAATGAGCCGATGAAACACGGCCAGCGCCTGCAGCCCGCCCGCCACACCCGCAAAGGCGCCGCAAATGGCAAACGCGCTCAGAAGATGCTGGGTGGCCGGAATGCCAAGCGTGAACGAGCTGCGCAGGCTGTGACCCACCGCGCGCAGCCGCAAGCCGAAATAGGTGTTGCGCAACACCACCAGCGTGATGATCAGCACCATGCCGGCCAGCACCAGTGCAACCGGGCTTAAATCGGTCGTGCCGATGACCGGCAGCCAGACCGATTCGTCAAACAGCGCGGTGCCGGACATGGTGGCCACACCCGCGCGCTTCCACGGGCCAAAAATCAGGTAGATCGCCAGGCCTTGCCCGACAAAGTTCAACCCAAGCCCGGCAAAAATCTCGCTGATCTTGCCATACACGTGCAACAGTCCGGCCAAAAGCCCCCACAGCATGCCGCCCACCGCGCCCGCCAATATGCCCAGCACCATGATCAGCACCGGCGAGACTGCGGCGTTGCCGCCTTCCGGAAACAAGGCGCGCACTAGCATCGTCGCGCCGATCGCGCCAGCCAGCACCTGCCCTTCCACGCCCAGGTTGTACAACCCGCTGCTAAACGTAAACGCCAGCCCGCAGGCGCACAGCAGCACGGGGGCCAGCGTCGTCAACGCCCGCGCCAACAGATCCCACGAGCCAAACGCGCCCGAGATCATGGTGCCGAATACCGTCAACGGCGATTGCCCGGTGGGCAGAATAATCAGCGCGCTCAACACAAGCGCGATGCCGACGGCGCCCAGCTGCGCGCGGTCCAGTTTGAGCTTCAAAACTTGCCTCCGATCATCTCGCCCAGACGGTCGGCCGTCAGCCCTTGCGTGCTGATCGGCGCGGACACCTGCCCGCCCGAAAACACCAGCACGCGGTCGCTGTATTGCACAATCTCGTCCAGATCCGAACTGGCGAACACGATGGTGGCGCCATTGGCGCAGCGGTCGATCAGCAGCTTCCAAATCCAAATGGTGGAGTCGATGTCGAGGCCGCGCGTCGGGTGCTCGAGCAGGATCAATTTCAGATCGGTCGGCATCAGCGCCAGCTGCGTGCGCTGTTGGTTGCCGCCTGACAAACGCTCCACCAGCGAAGTGGGCGTGCCGCGAATCTTGTATTCGGCAATGGCGGCCTCGGCTCCGCGCGTCATCACAGCGGGATCGAGAAAGAAGCCCGCATCGGTGTGGCGCAGCGCCACATGCTCTTGAATCGTGAGCCCGGGGACCAGCCCCTCGCGCAAGCGATCGGCCGGGATATAGCACACGCCGGCATCCAGATAGGCGCGATACGGTTTGTGTGTCAGGTCGGCGGCGCCCACCTGCACGCGCCCGTGGCTCGGCGGCGTCACACCGGCGCAAGCCAAAATAAACAGGCGCTGGCCGCTGCCTTCCAGGCCGGCCAGGCCAATCACTTCGCCGCGCGCCGCTTCAAAACCATTGACCTTCAGCGCGATGCGATCATCCTCCAGAAGCACCTGCGTCAAGCGCAGCCCGGCGTCAGGCTTGGCGGTGGCGGGCTTGCTGGGCAGAGCCAATTCACGGCCAAACATCAGCTCAACCAGCCGCGCACCAAGCGAGGCGTCGCCTTTGACCACGGGCGTGTCGCCCACAACCTTGCCGCGCCGCATGACCGTGGCGTGATCGCACACTTCCTCCACATCTTCAAGCTTGTGCGACACAAAAATGACCGACTTGCCCTGCCCGGCCAGCGTTCGCATGGCCGCGAAGAGTTGATGCTTTTGGTGCGCGGAGATGCCGGTGGTCGGCTCGTCCAGCACCAGGGTGCGCACGCCAAGCGCGAGCAGCCGCAAAATCTCAAGCTGCTGTCGTTCACCAACGGTCAGGTTGCCGGCCTGCTCGTGCGGATCCAGGTCAAAATTAAACTGGCTGGCGAGCGATTTCAGATCGCTCTCGCGCCACCACTGGCCGCCGACCATGGCGCGAAAATTCTCAAGTACCGTGAGCGCCGGAAAATCCAGCGGGTCCTGATGCAACATGCCCACACCCGAGCGGATGCCATCGACCGGCGTTTGAATCTGCACGGGCTCGCCGTTAAACAAAATTTGTCCGGCGTCGCGGCTGATGAAACCCGTCAGCACTTTGACCAGCGTGCTCTTGCCCGCGCCGTTTTCGCCAAGCAGTCCGTGCACCGTTCCTGCGTCAACCGCAAACGACACGTCGTCGTTGGCGTGAACTGCGCCAAAGTGTTTGTGGATGCCGCGAAATTCCAGATGCATTGTGGGTACGAAGCAGTGATAGTGATAGCGATAGTTGGTCAGGCAACTATCACTATCACTATCACTATCAACTTTCTACTCTCTTCCAGCTTACTGCGACTTGCCCTGCACGCCTTCGACGAGCTGCGGCAAGTACCACATTTCGACGAGTGCGGCCGTCTTTCCTTCGGGCACGAACACGCTGCCGTCCTGGAACTTAACCGGACCGGTCAACAGGTTAATGCTGCCGTCGCCCAGGCCCTTGATGAACTCAGGCAGGAATTTCTTGACGTCGTCGTTGGCGCCCTTGCCCATCTTCCAGCCGAAGCCGGTCTTCTCGCGGCTGTCGATGTTGGACCAATCAGGCTTCATGCGCACAAAGGCTTGCGCGAACTTGCCGTCGGCGGCGAGCTTGATCTGGTTGGTGTATTCCGGACCCCAGTTGTAATAGGCCACGCCGACGCAGATGTCGGGCTGGAAGTCGCAACCGGCCGAGTGGCCGTAGTGCACATAGTTGACTTTCTGGCCGGCATCGACGGCCTTGCGCGCCTGTTGGGCGGCTTCTGGCGTGTCGATGTTGCTCACCACAACATCAACGCCGCTGGCGAAGAACTGATCGACCACCTTGGTCGGGTCAGATGTGACGCCGGGGATGTTGAACCAGAAACCAATCCACTCCACTGAGAAGTTCAGATCGGCCGCCTTTTTGCCGCGGTACTTCTCCCAGCAATACTTGGCGCCCAGATACTCCGACGACACATAGCGGCGCGTTTCCTCATTGATCAGCGGGCCAACGATGGCGATCTTGCCGGTCTGCGACTGCAACGCGGCCGAGCAGCCGTTGATCATGTGGCCGTATTCCATCTCCGGCATGGTGTTGGCCAGATTCTTGATGTCTTTGTAGTTCTTGCCTTCCTTCCACGAGTAGTCGCCCGAGGCATGGATCACCGCGATGGTCGGGTTCTTCTTGGCGAATTCGGCGGCTTCGTCTTTGAAGTCGTCCGAATTGAAGATGACCATCTTGGCGCCCTTGCTCACCAGGTCTTGGGCCAGCGTCGAGGCCTTAACATTGGGGCGATCGGCCGGGTTGACCTTGTCGACATACTCGAACTTGAGTCCGGGGATCTGCTTCTGCGCATACTCCGTGATGCCTTCGTAATGCGCCTGGTTCCAGCCCTTGTCCTGAGCCGGGCCGACAAGAATCATGCCGACGGTGAAGTCGGTGGGGACCTTGGCTGCGGGCGTTGCTTGCTGGCCGCATGCGGCGACAAGCAACGTTCCGGCGGCCAAAGCCGTCATACGTTTTGCGAGGTTGATCTTCATCTTTTTCTCCTATTGTGTGTGCGCTCTGATTAGTCGTTACTACAACGTTTACGCGCGTCCGGAAGATTCCCCGGCGACGCGATCACACCGAATCGTTAGTCCTGCTCAAACGCCCGGCCCAGCGCGTTGGGCGGCACGCTGCGCAACGCGCGCAACACCGCGCGGCGCGCGCCAAGCGGAAGCAGGCGTGCCAGCCGGTCGAGCAGATCGCCCGACGAAACAACCAGCACGACAATCATGAATACAAACGGCAGAATGGGAAAGACCTGGGTCGGGATGATGGTCACGACGTCCTGGGCTTTGCCCAACAGCGATTGCATGATGCCAAAAAGAATCGCACCGACGGCCACTCGGAGAGGGTTCCATCCGCCGAAGATGACGAGCGCGAGCGCGATCCAGCCGTAGCCCGCAACGTGGCGAAAAGTCCAACCGGCCTTGATGTCGAGCGTGAACGCGGCGCCGGCAATTCCGACCAGCGCGCCGCCCGCGATTGTATACGCATAGCGGGTAGCGATCACGTTGACACCGCGCGCAAACGCAGCCGCCGGCTGCTCACCCACGGCGCGCAACAGCAGCCCGGGGCGCGACCGATAAAAGTAAATCCACGCGGCTGCGACAAGCGCATAGGTGAAATACACCACCGCATCCGCGCGAAAGAAGATCGGCCCAAGAATTGGGATATCGCCGAGCAGCGGCAGCGGCAGCGAGGGCACGCGCGGCGCGTCGGTCAGCACAAATGGCGCGCCCAGAAATGAGGATAAATCGGTGCACAAAAGCGCCAGCACAAAACCGATCGCCGTTTGCGATTGCTTGAGTGTGATCGCGCCAAAGGCGACCACCAGCGCGACCAACGCGCCAACCACTGCCGATGCCAGAAATCCAATGATCGCCAAGCCGCTGGCCTGCGCGCCCACAAACCCGGCCAGCCCTGCCAGCAAGATGACACCGTCGGCCGAAAGATTGATCACACCCGCGCGTTCGGTAATAGTCTCGCCGATCGCCGCAATGATGATCGGCGCAGCCGCAGCAACAGCTATTGCGAGTATGGACAAGAGCTCGGAACTAGTCATGATCGCCGGGCGCACAAGCCTGGATGCGTGTTTGCAGTCGTTTCGGGCAGACGCCGCAGCATCGATCATGCGCGGGTGCACTTTTATAATAGATTAATTGCGTCACCGGCAAACCCATTGCAATCGCAGCGCAGTTGCCGACGCACATGATTGTAGAGTAGTTTTTTCTCATGCGCCAGATACCCCGCCAAAGAATCGGCATAGGGCATCTCATCAGTTTGGCGCAATAAAGCCTACGCCCTTTGGCTCACAAAGGCAATAGTATTCGCCGCGCGGAAACGCAGCCGTAACACTCGGCCGGCCTTCTTGTGCGCGGCTTAGCCGACCATCCTTCCTCGCTTTACTGATTTGCTGCAGGTGCTCCACATAGACGCAGCGTGCGCCCGTCATTGCGATCGCAGCGAGAAATGTGCCGGATTGTCCATGCACCGGGCTGCGCTGGCAGATCCCTCGCTCCGCTTGTATGCTGCAGATGCTGCACAAGGACGCTTGGTGGCAAGGGGACGGGACGAATCTGTCGCTTCGCTTAGGGGCTGACCCATATCCCGAGAGTTAGATCGCCCGTCCCCGCTCAGAGACCTCAAGCTGAACAGTATCCAACGCGCAATCCGCCGTATGAAGAAGGATCGACGCTGAATGACACAAGGTCATGCTGCTCTCGTTCTCCAAGCTC
>JANMNW010000288.1:0-11552 GCA_031368515.1 Chloroflexota bacterium
ATGGTGCACCAGCTTGTAGTCGGCGGCGCCCAAAATTTTGTTGCCCGCCTGCGCGCCAAAGCGGGCGCGATCGATCTGCGACTGCGGATGCTCGATGCGAAAGCCAACCGAGATGGGTTTGGCCTCAATATGCACGCCGCGATTCAACAACATCTGAAATGTGTCGCGCGCGCTGTGGCCCACAGCCAGCACGAGGTGATCGCTGGCGATACGTTCGCCACCGGCCAACATCACGCCGCGCACCTGGCCGTTGTCAATTTCCAGGTCGTCCACCCGGCTTTGGAAGCGAAACTCACCGCCCAACGCCTCGATGGCGGCGCGCATGCGTTGCACCACTGCCACCAGGCGCAGCGTGCCGATGTGCGGCTTGCTGACATACAAAATTTCCGGCGGCGCGCCAGCCTTCACAAACTCGGTCAGCACTTTGCGGCCGTAATTTTCCGGATCGCCCACTCTGCTGTAAAGCTTGCCGTCGGAAAACGTGCCGGCCCCACCCTCGCCAAACTGCGCATTCGACTCAGGATGCAGCACGCTTTTGCGCCAGAAGCCAAACGTGTCCACCGTGCGTTCGCGCACCGATTTGCCGCGTTCCAGCAAAATCGGTCGAAACCCCATTTGCGCCAACACCAGCCCTGCAAACAACCCGCACGGTCCGGTGCCGATCACTATCGGACGCGTCCGCATTCGCTCCGGCGCGCGGGCGACATAGCGATAGCTCATGTCCGGCGCCACCGAGACGTGCCGGTCCTTGGCAAAGCGCTTGAGCACTTGCGCCTCGTGCGCAAGCTGAACATCCAGCGTGTAGATCAACGAGATCGCGTCTTTCTTGCGCGCGTCATAGCTGCGCTTGAATATCGTGTGGCCAAGCAGCTCGCCCGCCGGGATGCGCAACCGGCTGAGTATGGCGCCGACGATGGCGTCGCCGGAATGGTCGAGCGGAAGCTTGATCTCGGTCAATCGCAGCATGGGTATGCGCTGAGTATCGCAGACCCACTGGCACCGCTCACGATGGATTCTGGGTCCGGCCGTGCGCCAGCAGGCGCATGCCATTGAGCGTCACCAGCAGGCTGGCGCCGACATCGGCCAGCACGGCCAGCCACATCGTGCCATAGCCCAGTAATACCAGCGCCAAAAACGCCAGTTTGACGCCGATGGCGAACGCGACGTTCGCGCGCACCGTGCGCATGGCCACACGTGCCAGGTTTCGCGCATAGGTCAGGGCCATCAAATCGTTTCCCATCAACGCAATGTCGGCGGTCTCGAGGGCTTGAGCGGTGCCTGCGCCCATCGCGATGCCGACTGTGGCAGCCGCCAGCGCCGGAGCGTCGTTCACACCATCACCCACCATGGCCACAGTGCCGTACTGGCCCAACAACGCATTGATGGCATCGACCTTAGCTTCGGGCAGCAAATCGGCGCGCACATCGGTTACGCCCGCCTCGCGCGCAATCACGCGGGCGGTGGCCGCCGTATCGCCGGTCAACATGACGGTGGCCACGATGCCGCTGGAACTCAGCGCCGCAATGGCTTCGCGCGACGAGGGGCGGACCCGATCGGCCACAGTGATGTAGCCCTTGTACAGTCCATCCGAGCCGATCAGCATCGGCGTCTGACCTGCGCCGGCGGCCGCGTTGATCTCATCGCAAATCAGCACGTCGTGTGGCATCGCCTTGTCAAAATAGCGATGGCTTCCGATCATCACTTCATGACCGTCGACGGACCCGACCACCCCGTTGCCAGGCAGTGCCGTAACAGTTTCGGCGGCCGGATAGCGCATTCCACCGGCTTCGCCTGCCGCGGCGACGATAGCGCGCGCCAGCGGATGTTCGCTGCGCCTCTCAACCGCGCTGGCCAACGAGAGCAGCGTATCGCATTGCCCGCATCGGCTGCTGACGGGGTGCGCGCAGTCGATTGTCCTGACCAGCACCACAGCCGGCGCGCCTTCAGTCAAGGTGCCCGTCTTGTCAAAGGCGATCGCGCGCACGCGGCTAAGCGCCTCCAGATACGCCCCTCCCTTGATGAGCACGCCGTTGCGCGCCGCATTGCTGATGGCGCTAATGATGCTCACCGGCGTGCTGATGACCAGGGCGCACGGGCAGGCGACCACCAACAGTTCCAGCGCACGATAGAGCCAGCCCTGCTCGCCCCAGAACGGCAAGCCCAACAGCAACGGAGGCACCGCGGCAACAAGCACAGCCAGCAGTACCACCAGCGGCGTGTACACCCGGGCAAATCGATCGACAAAGCGCTCGGCCGGCGCTTTCCGTTCGTGCGCCGCTTCCACCATGTGGATGATGCGGCTTAGCGTGCTGTCCGCGGCCAACTGTGTTACGACGACGGTGAGCGCGCCTTCGCCATTGATGCTTCCGGCATACACCGCATCGCCGGCGCGCTTTTCGACCGGCGCGCTTTCACCGGTGATCGGCGCTTGATTGACCGCGCTTGCGCCGCTGGCGATGCGGCCATCCATGGCGATGCGCTCGCCCGGCTTGGCTAGTATTGAGTCACCCACGCGCAGCTCATCGACAAACACGCGCGTCTCTTCCACACCACAAAATGGGCACGGACCGCCTCTGTAGTCACCCTGCCCCAAATGCTCCGCGCAGTCATTGCATGCGCGCAACACAGTGGCCTCGTTGGGCGCCACGGACAGCAACAACTGTATGGATCGACGCGCCCGTTCCATCGTGTAGCCTTCCAGCGCTTCTCCAATCGCGAACAGCACCATGACCAAACCTGCTTCGGTGTATGCGCCAATGACAACGGCGCCAATGGCTGCGAGGGTCATCAAAAGGTTGATGCCGATGTCGCGACTCAGCACCAGCGAACGCCAGGCGCTGCGCGCGATCGGCACGCCGGCGATCAAAAGTGCGGCAATGGCGCTGATATCCAGCCAACGACCGCCAATGCCAAGAAAGGGCAGCAGCTCATGAAAGATCAGGCTGGGCAAAATCAGCAGCAGGCCCAATAGCGCCAACGCGGTGTTTGTGCGCGACAGCAGAAAGCGTGCAAACCCTGGCACGCCGCGGTCGGGCAAGCGGCTGATCCAGCCCGCCCAGCCATGTTGCTGCGCCTGCACCACCGCGCCCTGCTGATGCACGCCATAGCCCAGCGCCTTGATGCGCGCAACAACCTCGTCGCGCGATGCCGCGCCTTCGACCTTCAGCACAGCAGCGCCGTAGTTCAGGGCGCAAGCCGACACACCCGGCAGCTTGGCTACCCCGCGCTCGATAGTCTTGGCGCAGTCGGCGCAATCCATGCCGGTCACGCGAAAGGTTTCGAC
Organism: Chloroflexota bacterium; assembly: GCA_031368515.1. Classification (GTDB taxonomy): domain Bacteria; phylum Chloroflexota; class Anaerolineae; order J036; family Brachytrichaceae; genus CANJQH01. The sequence continues at coordinate 3,284 of JANMNW010000288.1, forward strand.
CGACGGGCTGTTCATCCGTGCCTCACATGCTCAAGGCCGAGCTTGAAAAGAGCGACCACATGGTCGTCATCAAGGCTGTAAAACACTTCGCGGCCGGCTTTGCGCGCGCGCACCAGGCGCATCTGGCGCAGGTGACGCAAATGATGGCTGACGGCGCTCTCGCTGTTGCCCACCGCCTCCGCGATGTCGCCGACCTTGCACTCATGGGCCATCACGGCTGCAAGGATGCGCACCCGGCTCGTGTCGCCAATCGTGCGAAACAATTCGGACAAGTCTGAAGCGGTGCGCTCGTCTAGTCCGTCGGCAGTGCGCGCAGGTTTTGGCATGGCGTAATATATGAATATCTGTTCATATATTTTAGCCAGAACAAGGCGGGTGTCAAGAACGCGCCGCAAAACGGGGCCGCGAAAACGCTCGCTGCCGGCGCCTACCCTCGATCAGCGATCCAACCAGGGCCGAAAGCAGATTTTGATTGCCGCCTGTTGCTCCAGCAGGTCGATGCCGTCGTTGTAGCGCTCGAGCGGCAGTTCCACCGTCGTCAGCGGCGCCAGGTCGAGCAAGCCGCGCGCCATCAAGTCGACTGCATACTCGGCCGCTGCGCGCGAGTGGCCTTTGTATCCGCACAGCCGCAACCCGCTGGCGTGCGCGAGCGAAAATGTGACCGGCTCGCGCTGCACGCCGAACAGCGCCACCACGTCGGCGGTGTGATCCATCAAAAACTCAATCGCGCTGCGCGCGCCGACGCAATCGATCGCGCAGTCGAGCGCAGTCTTGCCCGGCCGCGCGGGAAATCGCTCGTGCAAGTCGTCGCGCGGATCGTAGCTGGCAACCACGCCCAGTTGCGCCGCAAACGCGCGCCGCGCGGGCGTGAGATCGAACCCGATCACATCGGCTGCGCCTTCCGCCCTCGCCATCTGCGCGGCGATCAGCCCGGCCGGGCCCAGCCCCATCACACCGAAGCGCCTTCCTCGCAGCGCATCCATTGATTTGAGCATCAAGAAAGCCGCGCCAACGCACATCGCCAGCTCGACCGGCGCGGTTGCATGAAATGGCAACGCCTCCGGCACGCGGATGACATTGTCGGCTTGAAGAATGACAAACTGCGCATAACAGCCGGCTAGGTGATGGCCTTGGTCGCGCCAGGCGCTGACACGGTCGCCGGGCTTCACCGCAGTAACACCCGCGCCCAACGCCTCGACAAATCCGGTGGCTTCGTGTCCGGGTTGCCCGGGCGCGTATGGATAGCTGAATTGATGCCCGACAAACATCGGCTCGTTATGCCGAAGGTGCAGATCCCATTGCGGGCAAGTCGTCACCGCCTCAACGCGCATCAGCACCTCGCCCGCCGCCGGTTGCAGCATGGGCAGGTCCACGATTTGAAACTGGCCGGGAGCTGTTACTTGTAGTGATTTCATGGCGTTACATCGGGCATTGTGCGAGCGTGAGCGCCGCTTGTCAAAATCACGCCCCTCTGGTTTTACGTGTTTTTTACAAATCGGGCATATCGCGGGCCGAATCGCGCCGTCTGTATTGGCAAGAGGTAACTATCATGAACATCCAAACGACCATCAAAAAATTGACGACAACCACAGCCATAATCGGCGTTCTGTTCGGTATTGGCGGCTACGCCACGCCCAGCTATGCAGCCGCCCCAAGCGCGGCGGCACAAGCGGGGGTTGCCGACCCCGCGCCCGCGGCAACCGGGACGATCATCGCCAAAGGCCGTGGCCTGGCGATCTTTCATGGCAACGGCACTGCGACGATCTCCGGCAACGGCGTGCTACGCATCAAAGATTTTGCCGGCGACGCTCAGATCGAGGTCACCGGCAGCGGACGCAAGTACGTAGGGGAGCATGGCTGGATCACCTACTACGGCTATCGCGGCGCGGCAACCGTGACCGGCAGCGATGTGCACATCGAGCTGTCCGGCGCGGGCATTGAGTTGAACGCGACCGGCACAGGCCGCTTCGTCGTGCGCGGCGTCGGCACGGTAAGCCGCACCGTCAACGGCACAACCACAACCTTTGGCTGGAAGGGGCCGGAGTGGCGCAAGCTCGGCGAATAAGCCTGACGTCTTCCTGACAAAATCACATTTCAGCCTCCCGTAGGATTGACTAATCCCACCGCGCCGATATCATGCGGCCTGTTGGGGAGTAGTCCTCCTGCATTTGGGCAGGATCAGGCAGTCGTCACCACGGTGCGAGCAATACGCGCCCGGTTGCCTGACGGAGAAGTCAGTTCCGAGGCGAGACCATCAAGAGCGGCCGTTTTTCCGGGTCTTGATGGTCTCGCTTTTTTGTTGCCTGATGAATAGACTCGTGTCGTGACATGAGGTGACGCATGGACTGGCATCGACGATCAACCACTGCTGTTTTATCTGAACTAGATTCGAACGCCGCGCAAGGCTTGCCCCAAGCTCAAGTAAATTCGCGGCTGGCGCAATACGGACCCAACGAGCTGACCGAGAGCGGCGGCCGCAGCCCCTTTCGCATTTTGTGGGCGCAGCTCACCGCGACGATGGTGCTCATCCTGATCGCCGCAGCGGTCATCTCGGCTGCGCTCGGAAAATGGCAAGAGGCGATCGCCATTCTGGCCATTGTGATCTTGTTCGCGCTGCTGGGTTTTGTGCAGGAGTACCGGGCCGAACGCGCAATGGCCGCGCTCAAGAAGCTGGCTGTGCCGAATGTCCGTGTCAGGCGCGATGGCCAGGTGCGCGAGCGCTCTGCCCGCGATCTGGTGCCGGGCGATGTGGTGATGCTTGAGGCCGGCAATCTCATCCCGGCCGACTTGCGCCTGCTCGACAGCGTCAACATGCGCATCCAGGAGTCGGCGCTCACCGGCGAATCCGAAGCGATCGAAAAGCACGTCAACGTGATCGACCGCGCCGAGCTGCCGCTGGGCGATCGCAAGAACATGGCCTATATGGGCACCACGGTCACCTATGGCCGCGGCAGCGGCCTGGTGGTCGCAACCGGCATGAAGACCGAGCTCGGCAACATCGCCGGCCTGCTGCAACAAGGCGGCGACGAGATGACGCCGCTTCAAAAGCGCCTCGACCAGGTCGGCAAGCTGCTCGCGCTGGCTGGCGTGGTCGTCGCCGCCCTGGTGGCTGGCTTTGAAATATGGCGCGGTGGCGCGATCGTGGACGCGTTTCTGGTCGCGGTAAGCGTGGCGGTTGCGGTGGTGCCGGAAGGCCTGCCCGCAGTAGTCACGATCACGCTAGCGCTCGGCGCGCGGCGCATGCTGGCGCGCAATGCGCTGATCCGCAAGCTGCCGGCGGTCGAGACGCTGGGCTCTGTCACCACAATCTGCTCGGACAAGACTGGCACGCTCACCGAGAACCGCATGACGGTGACCGTGCTCGATGTGGCCGGCCACCGCGTTGATGTCAACGAAGAAACGAGCGGCGACGGCCAGGTCTCATCGATCTGGATATGCCTGCGACAGCCACGCCGCAAGGTTCGCTTGGGCTGCTGCTGATCGCTGGCGCGCTGTGCAACGATGCGCAATTGGCCGTCGATGATGCGCAACCCAACAGCAAGCGCTATCACGCGCTGGGTGACCCGACCGAGGGCGCGCTGGTGGTGGCCGCCGCGCGCTTCGGCCTGATCAAGTCCGATCTAGAAACGCACAAGCCGCGCGTGGCCGAACTGCCCTTTGACTCCGACCGCAAGCGCATGACCACAGTTCATTCGCTGGCCAACAGCGAGCAGTCGGCTGTGCGCGCGCTGATTGCCACCGTTGCGCCTGGCGCAGCCTATCTGGCCGTGACCAAGGGCTCGGTGGATGGGCTGCTCGATGTCTCGTCGCACGTGTGGGTTGACGGCCGGCGCGAGCCGATGAGCGCGGCCTTTCGCGCGCGCATCGAACAAGCCAACCGCTCGCTGGCCGAAAACGGCATGCGCGTGCTGGGCGCTGCGTTTAAGACGTTGACTACGCCCGAAGCCGGGCCGGATCTCGAAAATGACCTGACGTTCATCGGCTTCACCGGCATCATCGACCCGCCGCGCGCCGAAGTGAAGGACGCGGTGGCGCGCTGCAAGAGCGCCGGCATTCGTCCGGTGATGATTACCGGCGATCATCCGCTGACCGCATTGCACATCGCCAAAGAGCTGGGCATCGCCGGGCCCGACAGCCGCGCCATGAGCGGTGTAGAGCTCAACAAGATCGATGACGCCGAACTCGACAAGATTGTCGAGTCGATTTCGGTGTTCGCGCGCGTGTCGCCCGAGCACAAGCTGCGTATCGTTAATGCGCTGGGACGGCGCGGCCACATCACCGCGATGACCGGCGACGGCGTGAACGACGCGCCCGCGCTCAAAGCCGCCGACATCGGCGTGGCCATGGGCATCACCGGCACCGACGTGAGCAAGGAGGCGGCCAAGATGGTGCTGCGCGACGACAACTTCAGCACGATCGTCGCCGCCGTCGAGGAAGGCCGTGTCATCTACGACAACCTGCGCAAGTTCATCAAGTTCAGCATCGGTGGCAACATCGGCAAGATCATCGTAATGCTGGGCGGCGTGCTGGCGGGCATGACCACACCGCTGTGGCCGCTGCAACTGTTGTGGCTCAACCTTCTGACTGACGGACTGCTCGGGATCGGCCTAGGCGTGGAACCGGCCGAGCGCAACATCATGCGCCGCAAGCCGTTTTCACCCACGGCCAGCATCTTCAGCGGCGGCGTGGGCGGGCAGATCGTCCGCATCGGCTTGTTGATCGCAGCGCTGTCGCTGGGTGTGGGCGTGTGGTACTTCCGGGCTGGTCGGCCGGAGTGGCAGACCATGATGTTCTCCACCCTGGCGCTGTGCCAGGTCTTTCAAGCGCTGGGCACGCGCACCGGCAACGATCCGCTGCTGCGCGCAGGTCTGTTCAGCAACAAATTGCTGTTGCTGCTTGCGCTGATCGTGGCCACGCTGCAAATGGCTGCGCTGTATGCGCCTGGCCTCAATACTTTCTTGCGCACGGTGCCGCTCAGCGCAAGCGATCTGCTGATCAGCATTGGGCTTGGCGCGCTGGTGCTGGTCTATGCCGAGGTGGAGAAAATCTTCCTGCGCCGCAACACGCAGATACAGGAATAACGATGGCAGCAAAACACATCCCGGAGTTTGCGATCATCGGACTGGGGCGCTTTGGCGGCAGCGTGGCGCGCGACCTCGCCCGCCGCGGCGCAAGCGTGCTCGGCATCGACCGTGACCAGGAGATCGCGCAGCAGCACGCCGAAGACCTGACGGATGTCGCGGTGCTGGATTCAACCGACGAAGCTGCGCTGCGCTCCGTCGACATCGGCGCATACAAGACCGTGATCGTTGCGATGGGCAGCAACTTTGAAGCCAACTTGATCACCGTGTCAGTCCTGAAACAGTTCGCGGTGCCGGTGATCATCGCCAAGGCGTTGACCAGCCTACAACGCGACATCCTGCTGCGCATCGGCGCCACGCGCGTGGCACTGCCGGAACAGGAGGCGGGCGAGATGCTCTCGCGCACGCTGATGCATCCCAACCTGATCGACGAATTGCGGCTGGGCGACACGCACGCGCTCGCCGACCTTCGCCTGCCCGAGGCGTGGGCAGGACGCACCTTGCACGAGCTGAACTTGCGCGCTCAACATGGCGTCACGGTGCTTGTGGTCCGACGCAGCAGCGCAGTGTCAGTGGCGCCAGACGCTTCATTTTTGCTGGAGGCCGGTGATGTGATCACCATCGCTGGGCCGCACGAGCGCGTGGATGCGGCAACCCGTGTCTGAGTGTGCAAGCACGTGTCGATAGATTCTGCCCGGATTTATGGACGAGAGCTGAAATGATAGTGAGACAACATCATGGGAAAACTTCTCGAAAACTGCAAATACGTGGTGCTGATCGCCGTTGCGGCGCTGATGCTGGCGGCCATCGTGACGTTCGGCTGGGGCGCGTACAAAACCGCAGGATTTGTCATGACCCTGGTCAACGGCGGCAACGACACGCTGGCCATCGTGAGCCTGCTGGACATGATGGACACATTCCTCATCGGCACCGTGCTGTTCATCTTCTCAATCGGCTTGTATGAGCTGTTCATCGGCAAGCTCGCCCAGCCCGAGTGGCTGGTGATCGACGACCTGAGCAAGCTCAAGACCAAGCTATCCGACGTGATCGTGCTGTTCATGGCGATCAAGTTCCTGGACAAGCTGCTGCAATCGAAGAACTACCAGGACGTGCTGCTCTATGCGATATCCGTCGCGATCGTCGCGGCCGTTTTGATTGCATTCAATCGATTCCGCGTTGAAAAGAGCGGGAATTTCGCCGGGGACAAACACGTGTAGCGAGGGCGCCAGTCGCGCAAGCCAGGCCGTGTCAGGCGGCCCAAGTTTGCCAGTCAGGCTGTTTGGAGGGCGGCCGCAGTCGCGCCCTGACAGCTGGCATATTGAGCCTGATTTTATTTTTTCTTTATACCTCCAGATGCGATCTTGAGGTTTTCTTTATCGCCAGCTGCCTATGCTTTTCCTGTTAAGACCAGCAAATGGCAATCATGATTCGGCACACGGCCCTGCCAACCACCGGTCAGCACCGCAGCGGCTTTCAATAAAGGCCGCAGCTTGACGACCGCGCTGCCGAGCACCAATGCGCCGCGCAACCTCGCCACATACTCGCGATCGCGCACCCCACTCAAGACAATCATGGCTAAAAGCCTTACCGAATCCATAAGAAACGTGGTTATTGGCGCCCCACTGCGCACTGAAGATATGGCTCATCAAGCCATTTCCAAGAAAGTGGGCCTGGCGGTGTTCGCCTCGGACAATTTGTCCTCAGTCGCCTATGCCACGCAAGAAATCCTAATCGTGTTGGCCGGCGCCGCTGCGCTGGCGGCGACCGAAGCCGCGCGCCAACAGGTCTTCAGCCTGAGCATCCCAATTTCGATCGCCATTGTGGCTCTGCTCGTGATTCTGGCCATCAGCTATCGCCAGACCATTCACGCCTACCCCAGCGGCGGCGGCGCCTACGTGGTCGCGCGTGACAATCTGGGCGAAATTCCCGCCCAGATCGCCGGCGCGGCGTTGCTCACCGACTACATCCTGACTGTTGCGGTCAGCATTTCCTCGGGCATGGAGCAAGTGGCGTCGCTGATCCCCGCTTTGCAGCCCTTTCGCGTCGTCATGTCGCTTGGCGCGATTGTGTTCATGATGGTGATGAACTTGCGCGGCGTGAAGGAATCCGGCGCCTTCTTCGCCGTGCCGACCTATTTCTTCGTCGGCGCCATGCTGCTGACGCTCGGTGTCGGCCTGTTCAAATGGCTGACCGGAACGCTCGGCACCGTGACCGGGGTGGAAGCGCTGCTTCATGCGCCGGAACAGCTCACGCTGTTTCTGATTCTGCGCGCCTTCAGCAGCGGTTGCGCGGCGGTCACTGGCGTCGAGGCGGTGTCCAACGGCATTCAAGCCTTCAAGGATCCCAAGAGCAAGAACGCGGCGCAAACCCTGATGGTGATGGCGTCGCTGCTCGGCGTCATGTTCATCGGCACATCACTGCTGGCGCACCAGATTGCGGCGGTGCCATCCGAAACCCAGACTGTGATCTTTCAAGTGGGTGATGTGGTGCTGGGGCCGCTTGTGCCGGTCCTTGTGATCGCCACCACCCTAATCCTGATTCTGGCCGCCAACACCGCCTTTGCAGACTTTCCACGGCTGGCCGCATTGCAGGCTGGAGACGGCTTTTTGCCGCGCCAGCTGACATTTCGCGGCACACGTCTGGTGTTTTCCACCGGCATCATCGTGCTGGCTGTTGCGGCCAGCCTGCTGGTGGTTGTGTTTAACGCCCGCACCACCGCCTTGATACCGCTGTATGCCATCGGCGTGTTCCTGAGCTTCAGTTTGTCACAGTGGGGCATGGTCGTGCACTGGCAACGCACATCAAAACTCAAGCGAGGCGAAGAACGCGCGACTGTGCATGGCCACCTGCGCTATGACGCAAGTTGGCGCCGCAAACAGATCATCAACGCCATAGGCGGCACCATTTCGGTTGTCGTCATGATTGTGTTTACGATTACCAAGTTTGCAGCAGGCGCCTGGATCACTGTCATCCTGATTCCCAGCCTGGTGTATCTGTTTCTGCGCGTGCACGTTCACTATCGCAACGTCGCGCGTATTTTGAGCCTGAGCAAGCGCCGTGTGCGGCCGCTCCCCCACGCCGTCAAGACCGTGGTGCTGGTGGACGATGTGCACTTCGGCACCGTGCGCGTGGTCGAGTTTGCCAAATCGCTCGGGCGGCCATGGACTGCAATTCACGTCGACTACAAC
>JANMNW010000321.1:0-5655 GCA_031368515.1 Chloroflexota bacterium
TTACCTCCGCCGGTCTCCTGGCGCTTACCAATTGCTCCGTCAATCGAGCGGCTCGTGCCGCTCTTTCCACATGACATTTCTTTTGGCTACTGACTTAGTAATAACAGCGGCGCAATCTACAGTGCTGGAGCTCTGACCGTATCACTCGGCACTTTCGTTAACAACACGTCCGGCGCAGGCGGCGCCATTCACAGCAGCGGCACGCTGTCAGTGTCTGCTTCGACCTTCGAAGCCAATGACGGCGGCGCGCTGAGCAACGTAAACGGCACCGCGCAAGTGCATGGCAGCACGTTCAACGCACAGGGTTCCTATGGCATTTCCAGCGCAGGCGTGCTTACCGTCGCCAACAGCACGTTCAGCGGCAATGGCGCCAGCGGCATTGTCAAAGACCTGCCGGGCGTGCTTTCAATTAGCGCCAGCACATTTGTCAGCAACAGCGGTGGCGCGATCTACAACCTGGGTGCGACAACCACCACCATCCTCGGCAGCCTGTTTACAAGCAACACGGGCGAAACCGGCGCCGGAATCTACAACGGCGTGGGCGCATTGATCATCGACGACAGCCAATTTATCTCAAACACCGGCAGCGCCATTTATAACTCGTCGTTCAACCGCGTAAGCATCGCCAACAGCACGATCCACCGCAACACCGCCATCAACAATGGCGCCGGCGTTTACAACGCAGCCAATAGCCCGCTGTCGATCACCGGAACGTTGATCCTGAGCAACAGCGCAGGCTTGGACGGGGGCGGTGTATACAACAGCCCGGGCAGCGCACTGACGATCACCAATACGCAATTCGCGGGCAACAGTGTTCTGCAGCGCGGCGGCGCCATCCTAAACAACGGCGCTTTGGCCGTGTCGGGCGCGCGCTTTGTGAGCAACACTTCCGGCTTCGAAGGCGGCGCGATCTACAGTGAAAACGGCGCGCTCAACATCGGCAGTAGCGTTTTCATGAGCAACACCGCCGCCGGCTTCGGCGGCGCTCTCGAGGTGCGAACGGCGCAGACTGCCACGATCGGCGCCAGCACATTCATCAGCAATAGCGCACTCAATTCAAACGGCGGTGCAATTCACAACATCGGCATTTCGGGCACGCTGCACGTGGTCAACAGCACATTTGCAAACAATAGTGTGCCCGGCATCGCCAGCGGCAAAGGTGGCGGCCTGTTCAACAGTGCCGGTCGCGTAATCATCGTCAACAGCACATTCAGCGGCAACACCTCGCCGGTCGGCGGCGCGATTGCGCAAGTCACCGGCACTACCAACACCACGCTCATGGTCGTCAACAGCATCGTCGTGGACGGCTGCGCGGGCGCCATCATCGACGGCGGGCACAACATCGATGGCGGCGTGAGCTGCGGCTTTTCAGCCGCCAACGTCTCGCGCAGCAGCACCGATGCGCGCCTGCTGCCGCTGGCCGACAACGGCGGCACGACGCCCACATTTGCGCTCAGCACCACCAGCCCGGCCATCAATGCCGGCAACGACCTGCTGTGTCCAGCCACCGACCAGCGCGGCATCGCGCGGCCCGTCGGCGTGCACTGCGACATAGGCGCATATGAGCTGGTCAATATCCCTGCGCCCGGAAGCCCAACGCTCCATGTCAACACGCTGATCGACATCGATGATGACAGTTGCGACGCGGCCGGCCAAGGCTTCGGCAACCAGGGCTGTTCGCTGCGCGAAGCCATCGGCGCGGCGAATGCCATCACCGGCAGCGATGTCATCACATTTGACGTTGACGGCACTATCTCCTTGGTCGCCCCGTTGCCCCAGATCACCGGCACACTGTCTATTCTGGGAAACAACCGGGCAATCACAGTCAGCGGCTCTGCCGCTCAGCAGGTGTTCTCGGTGCCAAGCGGAGCCGCGCTGGCGTTGGATCTGATCACGATTGCAGATGGCTTTTCCGATGCGGGCGGCGCGGTTGAAAACGGCGGGGTGCTTACGGTGACCAATTCCGTGTTCGCTGGCAACGCAGCGCTATATCAAGGTGGTGCAATTCTGAACTTTGGCGCCCTGGTTGTCTCCCACACGCGCTTTGTCAGCAACACCTCCGGCTTTGAAGGCGGCGCGATCTACAGTGAAAACGGGGCGATGTTGGTGGGCCGCAGCGTGTTCATCAGCAACACTGCATTGGGCAATGGCGGCGCGCTCGAAGCCCGAACGGCGCAGACGGTCACGATCGACGCGAGCACGTTTGTCAGCAACACAAGTTTGACATCGCGCGGCGGTGCGATCCATAGCAACGGTATATCCGGCACGCTGCACGTGGTCAACAGCACATTTGCAAACAATAGTGCGCCCGGCGTCGCCAGCGGCCAAGGCGACGGCCTGTTCAACAGCGCCGGTCGCGTAAATATCGTCAACAGCACATTTGGCGGCAACGCCTCGCCTGTCGGCAATGCCATCGCACAAGTCACCGAAACGCTGGTCGCCACAACCACGGTCGTCAAAAGCATCGTCGTGGACGGCTGCGCGGGCGCAATCGTCGACGGCGGGCACAACATCGATGGCGGCGTGAGCTGCGGCTTTTCAGCCGCCAACGTCTCACGCAGCAGCACCGATGCACGTCTGCTGCCGCTGGCCGACAATGGCGGCCCCACGCCCACCTTCGCCCTGAGCGAGACCAGCCCGGCCATCAACATGGCCGACAACGCCCTGTGCCCGGCAGACGACCAGCGCGGCGCGCCGCGCACCTATGGCGGGCGCTGCGACATAGGCGCGTTCGAGCTGTCATATGGCCTGCCCGACATCAGCACCACGCTCACGGTCAACCAGTTGGGCGACAGCGACGACGGCTACTGCGACGCCGCCGGCGCGGGATTTGGCAACCAGGGCTGCACGCTGCGTGAAGCCATCGATCAGGCCAACTACATCCCATACGACGATGTGATTCGCTTTGGCGTCAGTGGCACCGTCACGCTGACTGCCGTGCTGCCCGACATCACCGGCACGCTCAGCATTCTGGGCAACGCCAACCCCATCACAGTCAGCGGCGCGCATTCGTTCACCGTATTTCGCGTGCCAACCGGCGCAGCGCTGGCGCTGCATGCAGTCACGATTGCGCACGGTAAGAACTTCGGCCTGGGCGGGGGAATTCAAAACGCAGGCACACTGACGGTCACCTACGCGCTGTTTAGCGGCAACAGCGCCGGGAATGGGGGTGCGATTGCCAATATCCTGTCGGCAAGCACAACAGTGAGCAACAGCCGCTTCATCAGCAACAGCGCCGGCTACGGCGGCGGCGCAATCTTCAGCGACCAAGGCTCAGGCGTGCTCAGAGTGACCGGAAGCTTGTTCACCACCAACCACGCCTCTGTGACCGGCGGCGCGATCGAGATCAACAGCAGCGGCCAGGCGCTCATTGAGGCCAGCGCCTTCCTCAGCAACACCGCGCTCACACAAGGCGGCGCGGTCAACAGCTATCCAATTTCCGGCTCGCTTTATGTTGACGGCAGCACCTTCGCCTTCAACCGGGTGCTGACCCCGACGGCATACAAGGCCGCCGGCGGCGGCATTGAAAGCTGGCGACCGTTGACGGTGACCAACAGCACCTTTCACGGAAACGCCAGCGGCATCACCGCGACCAACGGCATCGCGGTGCTGACGTCCACCACCGTGCTGCTGCGAAACAGCATCATCGACGATGGCTGCGCGGGCGCCGGCACATTCATCGACAGCGGTACCAACCTTGATCGTGGCACGAGCTGCGGCCTAAGTCTGGCCAACAACTCCTACAGCAACACCGATCCGCGCTTGATGCCGCCTGCCGACAACGGCGGGCCTACGCCGTCCATGGCGCTGAGCGACACTAGCCCGGCGGTCAACATGGGTGAGCGCGACTATTGCACTGGTTACGATCAGCGCGGCGCGACGCGTCCGTTTGGTCCATATTGCGACATCGGCGCATACGAGTTGAGCTATATCGCGCCGCCGGTGGTGCCGCTGCTGCTGATCAGCACTCTCGACGACAGCGATGACGGCTTTTGCGACATGCCCAATTACGGCTTTGGCAACCACGGCTGCACGCTGCGCGAAGCGATTCGCGCCGCCAACGTCTTGACCGGCGCCAACACCGCCTCATTCATCGTGAGCGGCACGATCACGCTGCGCGGCCCCACGCCGCCCATCAGCGACGCGCTCACGCTGTTGGGCGCGGGCAGCAGCATCACCGTCTCCGGCGCGGACACATTCAGGGTATTCATGGTGGGGTCTGGCGCCGCGCTGACGATGGACAGCATCACCATCACGAAGGGCTACGGCTGGCAATATGGCGGCGGCATCGAGAACTATGGCACGCTGACGGTCACACGCAGCGCGTTTATTGAGAACCGTTCCAACGGCGTGGGCGGCGCGATCACCAACTTGGGCTCGGCCACGATTATCGAAAGCCGCTTCACCGGCAACATGGCCATGGACAGGGGCGGCGCGATTCTCAACGCTGACGGACCGATCACCATCACGCGCAGCACGTTCGCATTTAACGCGGCTATCATCGGCGGCGCGCTTGACATCCACACATCGCGCCTCGCCAAAATCGAGGCCAGCAGTTTCATCAGCAACATCGCCGGAACACTGGGCGGTGCCATCAACAGCGAGCCTGTGTTGGGTTCGATTGACGTCGTCAACAGCACGTTTGGCCACAACCGGGTGCTGAGTACCGGGCTAGACATGGCCGGCGGCGGCGGCATCGCCACAAACGGAGTGCTGACCGTGACCAACAGCACCTTTCACGCTAACACTGCGACGAACGGCGCCGGCGTGCTGGCGTCTCGTCCGGTGGCGCGCCTTGTGCTGCAGAACACCCTTGTGGATGATGGGTGCGCTGGCGGGGTCATCGATGGCGGCCACAACATCGACCGCGGCGCATCCTGCGCCTTTTTTGCCAGCCTGGGTTCGATGAGCAACACCGACCCCAAGCTGATGCCGTTGTTCACCGACCGCCTCGCGCTGGTCTTTCCAATCACAGACACCAGCCCCGCCATCAACACAGGCGATAACGCCGTCTGCGCGCCTTTCGATCAACGCGGAACGCCGCGGCCATACGGCGTTCGCTGCGACATCGGCGCCTATGAGTTGGGCTACCTGCCCCCGGTGCAGTCGAGCGATCTCACCGTCAACACACTGGCTGATTTCGACGATGGTTATTGCAGCGCGGCCGGAACCGGCATCGGCAATCAAGGCTGCAGCCTGCGCGAAGCGATGAACCACGCGCCAAACTACGGCCCGGCCGCGACCATCACCGTGGCCGTGACCGGCACGATCGCACTCGTCGAACCGCTGCCAACGGTCACCGGCACGCTGAGCCTGCTTGGGGCCGGGCAACCGGTCACCGTCAGCGGCTCCAACCGGTTCACTGTGTTGAAAGTGGCCGACGGCGCGGCGCTGCGGCTCGACGCCATCACCATCGCCGACGGTTACTCGGCCGAACATGGCGGCGGCATCCAAAACGACGGCACATTGACCGTCACCAACGCCACATTCACACACAACCGCTCGCCGGAGAGCGGCCGTGGCGGCGGCGCCATCGTCACTCGCGGCGTGGCCGCGATTCTGGACAGCCGCTTCATCAGCAACAGCGCTGGCTACCGCGGTGGCGCGGTTTACGCCGAGGCCGGGCGGCTGAGCATCGCCAGCAGCGTGTTCGTC
>JANMNW010000322.1:0-4058 GCA_031368515.1 Chloroflexota bacterium
AGCATGCTTGAAACATACCGGGAACTCTTCCCGCTGTTGGCCCCAAAACGGGATTGGTTTGTCGTTGCTCTTGACAAACAGCGAGTAACGAACAGCTACTCCGGTTGCAGCTTCCTTACAGAAGCTGCACTTCCGATCCGACATTTCCCGTGGTTCATAGCCATTTGCCTGCGTCTTGGCAGCAGCATCCATACCGAGCACCTCCCAAACTGATAGTCGAAAACCGATCAGTCCCTCCCGAATCTGAACGTGCGCCTTCGGGAGCCAAAGCAAAAGTATGTGTGAATACTCGCTGTGACGCAAGTATGGCTCTGCGTTTGACATCGTTGCCGAAGCGTCTGGCACAGAAGTGATCCGGACACCGTTCCGATCTCCCCTGGCAAATTCGGTATGCGAGCGCTTCATCGGCAGTACACGGCGAGAGTGTCTTGATCACATGTTGATCTTCGGAGAGCGCCAGCTTCAGCGGATCATCAAAGCATTTGTCGACTATTTCAATCGGTCACGCCCGCATCAGGGCATCGGGCAGGGGATACCGTGCGGGCCGCCGGTGCAGGGAACGGGCGAAATCGTCAGCGTTCCCGTGCTGAACGGCTTGCATCACGAGTATCGGCGAGCGGCTTGACCAGCTGAAACCGTGCGGACGACGAAAAGTAGCCAGCACAAGCCAGCACAAGCCACAACAGCAGGCGATGGCCATCTGCGCATTTGAGATGACGCCAGAGCTGGGCATGGCTGCCATTCTCGCAGGCCAAACAAGCACCTAAATCCCGCCAGGCTCGCGCGAATCGGCGTATTTGGCGGTGGACGGCGGTTTATAGCCAGCACACCTTACAAATTGTCGATATGAATGGGCTCAATAGTATCGGCGGGTTGAAAGCCAAATATGCGGGCGAAAAAGTACAGTTCAGCTTCCAGCGAGCGCTTGATGTTCTCGGCTTGTACAAAGCCATGTTGTTCGCCAGGAAACGACACATACGCAACCGGCCAACCGCGAGAACGAAGCGCGTCGTACATCATCTGAGACTGATTGGGCGGCACAATTGGATCGTCAAGTCCTTGAAACAGGACTAACGCACACGCAAGTTGATCTACATGATGAATCGGTGAGCGTTCGACATAAATGTCACGCTCCTCAGGATACTTGCCGATCAGCGAGTCCAAATAGCGTGATTCAAATTTGTGCGTGTCGCGAGCGAGTGCTTCCAGGTCACTGATGCCGTAGTAGCTGGCGCCAGCATTGAACGTGTCGTAGAACGTAAGCGCACACAGTACCGTATATCCGCCGGCACTGCCCCCCGCAATGGCAAGGCGTCCTCCGTCAGACAGTCCTTGTGCTACCAGATAGCGCGCACCATTGACACAGTCGGCCACATCTGCAATGCCCCAAGCACCTTTGAGGCGGTCGCGATATGCGCGCCCATAACCGGTGCTGCCTCGATAGTTGACATCCAGGACTGCAAATCCTCGTGTCGTCCAAAACTGAATTGCGTAAGAGAAGACAGTACCAGTGGAACCAGTTGGTCCGCCATGGCTCAAGACCAGAAGCGGTGGCTGTGTGTCCGCAGGCGCTTCGAAGGCGGCACTGTGCGGCGGGTAGTAGAACGCATGAGCAATCTCGTTGTCATCAGTCGGAAATTGGATGGCCCGTGGTCGTGAAAAATACGTCGCGTCAATATCGATCGATTGCGATTGCCGCAGCGCCAGCACCGATCCTGTCGACAAATCCAGCATCACTATTTCGATTGGACGGGTCTCCGAACCACCGACAAAGTACGCCTGACTATTATGCACATGGATGTCTCCGATGACCGAATTGCGAGTGTCGATGACCTCACTGTGCAAGCTCTGGATATTCAGCGAAACCAGGCGATATTCGCCGTGCCGATTGTAGACACATACCAGCCGAGTGTCAGAGTCGAACGAATAGTTTGACGTGCCAAACCCCCACGGGGGCTCGGCAAACTCGGCATCAACTGGGTAGAGCGGAAGTGTGACGCCCGCCGGCGGCGCCTCTTTCTCGTTCCAGCGATATAGATTCCACCAGCCTGTTCGATCAGATACAAAATACAGCTGTCCATCTGGCGACCACAATGGCTGACAAATTGATTCCTGGGGTCCACCTGCAACCAGCCTGCGCTCACCGACCGTCCCATCAGGGAGAAGCGCGCCCACCCATAGCTCGGTCCCATCCCAGGGCATGTTGGGGTGGCTCCAAGTCAACCACGCAATGCGCGACGCACCGGGATTGAGGCGCGGAGCAGCGTAGAAATCATTGCCGGAAACCAGGACCTGCTCGGCTTCGGCGCCATCAAGCGGCACGCTCACTAGTGTATTGACGGGCTGCGATTCCGCTACTGAGTGATCCTCACGCACCACAATCAGGCGTTGGCGTGAAAAATCCATGACGGAGTCCGCATAGCGCATACCGTCGGTTTTCGTCATGGGTTGCGGCACTTCGCCAACAGCCTGTCGATACAGTCGCTGATCAGCAAAGTTCGAGAAATAGACGATGCCATCAACCACCAAATATTCAGCTCCTCCATATTCATGCACACGAGACCGAGCGCTGTAACCTGCTGGTGTCACGTCGGTTATCTCACCTGTGGGCAGATGCTGGACGATCACGTTTCGCCCATCTGGACGCGCTTCGATCCAATAGAGTGCATCGCCGTCAACGCACAGCCGCGACAGCTCGACGTGCGCGGCGGCAATTAAGTCGGCCGTAACGGGTGACTTCCATGAACCATATGGCAGAAGTTGCTTGGCCATCTACATCAGCCCTCCAAGTGGATTTGTCTAAATCTACTTGTCACAGTGCGCGTTGTCAAATCTGGGCGGCTAAGTGGTCGGCCAAAAATAGTTGACCCCCAGCCTGCGAAGCATGTGGTTACCACACCCATGAAAACGAAAATGCTCCGCATTGAGTTGAATGATACCGAGATTGAGAGCTTGATGCGGCTGGGAAGCACGGCAGCTGGCCGGGGCCCGCGCTGGATCATTCGAGACAACGACTGCAAGTATGGCTCTGCGTTTGACATCGTTGCCGAAGCGTCTGGCACAGAAGTGATCCGGACACCGTTCCGGTCTCCCCTGGCAAATTCGGTATGCGAGCGCTTCATTGGCAGTGCGCGGCGAGAGTGTCTGGATCACATGTTGATCTTCGGAGAGCGCCAGCTTCAGCGCATCGTGCAGGCGTTTGTCGCCTATTTCAATCGGTCACGGCCTCATCAGGGCATAGGGCAGGGGATACCGTGCGGACCGCCGATGCAAGGAACGGGCGACATTGTCAGCGTTCCCGTGCTGAACGGCTTGCACCACGAGTATCGGCGAGCGGCATAACCTGCTGAATCGGTGCGGACGACGAAAAGTAGCCACGACAGGCCTAAAAACGGCGCGGATGACGTGGGTAGCCAGCACAGTTTGCGGCCTTGCGTGTCGTAGACATTGATCTTGATCGCATGACCATTGACGTCCGGACACTGTGCGACGTGCACGTTTTTGAACACTCGAATATCGATGCGCGCAAAGCCGCCTTCGGGGCCGAAGACGGTGCGCATGTCATCAGCATATAGCAATGGCGCAGACAGCTTCAACGCCGCACCATGCTTTTTGCGTCTTTCAGGCTGACCATCTGTGTGCGGCACTTGCCGATACAACACACGATTTCCGCGCAACCGCAGCAGCAGGTGCAGATTCGGTGACGCTTGCTGGAGAATTGCGCGCACGCTGTATTCGCTGTCAGCCGTCACAATGCACGGTCGCTGCAGGTCTGCTTTCAAACGCGCCAATTGCTCGGCTCCGATCATGGTCGGCGTGCTCGCAGTCGGTATGCGCACACATTCATGCGGCCCCACCCACGAACCCTCGGCATGCATCACGCGCCCGATCAGCGAATACTGATGTCCGACGGTCTGACCATCCGCGCCGTGCACATAGCCTCGGTCGCTGACCGTCTTGGCACTGCGACGCGGATACGGTGTGTGATCCAGACAGTAGACCGACCACCCCGCCACCTCCAGCGTCCCATGCACTTGCCCTTGCTGCAGCAGCTCCAG
>JANMNW010000334.1:0-4589 GCA_031368515.1 Chloroflexota bacterium
GCCCGATGAACGCGATTGAAGACAACGAGGTAGCTAAACCTGGCGCAGAATTGGCCGCGAGCTGCCCAGGCCCAACGCGATTCTGTGCGTATCCGCCCACTGGGAGACTCATGGCACATGCGTCACTGCAATGGACAAGCCGCGCACCATCCACGATTTTGGCGGCTTCCCCAAAGCGCTGTTCGACGCGCAGTATCCAGCACCAGGAAGCCCGTGGCTGGCTCAGGAAACGAGTGAGCTGCTCAAGCAAGCCCAAGTGTATTTCGATCATGAAGAGTGGGGGCTCGATCACGGCTGCTGGAGCGTGCTCAAGCAGATGTTTCCCGATGCCGATGCACCGGTTGTGCAGCTCAGCCTCGATGTCGGTTTGCGCCCGCAAGATCACTATGCCTTAGCTAAGGAGCTGTCGGCGTTGCGCGGCAAGGGCGTGCTGGTGGTTGGCAGCGGCAACATGGTGCACAACCTGCGCCGAATCTCTCTGCCGGCTGGCAGCACCGAGGGATTCAACACCCACTACGGATTGGACTGGGCGCTGGAAGCCAGCGCATTGATGAAATCGCTTATCGAAAAAGGGCGGCACGACCAACTGGCGGACTATCGCTCGCTGGGTTCCGCCGTGCAATTGGCTGTGCCCACACCGGAGCATTACCTACCCATGCTTTACACGCTCGCGCTGAAAGGCAGCGACGACGCGATCACCTATTTCAACGATTACGCGCTGGCTGGCTCGCTTACGATGACATCGATGATCATCGACAAGGCGCCATGAGCGCGCTCACGCCTGCGTCAAAGGTCAACATCGGCGGTCGTTGCCTGTCGACGTGTTTTGGTGGAGCCGGGCGGGTGTGCGTTATCTTTGAAGGCGGGCTGGGCATCGAAAGCGCGGAGTGGGCGGCGGTGGCCCATGCAGTGGCGGCGCACGCGCGCGTGCTGATCTACGACCGCGCCAACCGCGGCCACAGCGACCCGGCGTCCAAACCGCGCAGCGCGCTGGATGCCGTGCGCGACCTGCGCGCGCTTCTTGCGCAAGCCGGTATCGCCGGCCCGCTTCTGCTCGTCGGCCACTCGTTCGGCGGCGTGCTGGTCCGCCTGCATGCGTTTCATCATCCGGCCGATGTGTCCGGGCTGGTGCTTGTCGATCCCATGCACGAAGACCAGTTCGACGTGCTTGCTCCGCTCTTTCCGCTTGTCGGGCCGGACGAGCCTGCGCACATCGCCAGCATGCGGCGCTTCTGGCAAGGCGGCTGGCGCGATCCGCTCAACAATGCCGATGGCTTCGATCTGCTCGCCTCGCGCGCGCAGGCGCATATGGCGAACACGCAGAACGTGCCGCTATATCTTCTGACCGCCGGCAGCTATCTTACCGAAAGCGAATTTCCTGGCGCCGCCGGCCTTCGCCTGCAGCAACTGTGGCAGGGCCTGCACGGCCGCCTGCTCGCGAAATCTACGTGCGCCACCCATCGGCTGGTGCTGGACAGCGGCCACTTCATGCAGCGCGACCGGCCGGATGCGATCGCGGCTGCGATCTGCGATCTTCTGGCCACGATCGCGTAAGTCGCCGCCATGACGAAAGTCATGCCGCGCGATCGATCTATCTGCACAGTCGCGATCTCTCTCCCGGCACTGTCGCGATTTTTCACAACCGCATACCCTGATGCGCGGAGGAACGCATCATGGAGACAGACTGGGCCATCGACATCAGCGATCTCGCACACACGTATACGCAGGGCTCGCGCAGCACGGCGGCGTTGCAAGGTGTCGATCTGCGCGTGCGCCGCGGTGAGATCTTCGCCTTACTGGGGCCAAACGGCGCTGGAAAGACCACGCTGTTGTCAGCCATCGAAGGACTGCTCAAACCCACGCGGGGCCACGTGCGCATTGCGGGGCAGAGCGCCGAAAACGCCAGGCGCCTGCTTGGCATTCAGCTGCAACGCACCTCATTGCTGGAGAATCTGACCGCGCGCGAGCTGATCGAGCTGCATGCCGGCTTGTATGGCGTGTATCTGCGCCGGGCGCAAGTCGACGCCTTGCTGGCGCAATTTGATCTGCGCGAACAAGCAGGCAAACTCACACGCCGCATGAGCGGCGGACAGCAGCAGCGCCTGGCGCTTGCCCTGGCTATGGCAAACAACCCGCAGATCGTGTTGCTGGACGAGCCGACTGAGAGCTTGGACCCGCATGCGCGCCGCAACATCTGGGGAATCATCCGCCAACTGCGCGAGCAAGGCCGCACGGTGCTCTTCACGTCGCATCAGATGGAAGAAGCTGAGGCGCTGTGCGATCGCGTGGCCATCCTCGATCACGGACAACGGGTGGCTTGCGGCACCCCCGCTCAGTTGGTGGCCGGACTCGGCGCACATCCGGTGCTGAAAGCCATGATCGAGCTGCCCATCGAGCGCGTGCGCGGGCTCACTGGGGTGCTGCGCGCAAATTACAGCGGCGCGAATCTGGAGATTGAGACCGCGCAGCCGCAAGAAACGTTGGCTGCGCTGTATGGGCTGGCGGCGGCGCAGGGCCGCACTGTCTACGAGGTCGCCTTGCGCCAACCCAATCTGGAAGATGTGTATCTAAAGCTTACCGGCAAGCCGCTGGCTGCCGCTTCGGCTTGAGGAAATATGCGATGAAACGTTTTGCACTGCTGACAAAGGCGCTGGTGCTCAGCACCTTGCGCGATCCGTACACGCTGTTCTGGAATCTGATCTTCCCCGTGTTTTGGCTGGCGATTTACAGAGTGGTGTTTGGACGCTTTTTGGACAGCCAGCCCAACGGCGGTGGCTGGATATTGGCCGGCTTGATCGTGCTGAACCTGCTGGCGTTCGGGCTGATCGGCAGCTCGGCGCAGATGGTTGAGATGCGCGACAAAGGCGTGCTGCGCCGGCTGAAAGCCACGCCGCTGCCGGCATGGCAGATGTTTGTCGCCTATCTGCTCAACAATGTGTTGGTGTGTCTGGCGCAGATCGCGGTGTTGATCATCGCCGGCATCCTGATCGCAGGTGCGCAGCTGACGCTGGCCGGGCTGATTCAGTCCCTGCCGATGATTCTGGCCGGCATCATCGCCTTTACGTCGCTCGGCCAGGTCATCAGCAGCCTGGCGCCAAAAATGGGCTTGGCGCTGGCGATCGGCCAAATCTTTTACTTCGGCCAGATGTTTGTGACCAATTTGATCATGCCCCTCGAAGCCATGCCGGAAGCTGTGCGCAAGGTGGCGGTGTATCTGCCGGGCTATCTGGTGGGCGAACTGGTGCGCTCGCCGCTGCTGGGCAAGGGCTGGAGCGGCGAGACCGGCTGGAACCTGTTGTTGCTTCTGGCTTACACCTTGGCCGCCGGGCTCATTGCCTCGCGCTTCTTTCGCTGGGAGCCGCGCGCATAGCCGCACCTACAATGACTGTAACTGGAGCGTGCGATGCAACAACGATGGCCCAATCCGTTTGTGCGGGATGACGATTCGACCTTGCCGATGCCCAGCCGCATCATGTATGGCGTGATCTGGTTCTGGCATATCGTGACCATCGGCACGTATGGCTATTTGGCGGTCAATCTTTTGGCGAGCACCGCCGGCGCGTTCGAGCTGAAAACAGCCATCGCGTTGGCGCTGCTGGCAGCGCAATTGGGCTGTTATGTGTGGTTTTACATGCTCAGCAGATGCTACCCGTTCCCGGCGCGATGGCATGTGATTTACTTTGGCGGCGGGCTTGCGGCCTGGTTCATTCAGCAGCAGCTGTATCCCAGCCTGTTCTATTTGCTGTTCACGTTTATGGGCCAGGCTTTCGGCCTGTTGGCGCCAGCTGGCGCGTTTGCGGTGATGGGCTTTGTGCTTGTGATGCTGCTTGGCCAGAGCAGCAACTGGCGCATTGCCGGCATCGCTGCCGGGCAGTTGTATGGCCTAATGATCGGCTTTGGCGGCATGGCTGCGACCTATCTTTTCATTTATGGCGCGATGCGCACCAGCGCTACCCGCGGCCAGCTCATTCAAGAACTGGAACAGGCCAAACGCGAGCTCGAAGCCTCGCGCCGGCGCGATGCCGAGCTGGCCGTGCTGCGCGACCGCGAGCGCATCGCGCGCGACATGCACGACTCTCTCGGCCACGCGCTGGTGGCGCTGACAGTGCAATTGGAGGCGATTCAACGCCTGTATCGGGTCGATCCCGAACGCGCTTCAGTGCAAGTCGACCAGATGAAGGCGCTGACGCGTGACAGCATGGACGCGTTGCGGCGTTCAATCGCGGGTTTGCGCGCGCCGGGTCTTGATGGCCGCTCGCTGGGCGCCGCGCTACCGCAGCTGTGCATCAACACCGGCCAACACGCGCAGATCGACGTGCAATGCGCCGTCGATCCGCAGCAACCCGAGTTGCCTGCCGAGTGCGCCGGTGCGTTGTGGGCGGTGGCGCAGGAGGCGTTGGTGAATGTTCAGCGGCACGCGCAGGCGCGGCGGGTCGAAGTGGTGCTGCGCGCGTCGGGCGACAGCGTCGAGCTGCGGGTTCAGGATGATGGCGTCGGTCTGCGCGGCGGCGATCTGGACAAGCCCGGCCACTATGGCGTGGGGGGCATGGGCGCGCGCATAGCCCCCGGTGGGGGGCGGGGGGGTTTTT
>JANMNW010000348.1:0-6144 GCA_031368515.1 Chloroflexota bacterium
GCGTCCCATCGGGCGCGGTCGTCATGTTCAGCGGGCAGGTGGATGGAGAAGCGCAACGGCAGGCTGCGTGTGGAAAACGATAGGCCGTCGCCGCTCCAAAGTTTGCCCATGACCACGCCCCGAGCGATCAATTCTTCACGCGCGACAGGGACATCGTCCGAGTGAAAAACAATTTGCACTGCCGAGCCGCCGCTATGTTTGGCCCCGGTCTGGCTGTGCAACGAGACAAAGCTTCCGCCCGCATCGTAGCTCACCCAGCCCGCATCGGCATAGCCCACCGACGACAGGCCCAGCTTTTGCTCGTAAAAGGCGCGCATGCTGGCCATGTCTTTGACAAACACAATCACCCGGTTCATGACGCCGATGCGCGGGACGAGCAATGCGGCTGTTTCAGCGTGCCCGCCGGAAATGGCAAAATCTCGCGCAGTTTTGCCGTCGGCCGTTTTGAGGCCTTTGTCCGCGCCGGCATCAAGCAGAAGTTTCACCAGTGCCGTGTTGCCGTTCTGCGCAGCCGAGTGCAGCGGCGCAAATCCGCCTTCCTGTTGAGCGTTGACATTGGCCCCGTGCTCGATCAGCAAGCTGCAAAGGCCAGTGTGACTGCCCGCCGCTGCCGAGCCGAGCGGCGTCACACCGCCTTGAGAATGCGCGGAGTCGTTGACATTGAGCTTGTGCTTGAGCAATAAGCGCGCCACGCCGGCGTGTCCGAAATACGCTGCAAGATGCAGCGCCGTAAATCCATCGTGCGAACGACTATGCACCAGGCGCGGTTTTGCTTTGATCAGCATCGTGACGCGGGCCAGCTGTCCGGCCGCCGCAGCCTCAAACACACTCATGGCCGGCTTGTGGCGAAGCAACAATTTGAGCACTTCGCCTTTGCCCCAATAGGTGGCGATGAGCACGGCCGAATTGCCGTGCGCGTCCCTGGCATTAACCAGCGCTGGTTTTGTCTTAAGCAAAGCTTTGACTGTTGAGAGTTCGCCAGCTTTGATGGCGTTTATCATGTCGGTTGCAGTCATGCAGGTGTCCTCCTTCAAACAAAATAGATGAAGTCGAGATCGCCTGGCGAATGTCCAAATGCCGTTAGCATGGCGGCGCATTCGGCGCGGTGTTGCATGCCGTGCAGCGCCACCTGCTGCAACATATGCCAGGTGACGATGCGTTGTTCACCCCCGGGTGGGCGATTGAACACATGAACCTCAGCAATCTGTTCCTCACTCAGGCCGTCGACATAAGTACACATTTTGGCCGACTCCTCACGCCAGCTGGCAAAGATCGAATCGAGGGTTGGAAAGTCCGCAGGGCTGAGCACCACGCGCACCCGGTCGCCGTCGAAGCTGCTGCGCCAGACGGTCATCGCGCGCAGTAGATGAAACAGTGTGCTGCGGATACCGCCATGGCTGTGGCCCGAGATGCTTTGTTCGAGTTGCTCAGGGCTGAGCTTGGCAGCGGCCTCAAAAATCTTCGTCGTGGCGTGCGCGTCGTAGCTGTAAAGCGTGCTGAGGATTTGTTTGGACAAAGGCAAATTCATGGAATGCCTGCAGTCTAGCCCCAAGAAACTAATTTTATGCCGTTTACTTTGCGGGCAGCGTCGATGCGTGCTCAACGCACTGATCGACCCATTTCTTGAGGTTGGCCGCGCCGCTGACGGCATCGGCCGAGACCAGGAGCCATCCTGCCATCGGCTTGGCATTGGCTGAGACCTGAAAGGGTTGGGCGCCCGGCCTGGACAAGGCTTTGTCGGCTAGTTCGACCGAGAGCCGGACGATCAACTCGTCTTTGGTGACGCCCACGCACATGTTGCCATTCAATAGAAACGCCACACCGCCGAACATTTTCTTTTCGACGATATCGTTGCGTCCTTCCAGAAGCTTGCGCAGCCGCTCAGCCAGAGCCAGGTTGTATGCCATGTGTCACCTCCATCTTCGCAACATCGGAAAAACAAAACTCGGTGGCGTCTGAGTCAGATCAGACCGCCACCGAGCATAACCCTCGACTAGGTCTTGCGAATCACGCACATGACTTTGCCCTGAATTTGGGCCACCCGCGCGTCCACGTAGAAGGGTTTCATCGTGGGATTCTCGGGCTTGAGTTTAAGCCGTTTGCCCTCGTGAAACACCCGCTTGAGTGTGGACTCATTGCGATCCGTCAAAAAGACCGCAGCCAGATCGCCGTTTTTTACCTCGGCCACGCGCTTCATCACCACGATATCGCCATCGTTGATCAGCGCGTCGATCATGGAGTTGCCTTTCACCTCCAGCGCATACAGCCCGTCGGCATTGCCGACCATGCTGCGCGCGATCTGCACGGTATTCTCGCAATCGCGCAAGGCATCGGCATCCGGCATCGGCGCCGGTTCGCTGGCTACAATGCGCCCCACGATGGGGATGTTCACCATGTCCCGCAGCGTCACCCGCGAAGGATCTTTGACCACCACACCGCGAGAGCTGCGCTCTCGCCGGTTGAGCAGATTGGCCCGTTCCAGCGCCTTGAGGTGATAACTCACCATTGACGTGGAACTGATGCCCGCGCCCTTCTGTATCTCTCGAATCGTTGGCGGCACATCATTGGCTTCAACATAGGTGTTGATGAAGCTGAGAATGCGCTGCTGCGACTCAGTAAGGCTCTCGCCTGAAACTGTTGCCATCCGCGTACCTGCCTTTGTTGGCGGGAATGCCGCCTTGAACTTTTGTTCTACGCAGGATGATATGCGAACAAGTGTTCTGTGTCAAGTGCCCTGGCCGGCGCAAGATCGGGCTTTGGCTGGAATTCAGGCCAGCAGCGCCCGGGCGATCGCTGCCCATTCAGCCGCCAGCGCCCCGGCACCCGGCGATTTGCCCGCCCGGCGATACCAGTACCCGGCATTGGCGTCGTCGCCTTCCTCGCGGTGCAGATAGCCGTGCACCCACGACCCGCTTGCATCGTCTTGCTGCTGGGCCAGATCATGCGCCTTCCCCCACTCCCCCCGCGCATCCCACCACAACGCCTGCAGCGCCAGTGAAAGCCCCTCCGGCGGCTGCTCGTTGTCCGTCGATCGCTTGAAGCTGTCGAAGTCCATGTCCCAAGCCTACACGAAACGGGCCGGCGCATCCAATAAACCTCTAACAGAGCGCCTAACATCTTCAAATAGTCGCCGTCTATCCTGACTCTCGTAACCGCGCACAGATTAGTGCGCTTTGAAAATCAATATTCGCTAACTGGAGAATAATCATGAGCACCTATCTGATTCGCCGCAATTCCCATCCGTTCGCCGAGGCCATGCAAATGAGCCGCGCCATGGATCGTTTGATCCGCAACACCTGGCAGCGCGATGCGGCACTTCCGGCCATGGATATCGTCGAAACCGAAGACGCGTTTGTCGCCAAGCTGGCGCTCCCAGGCTGGAAGCCGGAGCAGGTCGATGTCTCGTTTGAGAACGGCCGCGTCACGATCAAGGGCGAAACCGCCGAAGAGACTGAGAAGACCGAAACCGAAAAGGTTCATGTCCGCGAGCTGCACAAGGAAAGCTTTGAGCGCAGCTTTACCCTGCCGGTCGATGTCGAAGCCGATAAGGCTGCGGCTGAGTTTGAGCATGGCGTGCTCACGCTCCGCATCCCCAAGGCAGAAGTGGTCAAGCCGAAGCAGATCAAGATTGCGGTTAAGTAGTTACTTGAGCACGCGCGCATCGCCTTCGCGGCGGGTCACCCCCACAGCGTCGAGATGCTCAAGCAGCGCCAGCGCGTACTTGCGCGTCGTGGCAAACAGATCGCGAACTTGGGCGGCCGTAATGGGGCCGCCCTTTTTTATTGCATCGCGCACCTGCTGCACAGCATCGCTATATGTTGTTGAGAGCAATACAACGTCCGCGTTGAGCTGTATCAGCTCGCGCCGCCGGATCAGCACCTCATACACCGCGTCGCCGCACAGAGCTTTGCAGTCTTTGACCAACGGCGTGTTCCACGGCTGCGTGGCCAGCGCGCGCAGGAGCTCATCGACCGCGCGCTGTTGCTGCGGCGTGAAGCGCACGGCATGGCTGGCCGCGCGCACCGTCTCGCCCGCATCAGCCAGCACGCCGCGCGCCGCCGCCGATTGAAGCAGCGCGTCAAAATCGCGGGGCGAGCGTCCGAGCTGGCTCCGCAACGCCGCCTTGGACATGCCTTCCTGCAGCGGCAGCCGCGCATGATGCGTTGCCAATATCCCGGCGGCCGTTTCGGCATCGGCTTGCCATTGCCGCCACAGCGCCAGCACATTGGCTGCTTCTGCGACCTCGCCGCTCGCCAGCAATTCGTCGAGCGCATGCGCAAATGACGCTGCGTCGAGCTGTGTCCGGCTCATGGCTTCGAGGCGCGTGGCGAAGCGCAGCTCTGCCAGCGCGCTGCTCAAGCGTTCGGCCGGGGTGCCGGCGCTGAGCGTCAGCAGGCGCTCGAGAACGGACGCTTCCGCGCTGCCGCCGCGCCGGCGATAGCGCACCGCCGGCTGCGCGTCGACGATCACGCCGCCGCCGGCGGTGACCGATGGCGAAGGCACTCGCAACACGAAACGATCGCCCGCCCGCACGGCCAGCGGGTTCGACAAAAGCAACTGCGCCCAGCCGGCTGCGCCGGGCTGCAGCTCATCGGCATCCAGCAGCCAAACGCGAGCCAGGCTCATGGCCGCGCCGCTGAACACTTTGACTTCGGCGTTATGCCGCAAGCTGGCGGTCGTCTTCAACCGGGCGGCGCTCAACATCTCCAACCGCGCATCCAGCAACGTGCTGGGTTGCAGCAAGCCCGGCTTGGCCACGACGCCGCCGCGCGCCGCCTGCTCCACGCTGACGCCTGCCAGATTCACCGCCACTCGGCTGCCCGCCTGCGCTGTATCGAGTTTTTGTTTGTGTGTCTGCAAGCCGCGCACATGCGATTCGACGACCGTGCCCTGCCCGGTCACCACTTCAACGGCGTCGCCGACATGCAATTCGCCATCTATCAATGTGCCGGTGACGACGGTGCCGATGCCCTGCAATGAAAACACACGGTCGATGGGCAGGCGCGGGCGCCCCAGATCGCGGCGCGGCGCCGCCGCTTCAAGCACAGCACCCAATGCGCGCTTGAGTTCATCCAGGCCGGCGCCGCTGCGCGCGCTGACGGGGATGACGGGGGCGCCGGCAAGCGGCGTGGGCGCCAGCAGCGCCGCAATATCGGCCTGCATTAGCGCGCGCCACTCGTCGTCGACCAGATCGCATTTGGTCAGCGCGACCAGCGCGCGTTCGACTTTTAACAATTCAAGAATGGCCAGATGTTCGCGCGTCTGCGGCATCGGGCCTTCATCAGCGGCGATGACCAGCAGCGCCATATCGATGCCGCCCACGCCGGCCAGCATGTTGTCGATGAAATCGATATGGCCAGGCACGTCGATGATGCCCACGGCTTCGCCGCTGCCGGGCAGCGACATCCAGGCAAAGCCCAGGTCGATCGTCATCTCGCGGCGCTGCTCCTCTTTTAGCCGGTCGGGGTTGATGCCGGTGAGCGCTCGCACGAGCGTGGATTTGCCGTGGTCGACATGCCCGGCGGTGGCGATCACGCGCATGGTAGGTGCTGAGTGCTTAGTGCTGAAATGATCTCAGCACGCAGCACTGTCTACTTGACCAGATCCGCGTCCAGATCGTCGCCGCCGTTGCCGCT
Organism: Chloroflexota bacterium; assembly: GCA_031368515.1. Classification (GTDB taxonomy): domain Bacteria; phylum Chloroflexota; class Anaerolineae; order J036; family Brachytrichaceae; genus CANJQH01. The sequence continues at coordinate 5,637 of JANMNW010000348.1, forward strand.
TGCGATGGCTTGTTGTTTGCGGCGCTGACGGCGCGAAGGCCGGGTTTCGGAAGGCAAGTTGAGCTTGGCTTGGTCGAGCAGCTGATTCGAGCGCGTCAGCCACTCACGCCCGGCTTCGGCGTAGACCTTTGCGAACTCCTCCAAAATCTCGTAGAGCGGCGGAATCTGAATCGCGATCTTGGGCAGCTCGTCTTCGATCTCAACAAATCGAGCGTCGTACTCCGAGATGCGCCTGTCGCGCTCGTGCCATTTCTCATCTTGAGTAACGGCAAAGGTTTTCCAACTCTTGTCGATTTCCTCGCGGAAGGAGGCGGCCACGCGCTTGGCCCGCTCCTCGGATTCGCGCTGAATCTCGCTCACTTCGTTGACACGCACCTCGATCTGCTCCTTGAAATCGGGCAGGCCGCTCAGCTCGCGTTTGACCTCGTCGCGCATTTGGTAGTAGCCGGTCACCTGCGACTGCACCTCATTTGCGCGCTCCTTGAGCCGCTCAATCAGCTCGGCGTAT
>JANMNW010000351.1:0-11629 GCA_031368515.1 Chloroflexota bacterium
GCCGGCGCGCCGGTGTGAAAAGTTCAGCACCGTTTCGGCCGTCTGCTCCGGCGTGATTGCAGTGCCAAGATCGGAGTCAAGCTCGTCGTCGATCTGCATGATCAACGCCTGCAGCTCGTCGCTGAGCGTGGTTGTGCCTGCGGCTTCGGACGCGCGCAGCGCCGCCGGAATCTCGCGCACTTCGGCTGGCTCCAGGCGCTTGAGCACCCAGGCTGGTTGATCGGTCAGGCTGACCTCGTCAAAGCGCGCGTCGCTGCCCAGCGCGCTGTTCAGCGACGCTTCCTGCACGTTGGTGGCGACATCTTCCGGCAAACCCAGATCGCGCAAAATCACGGCGGTCGTCAGCGGCCGGCCTTCAACCATATCCAGTACCGCTTCGGCCAAATTCAAATGACCGACGTTAACCTCGGCCATCATTGCGCGCAGGAACCACTCTTCGCCAATGCGAATCAACTCGGGATTCTTCTCCAGCGCGGCGGCGACCGCCTCGGTCACACCTGCGCCATACAGCTCGAACAGTTCTTCGGGCGTCTTGAGGTTGTCCGATTGCACCAGCGTGCTGACATCGAGATCGTTGAGCTTGTGCGGCGTCTTAAGACCGGCGGCAAATTCGCGCGGCGCGCCGGAGCCAATCTGCACACGGATCACGTCAAATTGCTCGCCAGCCGAATTTGCGCCGGGGCGAATATCGATGACGCTGCCATTCAAGAATCCAAGAATTGGGAAATTGAGCTTGTCGCCCACGGCAAATTGCAGCTGGGGGCGATAGACAATGCCGTCACTGCTGAGCTGTTGACGCAGCGCTTCATTCTCGCGCTCGACATGCGCGGTCAAGAGTTTGCGCGCCAGCGCAACAGTGCGCTGCGGCTTTCCCTCTTCAAGTAGATAGCTGTAAATGAGTTCCGCGTCATCCGGCTGAATGACGAACGAGGCCCAGTACTCCGCTTTTTGTGTTTTCCGATGAATCACGTGGACGCCTTTCCAATAAGATAAGCCGGAAGATTATAACCGAGACGGCCGCCAATTGCTATGTTTGGCGCGACCAATCTCGCGCTTGCTCACATATTGTGTCAACGGCAACCTCGTTCGGCGCCAGAGGCTGGCGTAATTCGATTTGCGGCAGGCACCCCTTCGCCACTGCATTCCAGCAATCGGCGCGACGCAAGATGCTTTCAGGCCAGTTGCTTGTTCACGACAGACAACCTGCCCAATCGCCGGTGATCAGTGACAGGTTGTGACAGATTGCGGTTTGCGCAAGAAGCAACCGCACTCGGTGCCTGGCTTTGCGGGTGCAGCCGTCCACGCACTAAAGCGCTGGGCTGAAATATCGACGACGGGCCAGTCCGGTTCAAGCCATAGTCGTGCGCTTGGAGACTATTTTCAAACCCCGCCGAACTTGCGCACCCGTGGCCAAGTCGGCTTGGCGTAGTCGATTGAAAGCGCCAAGCCGCCATCGCCCGCACCTATGGTGCACTCTTCAAAGCCCGCCATGATGCGCCGCTTTTACAATGCGCACATGCCTCGAAACACACTTTCACTTCTCAAAAAGCTTGAAGTCTCGGCAAACAATGCCGGCAGCCGCAGCCGTGACGGTTGGATCAAGCCCGCGCGCGGCGCAGAGCAACTGGTCTCGCGCAATCCATTCGATGAACGCGCCATTGCTTCAGTCGTGCTGGCCAGCGTGAATGACTATGACGCGGTGGTGTGCGGCGCTCAGCAGGCGTTTAACACCTGGCGCATGCGTCCGGCGCCCAAACGCGGCGATGCGGTGCGCGATCTGGGCAACGTGCTGCGTGACCTTAAAGAACCGCTCGGCGATCTGGTCTCGCTGGAAATGGGCAAAATCCGCGCCGAAGGCCACGGCGAAGTGCAGGAGATGATCGACATTTGCGACTTTGCCGTCGGCCTCTCGCGGCAGTTGTATGGCTTGACCATGCATTCCGAACGGCCGGGGCATCGCATGTATGAGCAATGGCATCCGCTCGGGCCGGTGGGTGTCATCAGCGCGTTCAACTTTCCGGTGGCGGTGTGGTCGTGGAACGCGGCCATCGCCGCCGTGTGCGGCGACACCGTCATCTGGAAACCGTCGTTGCAGACGCCGTTGACGGCCATCGCCGTGCAGCACATTTGTGATCGCGTCATGCGCGATCACGATGCGGCCGGCGTGTTCAACCTGGTGATTGGCGCCAACGACAGTGTGGGCGAAGCCATGCTCGCCGACGCGCGCCTGTCCTTGATTTCGTTTACCGGCTCGACGCAGGTTGGCCGGCATGTGGCCGAAGTGATTGCGCGGAGGCTGGGCCGCAGTCTGCTCGAGCTGGGCGGCAACAACGCCATCATTGTGGCCGAGGATGCCGATCTGGATCTGGCCGTGCGCGCGATCGTGTTTGGCGCGGTGGGCACGGCCGGCCAGCGCTGCACCAGCACGCGCAGGTTGATCGTGCAACGCGGCATCGTAGATGAACTGACGCGGCGCCTGGCGCGCGCCTACAAGCAAGTGTGGCTGGGCGACCCGCTCGATCAGCGCACGCTGGTAGGGCCGCTGGCCAGCAGCATGGCGGTGGAACGCATGCTGGCTGCGGTGGCGCAAGCCAAACGCGATGGCGGGCGTGTCATTGCGGGCGGCAAAGCGCGGCCAGATCTCGGGCCCAATTTTGTCGAGCCCACATTGATCGCCATGCCGGCACAGACCGAGGTGGTGACCCACGAGACGTTTGCGCCAATCCTGTATGTGTTGCGCTACGACACATTGGATGAAGCGCTGGCGCTGCACAACGGCGTGCCGCAGGGCTTGTCGTCGGCGGTGTTTACCAACAGCTTGCGCATCAGCGAGGCGTTTTTGTCGAACGCGGGTTCCGATTGCGGCATCGCCAATGTCAATATCGGCACCAGCGGCGCGGAAATTGGCGGCGCGTTTGGCGGCGAGAAAGACACCGGCGGCGGGCGCGAGAGCGGCAGCGACGCATGGCGCGCTTACATGCGCCGCCAGACGAATACTGTCAACTTCTCACGCGAGCTGCCTTTGGCGCAAGGCATTGCGTTTGGATAGCGCAGCCCTCGCCGTCATCTACATCAATTCTGCGCTTCTATGACAACGCTGAACACTATGATCCCATTCTCTTGACGCACTGCAAGTAATAGTTTGTGCATTCCATGATTATTCGCTTTGATTGCGCGCAGAATTTCCATCTAAGGCCTGATTCAGCGACTATCACTCTACGAATAATCTGGGACGAAGGAAGGTGGCCCGACTATGCACAAACTCGTCCCAATCTTAATCAGCTGTTCAGTCGCTGTGGCGTCGATGCCGTTGACGCCGATCAGCGCTGCTGCGCCACAAACGCGGACGGATGCGCCGGTGTCGTCTGCCAATGCTAATCGCGTCATGCGCGGGCAGAACCAGGAAACATGCCAGTGGATCTGGGACCCGGATCTGGGCGCGTTGCGCTATGTCTGTACCACACAAGGGACTGTGAGCGGGGGCACGAGCACCAGCGGCGCCACAGCCACGTCGGGCGCCACCTCCACGCCAGTTCCGACCAAGACCAACACGCCGGCGCCAACCAAGACCAACACTCCGGTGGCGACGAACACACCGGTGCCGCCCACCAAGACCAACACCCCGGTGCCGACGAAGACCAACACGCCGTTGCCAACAAACACACCGGCGCCGACAAAGACGAATACGCCGATCCCGACAAAGACCAATACGCCGCTGCCGACCGCGACTCGAACGATCACGCCCATCCCGTCGGCCACACCGATCCCAACCAAGACCAACACACCCGCGCCGACCAAGTCGCCGACACCGGTTCCGACCAAGACCAACACGCCGATCCCAACCAAGACATTTACACCGGCGCCGACCAAGACGTTTACGCCGATTCCAACCAGAACCAACACGCCCATTCCAACAAAGACCTTTACACCGGCGCCCACTGCGACTGCAACGTTGGTCCCAACCAAGACCAACACGCCGTTGCCAACCGCAACTCGGACGATCACGCCCATCCCATCGGCCACGCTGCCGCCTACCAAGACCAGCACACCGCTGCCGACCAACACTCCTAAACCGACAAAGACGCCTACGCCGATTCCGAGCCCGACGCCGATTCCAACAGCCACGCTGATTCCAACAGCCACGCTGATTCCAACCAAAACCAATACGCCGTTGCCCACATCGACCGGCACACCGATCCCGACCCACACGCCGATTCCAACGGCAACGCGCACGCCGATCCCGACAAACACGCCATCGCCGGTACCAACCGCTACGCGTTCGAACGCCACGGCTACGCCAGGTGGCACGCCCGAAGTGTGGGCGACGATTATCGCGCTGCCTACATCGACGCCGGGCAGCGAAGATCAGAACCAGGGCACAAATTCGCCCTGCCAGTGGATCAACGGCGCCGGCGGCGCCGCGCAGGTGCAGTGTCGTGACAACTCGGGCAACGTGTGGGTTCTGAACGTAGATATCCAGGTGCCCTGCCCGGTCAACGAAGTGATTCGCGAACCCTATCCCCGCTCATTGGTGAGTGAGCAGGCGTACTTCGGTCTGCTGCCGGCAGAGTGGAGCCCAGGCCCGAACGGCCTGTGGAGCGACCCGCAGACAGTATACGATTTGACCGGTCGCATCGACGCCGATGGCGACCCGCTGGAGGAGGGTTTGGTCAAGAACGTGCAGTTTGGTTTGCGCGGACAGCGCCTATCCGAAGACACAAGCTGGATTGGCATGACAGTTCCACCCGTGAACTGGTATTTCACCGGCAATAGCAACAACGGCAGCCCGCGTTCGCAACAAGGTTATACCGCAACGTACTCGTATGCAGCGGCGAGCTATGTTGGGCCGAATGCGAACAGCGGCGCGGTCGCCAACAAAGGACGTCGATTCGACTTCGCCAACCGGCGGCCGGGCACCACTTATGACCTGCCGGCATATCCGGTGCGTGTCACGTCGTATTGCGGCTTCTGGCATTCCATCAAGCTGGAGCAGTCGGTGCGCTACTGGCAGGCGCTAAGCGCATGCTTCGCAACATATCAGGACGAGGAGGGCAACTGGGTGATCCCAGCCGGCTTCTCTGACGAAGGTTGCCCGGAGCACCAAATCGCCTTCGGCGAATGGCGCTTCCGCTGGGAGCCGTATGTGCTACAGCCGTGGCGAGCTGTTGACATGACGATGTTCGGTGTGCCGACCACTTATGTGCCCTTCACACGCGCCACCGGCGGCGGCATCTTCAAGAACGTTACGTACATGGAGCCAACCGGCAACGGCATTTGGGTGCCGGTAGTTGAAGTGCAAACAGTGCAGCAAGGCAATTGAGCGCTTGTTGCCATAAGCTGCAGTCTCTATCAAGAGTCATGGACCACTAAAACTCATCCTGAAAATGTGGGCCCCACCTTTTTCGCCAACGTTTCAGGTGTGCAAGCAAGGTGGAGTCCACCTTTTAGGATGAGTTCTACTCAAATGGCCGGGTTACGCAGGCCATTTGAGTTTTTCCAAGATGTAACCCGTGTAATGCTCTGCGCGCTAACCACTTTCTTCTTGCATGCATGTCATTTTCTATTTAATTCGCTCACGATACTCTAAATGGACCTCTGGGATTAATGAGAAATCCGTATTTAGAGCTGTTGGGAAGTTAATAGCATGAACCATTAGGGATAAAAGCTATTTTCGGCAGGGGGATAAGATCATGAAACGGATTTACGGGCTATTCACGGCAGTGATCATCGCAATTGGCGCGCATGGCTCAGCCATCACCTATGCGCACAGGTCAAATGCCCCAATGACTCATGCGATGGCACAGACCAACTGCAGTTGGCAATGGGACGGAACGCAGCTGCGCTATGTATGCACCGGCAGCGCCACTGCAGTCGGCACAACCACGGGCAACGGCGGCGGCACTTCGACGGCCACGGCCGTCGTGGTTCCATCGTCTACCAGCGCGCCTGCCACCAACACGGCCATTCCGGCCAGCAACACGCCTGTGCCCCCAACGAGCACCCCACGGCCCAACACTGCAACGCCTGTGCCCCCAACGAGCACGCCACGACCCAATACCGCAACTCCCGTGCCTCCGACAAGCACCGCGCGACCCAATACCGCAACTCCCGTGCCGCCGTCCAGCACACCACGGGGCAACCGGCCTGCGACAAACACGCCTATTCCTGCCACGGCCACATCAGCGCCGCGAACGAGCACGCCGCGCCCTGCCACGGCCACTCCCGTGCCGCCATCAAGCACGCCGCGTCCCGCCACGGCTACGGCCGTACCGCCAACCAGCACACCCCGGCCAAACACCGCTACGCCCGTGCCGCCATCAAGCACGCCGCGCCCTGCCACTGCCACATCGGCGCCAGCGGCTACGGCAACGTCAGGCAGCTTCGGCGGTTGGGATCGATCGTCGCTGGTTGCCGTCGGCGGCTCGTGTTCGGCCGATGGATATGCGAGCATCACGTTCAATAATCACGGTTCGGCGATGACCGGCCCCACCACATACTATGTGTATGTCAACGGATCGTTGGTCTCGACCGGACAGCTTCAGTTGGGTGCCGACCAGTCGACAACCATCACCGTCGGGCCGTATCCTGGCGCGGATGTGCGCATTGTGGTTGATCAGCGACCGGGTCACCCAGGCAACAGTCACCCGAATGTGAACACATCCTGCACAGGCCCCACATCAACACCTGCGCCCACGCGCACCACCGGACCGACTGCGACAACAGCGCCCACGCGCACCACCGGACCGACTGCGACAACGGCAGCCACGCGCACGACTGGCCCAACGCCCACACGACCGAACATCACTCCTACACCAGGTGGCACACCTGAGATCTGGTCGACCATCATCGCACTGCCCACGTCGACGCCCGGATATGTCGATGTTAGTGGTCCTGCCGGTTCACCATGCCAGTGGGTCACAGGTGCTGGCGGCGCAGCCCAAGTGCAGTGCCGTGACAGCTCAGGACGCATTTGGGTATTGAACGTCGATATCGCGGTGCCTTGCCCAGTGAATGAGGTCATCCGCCAACCCTATACGCGCGCGCTCGTAAGCGAACCCGTCTACTTTGGTTTGTTGCCGGCCGAGTGGAGCCCAAGCATCGGCGGCCTTTGGAGCGACCCGCAAACTGTGTATGACCTGACTGGCCGCATCGATTCGGATGGCGATCCACTCGAAGAAGGCTTGGTGAGAAACGTGCAATTTGGCCTGCGAGGTCAGCGCTTGGCCCGACCTGGCAGCTGGCTGGGCATGGACGTGCCCGGTGTGAACTGGCAGTTTACGGGCAATAGCAACAATGGCAGCCCTCGTGTTCAGGAAGGTTACACGGCCACTTATTCGTATGCCGCATCCAGCTATGTCGGACCGAATGCCAGCTCTGGCGCCGTTGCAAACAAAGGACGCCGCTTCGACTTTGTGGCTCGTCAACCCGGTTCACAATATGACCTGCCGGCATATCCCGTCACGGTCACAACCTATTGCGGGTTTTGGCATTCGATTAAGCTTGAGCAGTCGGTGCGTTACTGGCAGGCGCTGAGCGCTTGCTTCCTCACCTACCAAGATGAGGAGGGCAACTGGGTGATTCCAGCCGGCTTCTCAGACCAGGGTTGCCCGCCGAACCACATCGCCTTTGGTGAATGGCGCTATCGTTGGGAAAATCAAGTTCTGCAGCAATGGACAGGTGTGGACATGCGTATGTTCGGTCTTTCAACCACATATGTGCCCTATACAGCAGCGACTGGCGGAGGCATATTCCAGAATCGGGTCTACATGGAGCCGGCAGTAGGCGGCATCTGGGTGCCGGTTGTGGAAGTTCAGACAGTGCAGCAAGACAACTAACCAGAACGCGCTCTCAAAACACTGCAAGGCTCGCCAATTGGCGAGCCTTGTTTGTTTTTCCAGCCTGTCCCCCTTGTTACAGTCGTTCGTAATGCTTGCCCCAAAGCAAGCTCTACGACACCTCTTTGTGTCGATTTATTGAAATCTACGGACACAGTACATTCTTTTTATTGCTTTCTTATAGTTTTTACTTCGAAAAGTCGTTATTTGCAACTAAAGTCCGATGAAGGAAGTATTGTTGCCGAAAATAATCCCTGTCTCAGGATTCAATGGGGACAACAGTGCACACCAAACGCATCATCGCCATCATCGCAGCGGGCACAACCGTTCTGGCATCGAACGGTTACGCTCATGCCGCATCTAGTCCGGTACCGGCAAGACATTTAGCCCCCGCGCTTGCCGCCAGCTGCGGATTCGAATGGGATCCGGTAACCGAGGAGCTTGTCTGGATTTGCCACGAAGGCGGCGGCAGCGCAACCAACACGCCTGCGCCCACACGAACGGTCGGGCCAACCAAGACGCCGGTTCCGTCAAACACCCCCAAGCCCACAAAGACGTTCACTGCGGTTCCAACCAAGACAAGTACGCCGGTGCCCACAGCCACCAGCACCCAAACGGTTGTTCCCACTAAAACAAATACACCAGCACCGACCAAGACAGCGACGCCGGCGCCAACCGCCACCAAAACGCCTGTTCCGAGCAAAACGTTTACGCCGGCACCCACAAAATCGCCCACGCCCGTCCCAACCAAGACGCAGACACCTATCCCAAGCAAGACGTTTACGCCAGGACCCACCAAAACGGCAACATTAGTCCCGACTCGAACCAACACGCCGCTTCCCACGAGCACCGGCACGCCGGTGCCCACGGCCACACGCACGCCGATTCCGTCGGCGACCTTTACGCCGCAGCCGACATCCACACGGACCCTGACGCCCATTCCGTCGGCCACACCGCTGCCGACGCAAACGCCGATCCCCAGCGCCACGCAACCGCCGACAGCCACGCGCACACCCACGCTTGAGCCGACAAACACGCCAGTGCCCACGCAAACGCCGCTGCCGCCCACGCCAACGAAAGAACCCACGCCCGATCTGTGGGCAACGTTGATCGCCTTGCCGACCTCTACGCCGGACACATCCGGAGGCGGCGACCCGCTGCCTTCGCCCTGCAAATTCGACGGTGGCAGCATCGAGTGCAGCGACGATTCCGGACGCAATTGGACGCTGCCGGTGAACGAACGCATCGGCTGTCCGATCAACGAAATCATTCGTCGGCCCTATCCGCGCGCGTTGGTGACGAATGAAAACACCTTTGCGCTGCTGCCCAACGAATGGTATCCAAGCGCCGGCGGCAAATGGAGCGCGCCGCAAAACCCGTACGACCTCAACGGCCTAGTCGACGAAAACGGCAATCCGACGGTTGAAAACATCGTGCGCAACGTGCGCTTCGGCCTGCGCTCGCAGCGCCTGAGCAAGGGCACCCTCTGGCTTAATGTGACGGTGGACGACATCAAGTGGACGTTCACCGGCCCAAGCAGCAACGGTGACGCGAGCACGCAGTATGGCATCACCACCACCTACTCGTACGCCGCTGCCAGTTACACCGGCGCCGGCGCGCCTGCGGGCGCGGTGGCGGGCAAAGGCCGCGCTTTCGATCGCGCACGCCGCGCGCCGAGCGCTGCTTATAACTTGCCGGCTTATCCGGTCACCTTACAGACGTACTGCGGCTTTTGGTATTCGGTCGCCATGGAGCGCTCCGTCGCCTATTGGCAACAGCTGAGCTCGTGTATCAACCAGGAACTTGATGAAGATGGCGATCCCATCATGCCGGCTGGCTTCTCGCATGAAGGTTGCCCAGCCGGTCAGATCGCATTCGGCGAGACGCGCTATCGCTGGGAGGTATGGACGTGGATCCCGTGGACACGCCATGACATGCGTGAAGAGGGGTTCGATACACCCTTTGTGCCTGTGAGCAAAGCCACAGGCGGCGGCATCTTCCAGAACCGCATGTATCAGGAGCCGACCGGCAACGGCATCTGGGTGCCTGTGATTGAAGTGCAGACCGTCCAGGAAAATCAGTAACCCGACATGTGTCCAATGGCTGGCCCGGTTGTCATCGACGACCGGGCTATTTCGTTTTCCGCACGCACTTCCTCTCAACCTATCGGCCGAAATCATGCACATCCATAGATCGAGCGATAGCAATGCAGCACACTCAGGAGCTACTAATAACATTTAAGGATGTTTTATTACGATTACACGATATATATAGGACTAAAGTCTGATGCCAGATCCGACTAACTACGCATAATGACTAGTCACAATTGAGGGGGAGCGCATGTTCCGATCTGGATCACTAAAGATTTTCGTCACACTTGCAACATACTTCGTCGCCGCCAGTCTGCTGCGGTCAATTCCTGTGCACGCGACAGGCAACTTCGCCACGCAGCGCCAAGGCGTAACGTGCGGATTCCAATGGAACCCGGACACTGAAGAGTTCGCTTATGTCTGCACGCTGAATGGCACCGTCGTCGCCGTCACTGCCACCGCCGGGAGTGGCACGGCCGTGGCCACTGCTGCGCGCACATCGACTGCGACTGCGCAGCCGCCGGCCACAGCCACGGCCCAATTGCCGACGGCTACGGCGCAACCCGCCACCGCGACTGCCCGGCCGGCTACAGCGACAGCTCAACCTGCCACGGCAACACCCCGCCCGGCCACTGCCACGGCGCCGCCCGCAACTGCGACCGCTCGCCCGGCAACGGCAACTACCCAGCCCACAACGGTAAGCGCGACCAGCACCGCGGTCGCGGCCACATCCACACCGTCGTCGGGCACGCCCGATCCGCGAGGCACTCCGGTGATCTGGGCCACGCTCATTGCATTGCCCACGTCCACCCCCGACAATTCCAACGGCGGCACCGAGACCGGTTCGCCATGCGTATTCACCGGCAATCAAATCGCCTGCAACGATTCATCCGGCCGCACCTGGAACCTGCCCATCAACGAACGCATCGGCTGCCCCATCAACGAAACGCTGCGCCAGCCCTATCCGCGCGGCCTGGTGACCGAGCCGAATAATCTTCTCATCCTGCCAAATGAGTGGTATCCCAGCCCCGGCGGTCAGTGGGGCGCGCCGCAAGATCCATATTCGCTTGTGGGACTGGTCAACGGCGCCGGCGAGCCGCTGCAAGCCAACCTGGTGCGCCAGGTGCAGTTCGGTCTGCGCTCGCAGCGGCTGTCCAAAGACACCAACTGGCGCGGCATGATCGTGCCGGATATCAAGTGGACGTTCCAGGGCGTCAGCAGCGCCGGCGATCCCGGCGTGCAATACGGCATCAGCAGCACATTCCACTACAACGCGGCCAGCTATGTCGGACCGCGCATCGCCACCGGCGCCGTGGCCAACAAGGGACGCCGCTTCGATTTCGGCGCGCGAATGCCATCAAACACCTACGACCTCCCGGCCTATCCTGTGACGATCGAAACCTACTGCGGCTTCTGGTTCTCGCTGCGCATGGAAGTGTCGTCGCCTTATTGGCAACGACTGAGCGACTGCTTCCCGACTTGGCGCGACACCAACGGCGATCTGGTCATCCCAGCCGGGTTTTCAACCGAAGGATGCCCGACCGATCAAATCGCATTTGGCGAAACACGCTATCAGTGGGTGCCGTGGACGTGGATTCCGTGGACGGGCTACGACATGCGGTTGCAGGGCTTGCCCACCAGTTACGTGCCTTCGCGTAGAGCCACTGGCGGTGGAATTTTCAAGAACGTGCGCTACTCCGAGCC
>JANMNW010000352.1:0-6907 GCA_031368515.1 Chloroflexota bacterium
CCGTCTGTGGTGAAAACGCAGCCCCGCCCGCCGCACGTGACGACCACCGCGCGCCGGTCGGGAGTCCAAAGCGCCCGCGCGGCCGCTTCAGCGTCGGCGCTGGCCGTGAGTTCAACGGCGAAGCCCTCGCTCATCACCACATGATCGACCAGCGCCAGCAGCCGGTCAAAATTCGGCGCAGACGCTTTTTCGAGATCCGACATAATCGCCACACCGGCTGCGCGCGCGATGCGCGCCGCGCGCAGCATGCCGTCGATGCCGAGGTGATCGATATGCAGCACGCGCGCGGACGCAATCAGCGCTTCCGGCGGATGCTCCGGGTGTGCGCCTGTAATTTCCGGAAATACTGTGAAAATGTTGCGCGTCGGCGGCGCGGCGCCAACGATGATCGTGCTGTGCACCGGCCCGCCGTTCGGCAGCCGGATGACATGCGACAGATCGATGCCTTCGGCCGTCAACGCCTGTGCGACAAAAGCCGAGGCGTCGTCATCGCCGAGCACGCCGGCATAGGCGCAGCGCGCGCCGAGGCGCGCCGCGGCCACCAGGGCGGTGGCCGCCAGCCCGCCGCATTGCTGCGTGCTGCGCAGCGCTGTGACTTTCGTGTCTGCAGCGGGGTATTTGGGCACATACAGTAGATGATCGATGGCCGCTGCGCCAAGCCCGAGCATATCGATGGTTGCGCTCATTTTGGAGACTGCCTCACGGCCGTTACCTGGCTGCTGCTGGAGTACTCGCCCCGCAGATCGGCTGATCGAATGCTGATGAGTTCGCGGAGGCCGCGCAACGAATCGCGCAACAGGTTGACGCGGCGCGAGAAGCGATAGTCCCAGTCCACCGGCACTTCGCGCACTCGAAAACCCAGCTTTTGCGCCACAAAGAGCATCTCCACATCGAACCCGGCGCTGACGCTGGCGCCTTGCACTTCGCGCACATCGGATTGTCCGTAAACGCGCAGGCCATCCAGCACCGGAATGATGACGGGGCGGCGAAAAGCCTTGAAGCCGCATTGCGTGTCAGTGATGTCGCGAAAGCCGAGGATGAAATTGCGCAGCAATATCTGACCGCTCGACATGATCCTGCGCCAGATCGGTGCATTGCGGCGCACGCGGCCGCGCGAGCCGATCACAACGTCGTAGCCTTGCGCGAAATACGGCAGCAGCTTGGCCGATTCGCCGATGGGCGTGGCCTGATCCATGTCCGAGAACAAGACGATGTCGCCGCGCGCAGCGCGCATCCCGGTGTCGACTGTGAAGGCCTTGCCACGATGCGGATTGCGCAGCACGGAAAAGCCTGCGTGCTTCTCGGCAAATGCCTCCGCCAGTGCGGCGGTGTCGTCTTCGCTGCCGTCATCGACGATGAGCACTTCCCAGCTGTAGGCCTGGTGCTCAAGATAATCGGCCACTTTGCTCAGCGCGCCAAACTGAATGTTGGCCGTTTCGTTGTAGGCTGGAATGACCACAGTCAGGTGGGGATTCATCTTGAGATCAGAAACGGTTCACGACGAGGGCGGCATATTGATGACATACACGCTTTCTGCCACAGCGCGGTCGAGCGCATGCGTGGTTCCGTCCTCGTATCGGATGACGATTTTGTCCGGGTCATTCTGTTCGGCGCTGACATGCACGATGGTTTGTGGCAGCAAGCCCAGGCTGGCCAGCTCTCGGAGCAAATGCGGATCTTCATCGCGCACGCGCTGAATGCGCACGCGCTGGCTGACAGGCGAATTCGCAAGCGACATGCGCGAGCTGCGGGCAACTTCGCCGTCCTTGGACGGGATGGGATCGCCATGGGGATCGGTTTTGGGATCGCCCAGGATGCGGGCGATGCGGTCTTCAAACTCTTCGCTGATGGCATGTTCGAGCCGGTCGGCTTCGGCATGCACCTGATCCCAGGTGTAGCCCATGGCTTCGATCAGATAGAGCTCGATCAGGCGGTGATGCCGGATGACTTCCAGGGCGATGCGTTCGCCTCCCAAGGTGAGCTGCGCTCCTTGATAGGGCACATAATCGACCAGCTTTAGTTCGGCCAGCTTCTTGAGCATACCGGTGACCGAAGCCGCTTCGACACCCAGGCGCGCGGCCAGGGCGTTGGTGGTCGCGCGTGAGTCTTCGCTGCGCAACTCGTAGATGGTTTTTAGGTAGTCCTGAATCGACTCCGATAAGGCGGTGTTAATTGATGTTAGTATACGTTGCCTATGAATGTCCTTATTGTGGCGCTGTGTGGTTTGCTCGGCTATGTGCTCGGGTCGATCCCCTTTGGCTATTTGATCGTAAAAGCGGTCAAGGGCATTGATATCCGGGAAGTTGGGAGCGGCCGAACTGGCGGGACAAACGCCTATCGTGCCGCCGGGGTTCCGGCGGGGCTGGCCACGGCGCTGCTTGATGTGGGCAAAGGCGCGCTCGCGGTGACCGTTGTGAGAGCGTACTTTCCGCAGACGCTGGGCTGGGCAGAGGCGTTGACGGGCATTGGCGTCATTTTGGGACACAATTACTCATGCTTTTTGGGTTTTCGGGGCGGCGCCGGTGGGGCGACCGCGGTCGGCACGGGCATGGCGCTCTGGTGGGGCGCCGGGATTCCGGCCTTGCTTCTGGGCTGTGTGATGGTGTTCGGCGTGGGCTATGCGTCGCTGGCAACATTGATCGCCGGGTTGAGCGTGGCGGTGGTGTTTACCCTCGCGGCCATTTTTCACTGGGAAAATTTCAACTGGTCGTATGCCGCCTATGGCTGGACGGTGTTTGGGCTCTGCGTAATCGCGTTGCGGCCCAACATAGAGCGGCTGCGCAAAGGCACCGAGAAACGCGTGGAGATTTTGAAACGGTCCAAAGGCTTGAACGGCGCCTGACATGACGCGCGCCATCCCCATCCTCTTCGAAGACGACGCGCTGCTTGCAGTTTCAAAACCGGCTGGCGTCGCCAGCGCGCACGATCCAGCGCGCCCGGAAGAGAATATTGTCGAAATGCTAGCCGGTCACTACAGCAAGCTGTGGCCGGTGCATCGCCTGGACCGCGAGACCAGCGGTGTGCTGCTTTTGGCGCGCACAGCTGAGGCGCATGCCGCGCTGAATGCGGCGTTTGAAGCGCGCGAAGTGGCCAAGGTCTACAACGCGCTGGTCAACGGCCAGCCACGCTGGGAGGAACGCACGGTCGATGCGCCGCTGCTGCCAAACGGCGACCGCAAGCATCGCACGATCGTCGATGCAGAGGATGGCAAACCCAGCATCACGCATTTCAAAGTGTTGCAGCGTGTGACCGGCGTCTCGCTGGTGGAGGCGCGGCCGCTGACCGGACGCACGCATCAGGTGCGGGTGCATTTGGCCGTGACTGGATCGCCGATCGCCTGCGATGCGCTTTATGGCAATGGCAAGCCCATTCTTCTTTCGGCGTTCAAAAAAAGCTTTCGGCAGGGCTCGCACGACGAGCGCCCGCTGCTCGGGCGCTTGGGTTTGCATGCGCTGAGCTTGGCTGTTCGGCATCCAGTGACCGGCGAGTCACTCTTCCTCGAAGCACCGCTGGCCAAAGACATGGGAGCGACGCTGAATCAGCTGTCGAAGCTTTGACAGGCGTTTTTGACGTATAATTCTTCACCGTGCGGGCGCGTAGCTCAGTTGGTTAGAGTACCGCGTGGACATCGCGGGGGTCATAAGTTCGCTCCTTATCGCGCCCACTTCCGGAATCGGGTTCCTGCTAGCAGGAACCCGATTCCTGCTTTCCATTGTGTCAAAACCCAGGCAAAATCAACGCCAGATCGGCATAGCGGTCAGCTGCCTGGATCGCAATGTCCTCGCTCTCGCGATGCGACGGCGGTGGCAGCACGGTCGCCAGCATCAGGCGTTTGCGATCCACACCCAGCGTTAAGAGATAGTCAATCACCGCATTTGCGCGTTGCCGTGCCGCACCCTCGACTTCGTCCCTGGTATGAGCACCCTTCGGCCCCGGCCAGGCTGATGAACCGCGCACCCGCAGGATGGCGTTGGGTGTGACGGCAAGCGCTGGCAGCACGCAAGCGTCGATCTGCAGCCGGGAGGCTGTGTCGATCTCCAATGTGCCAGGCACAAACTCGATGCGGTCACATTCTGCGAGCGCCCGGTTGAATGCGGCTGAGTCACTCGGAATAGGCTGAGGCAGCGACGCGGCAGACAGGTCCGCCGCTGGCTGTTTGGCATCTGCTTGGACCACGGCCGCGTCCAGCGCGCTTTGCACAAAACTAGGATCGATGGCCAGATCTGCCAACACGTCTTCGGCGCGCGCCAGGAGCCTTGATGCATTGATGCGTTGCAACACAGCAGCGGGCTGACGCATGAGCTCGGCATTGCGCGCCAACGAGATGGACGAAGCCGGGTCGTTGAGCGCGCGCCAGTCGTCGGCGCTGTCCGGCAAAGAGACGCCCGACCAATCGTTGTGCCCCCATTCAGCCACCACTTGGGCGGCTGATTCGAGGTTGAATCGTTCTCGGTTAAGCGCTTCGAACCAGGCTTGATGGAAGCGCCTGACAACGTCGGATTTGGACGCAATGGCAGCGCGGGCGACCAGCAGAACCGCTTCGGCGGATGCGCTGTCATCGCTGTAGAAAAGCGGAGCGCCGCCGCCCGCCTCGGCCTCCAGAATCGCCGGCTGCCAGCCGGCAACGGCATCGGCCTGGCCACTGTTGAACGCCGCCAGCGCCTCGCGCAGCGTGGCTTTTGGGAGCAGCGTCACTTTTGAATCGGGTACACCCATCTGCGACAATGCCACATGCACGCGCCACTCGCTGGCGCCGCCAGCTTCGTAGGCCAGGCGCGTGTGATCGCTCGCGCTGAGTGCGCCGACAGCGCGCGTCCATATCTGTATCGGCGACTGCGCTCCCACCAGCGCCGTGGCGACGCCTGGGCCTTGCGAAGTCAGCGCGGAGGGCGTAACAAAGTCGCAGTCCAGGGCGCCAGCCCGAAGCATCCCGGCGCGCTCGGCCGGGCTTGCATCGTATGCTGTGTTCAGCCCGAACGGCACGATGCCCAAGCGGAATCCATGCGCCACATCCAGACCGCTGGCTTGCACGTGAAGCAGGGTCAGATGCGCGCCGGTGTTGGCCGTTCCACAGATGAAGGCGGGAAGCTTGGCGGATGCTGGATCGGCGCCGCCCAATCCGGCAAAGAACGGGGGCAAGGCGCGTGCCGGCGGTTGTGTTGCGCGCACGAACGCCACTGTAGGCTCGGGTGCGTTCGTCGGCGCCGCCGCATCACTGACTATTGGCGCGCGCGCGATGCTTGTTGCGATGCGCGGCGCGGACGCGGTTTTCTCAGGCGCGATGACGCCTTTTTGCGCCGGCGCTGCGGGTTGCGCGCGTTTTCCGGCAAAGGCTGAGACGCCCGCGCCAATGACAGCGACGCTCAAGAAAGCCAGGAACGTGATGCGAATCTGGTCCATCACGCGTAGGCGAAGGCGCCATCGCCCTCGGCGCCTGCGTATTGGCGGAACAGCGCTTGAACAAGCTCGCCGGCTTCACTCAAGCGCAGGCGTTGGTCTTCAATCACCATGTGGGTGCGCTCGGCGAAAGCCCGGCCCAGTTCGTGGGCGCGCGCGGTTCGTATTTGATGATGAATGTGCGTCATCGTGCTGAGCGCGTCTTCGAGGCGGGCTTTCGCATCGGCTACCGCATCTTTGACGCGCAGTAGCATGCGGCGCTCGTGGTCGTTCAAAGCCTGCGCCTCCGGATCGAGGCGCAACAAGGCTTGCGATTCGCAGGCTACGCCTGTTTCGTCGTAAAGCGGCTGCACCAGCACGCGCATGCTGTCCAGCACGCGGCTGTCGTTCAAAAAACGGTCCATGGACTCGGCGACGGCGTAGATGTCGGCGACCCACTCATCCATGTCCTGCGCGACCAAACCGAGCGATGCTTGCGGGCGCGCGGCGATGGCGCCGAAGATCATGCGGTGATGTTCGAAAACCTGTGCCACACCCCGGCGCAGGTCGGGCAAATGCAGGCGGTCGGCGTCAAAGCGCTCGTAGAACACGCCTGCGGTGAAGCGCTGGACGTAGCGGTTGGCTTTGAGGGCGGTGGTGACGATTGCGCCCACGCCCGCGGCGCCGAGCGCCGGCCATACCCACCACGAGTCCCGGGGCAACCCGACATCGGCCAGGCTGAGCCCGGTAAGCGCCAAGGAGACACCCATTGTGAAGGCGGTCTCGACGCGATGCAAGGCGTAGCCCGTCACGCGTTTGCGCGCTTCGTTCAGGATGGCTTGGGCAGTGTTGTTCTGCATCATGGCGGCGCTCAGATGGCAATGGCCATGATTACTATAAGGTTGCGCGGGCGGGCGGGTCTCGGAATATGGGCCGAGATTTGCGCGGTCAAATGACGTGACAGATGACGTTGTAGCCTGCGGCTGCAAGAAGCGCTATGCGAACCTGACAGATGCTGACAGAGTGGATCGGGGATTCGCCAGATCTGAGACCTTTCTTTAGGGAGCCCGGCGTTATATTCACCGCAACAGGGCAGCCGCCTGGAAAAACATCAGTCGGCGGTTTGAACCGCCGACTGTATCGCTGCAACGAGCGTTTTGACGATTACGTGCCGGGCGCCAGCTCGTAGGCGTAGCCCAGCTGATACACCGCATCTTGGGCTTCACCCAACACGACCAGCTGCAACTGCAGCGCCGATTCAATCTGCTGCACATGCTCGCTTTCAAGCTTGAGTGCGCGCGCCTTGCGCAGGGCGGTGTTGATGTTGATGATGCGCTCAAGCGCCATGTTCATTTCCGCACGCACCTGGGTGACCACATCGCGCGCCAGCACAAGCTGATGGGCGGGATTCTGGCGCACCACCAGCGCCCCTGCGTTCACCACCGCAGACATCGGATCGCGCATCGCTTCAGCTGGATCAGACACGCCGAGCACTTGCTGATACTGCTGCACCACCCGCGGGTCGTTCAAC
>JANMNW010000389.1:0-2467 GCA_031368515.1 Chloroflexota bacterium
CTGCGCGACCAACGGGTTTGACAACTTCGAGAAGATCAACTTCTGGCGCACGCCCACTTCGGACTGCGGCGACGGCAAGAAAGATTGCGTACCGTATCACGAGTGGGTGACAAACTACGTCGCCGTCATCGGCGGCCGGTAAGCTCGCGCACGCGGTGAGTGCGCAAAAACATTTTCCGGCAAAATCGCATATATCCCGCGCGGCGCATCTTGCGTATGCGCGGGATATATGCGATTTCGCCCCGACATTTGCCTTGCGCACCCTCTTAGCGACTGTCCGCTCAAAGCGGACAGGAGACTATGGCAACACCAGCCGTTTGTTTCGACGCCGTCGCGCGCCATTTTGGCGAGGTGCGCGCAGTGGATGGCGTCAGCTTTGATATTGAAGACGGCGAGTTCTTCACAATGCTCGGCCCGTCCGGCAGCGGCAAGACCACCTGTCTGCGCATGATCGCCGGGTTTGATCTGCCCACCTCGGGCCGGATCTTGTTGCACGGCGATGACGTCTCGCGCCGCCCGCCCTACGAGCGCGATGTCAACACTGTCTTTCAGGACTACGCGCTTTTTCCGCACATGAACGTGGGCGACAACGTCGGCTATGGGCTGATGATCAAAAAGGTCCCGCAGGGCGAGCGCCGCAAGCGCGTCGCCGAGATGCTGGAGCTGGTGCAGCTGGCGGGCTATGACAAACGCAAGCCATCGCAATTGTCCGGCGGGCAGCGCCAGCGCGTGGCGCTCGCACGCGCGCTGATCAATCATCCGCGCGTGCTGCTGCTGGATGAACCGCTCGGCGCGCTCGATCTCAAGCTGCGCCAGCAGATGCAGACCGAACTCAAGGCGTTGCAACAGAAGGTCGGCATCACTTTTGTGTTTGTGACGCACGATCAGGAAGAGGCGCTGACCATGAGCGACCGCATCGCGGTCTTTAACCGCGGCAAGGTCGAACAAATCGGCAAGCCCGGCGATCTGTATGAGCGCCCGGATACCGCCTTTGTGGCCGGGTTTCTGGGCGCAAGCAATGTGCTGCGCGGCGAGCCGGCGCGGACGCTCACCGGTTCAAACACACCGGTGGCGATCCGGCCCGAAAAGGTGCGCATTGGCGCGGACAACATGCCGGGGCAGAGCGTGCGCGGCGTAATTTCCGAGGTGGTATATCTTGGCAGCTACACGCGCTATGGCGTCTCGCTCGACAATGGCGCGACGCTGATCGCGATCGAACAGAACGTCGACGGGCCGCGCTGGCGGGTGGGTCAGCCGGTGTATCTGGGCTGGCAGCCGGAGCATGTGCGGCAGTTGACGGAGCATTAACCCGATGGCGCGCATCTCCACCTATCTCCACACCCACCCGCGCGTGATGCTGGCGCTGCTGCTCGGGCCGCCGCTGTTGTGGATGGCCGGCTTCTATGTGCTGCCGCTCGGCACGCTGCTGTTGCAGAGTTTCTTCCGCCTCGACGATTTCTCCGGGCGGGTGGTGCCTGAGTTCACATTGCGCAGTTATCAGCAGCTGCTCGATCAGGCCAGCCTCGATATCTTTTTGCGCACGGCGGCGATGGCGCTGGCGGTCACGCTGGCCTGCATCGTGCTCGCCTTTCCGCTGGCGTATTTCGCGGCGCGCTTTGCATCGCGGCGCGCAAAGGCGTTTTTATATCTGGCGGTGCTGCTGCCGCTGTGGTCGAGCTATCTGATCCGCGTGTATTCGTGGAAGTTGATCCTGGCGCAGGAGGGCATCATCAGCTGGTTTCTGGACAAGCTCGGGCTGTCCGAGGTGCTGGATGCCGTGCTCACTGTGCCACTGATCGGCGGGCCGTCGCTTTCGCTCAGCTATCTGGGCATGTTCCTGACTTTTGTGTATGTGTGGCTGCCCTACATGATCCTGCCGATCCAGACCGCGCTCGAGCGCGTGCCGCGTTCGCTGATCGATGCATCGGGCGATCTGGGCGCGCGCCCGGGCGAGACATTTTTGCGGGTGATCCTGCCGCTGGTGATCCCGGGTGTGGTGGCCGGGTCGATCTTCACCTTTTCGCTCACGCTCGGCGACTTTATCGTGCCGGCGGTGCTAGGCAACTCGAGCTTTTTTATCGGCATGGCCGTGCTCTCGTTTCAAGGCAGCAGCGGCAACATCCCGCTGGCCGCGGCGTTCACCGTGGTGCCAATCGTGATTATGATCCTGTATCTCCTCGGCGCAAAACGCACCGGGGCCTTTGAGGCATTGTGAAAGCGCTCAAACTGCTGGCCGCCGGCACCCTGTTGTTTTTGCACTTCCCATTGTTGATCGTATTTCTCTACGCATTCACGATCGAGGACGCGGCATTTACCTTTCCGCCGCCCGGGCTCACGCTGAAATGGATTAGTGTGGCGATGGCGCGCGACGATCTGTGGCGCGCGCTTGGGCTGTCGCTCCAGGTGGCGCTGGTCGCCACGCTGGCGGCGATGATCCTCGGGACGCTGGCGGCAACGGCAGTGTTTC
>JANMNW010000398.1:0-5735 GCA_031368515.1 Chloroflexota bacterium
GTTGATGGCAGTAGGCGATCAAACCGCACACCCGATTCACCAGAAGTTTATGGGGCCGCGGTGGCAGGCAATCTCGATCTGGGAGACGTTCTTGAGTTGAGGGATGATAGCCTTGATGAGGGTGCGTTGACTCAACAATAGTTTGTCGGCCACGGTCGGAAGTTGGTTTTGTATACCCGCAGCGAGATAAGCGCAAACGTGATCCCGATAGAAAGCCTTGAAGTTGCGGTAATGCGAGTGGTGGAACCCGATCAGAATGGTCATACTCTCGATCAGGGGGTGCGTCAGTACTTTGTGTATTTCCGAAATATGGTTTTTCGCGTGTTGGCCGTAGACGATCAGAATACTGGCTGGGTACCTGGCATGTCAAGGGTCACCGGAGACGGCGCGGGCGCCAAGAGGATATCCAACCACACCGCATCTGCGAGCTCGTCAGCGCGTTCAGGGCAGGGGCGCTGTGGGGTCGATCATAAAGCCGGCACCGATGTCAATGACATGCGTCCACAGCCGTGACGCGGTGGCGTGGGGGACTAGCACGCGCAGTGTGCCGACGACACCCTGCTCACGTCGCAGCAGGCTCCACCCCAGCATCGGTACCGGCGCGCCTCGCAACTCGCCTTGGTAGCCAAACGTTGCATCCGCAACACCGTTCGACAGTTCCCGGGATGACAACATGCGGAACCGCCCCATTTGACCGTAGTGCTCGTGCACATTGCCGAGAAGGATTACCTGGGCCGACTTGAGCGATATGCCAGGCGACGCTCGCGCGATCTCCACGACCATGCCCGCGCGTCCCGCCGGATCGTAAAACTTGACTGTCACCTGCCCAGGCGTGCTCTCATCGCTTGCGAGCCAATGCGCCGGAACATTCACCTCGAACAAGCCACCAGGATGGCGATACCGCCACAAATTTTCGATTATTAGCTTGTTCGGGTCCAACGCCACGGGGTGCGTCACATAGGTGCCCATCATTGCCACCATGGGCACTCGCATATCCTCAAATACGGTGGCCGGTGCGGCAAACGCCAGAATGGAGAGATACGCGTTGCCATGCTCGCGGATCACGCTTTCGCCGCGGAAGGCGACCGTTCGATTCTCCACCACCGCGTCGTAGGAAAACTGCATCGTTCTGCCTCCATCCTTGGAAGAATGCACGCCGTTTCGCACCAGCCCCTTGCCCCCGGCAAAACGCATCCCAATCACAGCACGCAGCAGTGAGTCGCTTTGCTTGACATCCACGTTCGCATCCAGCACTTGTGTGCGGACAAACAGCGTGGCGCCATGAATTGGGTCCATAATGCGAATCATGCGAGAAAAATCGTTGCTCTCGTCCTGAATCGACCAACGCGCTGGAACGTCCAATGAAAACCAGCCGGTGCCGTCAACGTATGCGTGCATGGGGCCAAAGTCAGTCCAACTGGCGGCGTTTTTCGTTGGCGGAGCGGTAACGGGCGGCCCGCCTGTGACCGCTGCCGCTGATTGCAGGTCGATGGCGAAAACTACGCAACAGATGATCCAAACCCGCGCGATGACTCCCGGCCACTGCTCGGGGCGCTCAAGCGGTCGTGACAGTCCGAACCCAACTCCCTTCGCCGGCGATTTGCGCCACTGAGCCAGGTGGAAACCAAAATCAACTTGGATCTGGGGAATTGAACGTTTCATAGGCGGTGTGTAACAGCTTTGGATGGGTAAAAGGTGACACCGGTGTCACCTGACGTGACAAACAAGTGACAGAAAAACGCATGAATCAGACCTCTGCCCCTCAATTCGTCACATTCGGGGAGTTGCTCAAAGACTTGCGAAAACGCATGCAACTCTCGCAGGAGGAGCTCGGCCGCGCGCTGGGCTACTCGCGCGTGATGATCACCCGTCTTGAAAATGGGGAACGCATGCCTGACCCGGCCATGGTCAAAACAGTATTCGTTGAAGCCCTGGGCCTGACACAAGAGCCTGAGCTCGCGGCGCGGTTAGTGGACTTGGCGGCCCTGGCGCGCGCGCGCAGCGCCCGCGTGGGCACATCTCCTACAGCACACCAAGAACCGATGGGCCGCACCAACCTTCCGCCCGCGCTGACGCGCTTCATCGGACGTGAACGCGAGATTGACACTCTCCTGCGACTTATGAGCGACCACCGCCTCGTGACGTTGACAGGCTCTGGCGGCGTCGGAAAGACACGACTTGCACTTGAGTTGGGCCGTCGCGTCACGTTCATGAGCGTCGATAGGATTTGGCTGGTGGAACTCGCCACGATCAGCGATGCCGCAATGGTTCCCTCCGTGATCGCCAAAGTTCTCGGCCTGAGCGCAATTCCAAGTCTCAACCCAGTCGAGCAGCTCGTCGCATTTTTGCGTGACGCGCGCTGTCTGCTCATTTTGGACAACTGTGAGCACCTGCTCGAGGCAAGCGCCAGGCTGGTCGAGCACCTGTTGCTGACTTGTCCGGGGCTGCGCGTGCTCGCGACCAGCCGTGAAGCGTTGCGAAGCTCGGGCGAACAGGCGTGGCGTGTGCGCCCCTTGGAGGCGCCGAACCCTTCTGACCTGCCGGCGTTCGAGGACGCGCGCCACTTCGAGGCCATTCAACTATTTGAGCAGCATGCCTGCGCAGTCGGTGCCGGCTTTGCTTTGCATAGGGAAATGCTGCCAGCCGTTGCGCACATATGCCATCAGCTCGGCGGAATCCCGCTGGCTATTGAAATGGCCGCCGCGCAGATCGCGGCGTGCACCATTGAAGAAATCGCCACCGGCTTGAATCTGCAACTGGACAACTTGACTGGGGGCCGGCGCACCGCCCTGCCCCGGCACCAAACATTGCGGGCGGCTATGGATTGGAGCTATCGCCTGCTCAATCCAGCCGAGCAGCATTTGCTCGCGCGGCTTGCAGTGTTTGCTGGCGGATGGACGGCCGATGCCGCTGCTCGGGTGTGTGACGCCACCCTGTCCAACCTGCACGACCTGGTCGGAAAATCCATGGTGGTTGCGACGCCATCAAGCAGCGGCACGCGTTATCACATGCTCGAAATCATGCGCCAATTTGCAGCCGAAAAGTGGCTCGAACGGGGTTTGCCTGAGCAAGATGCGCTGGCGCAGCGGCACCTGGCCTACTTTATCGAGTTGTGCGAGGAGACGATGGATTTGGGCGGCGCGCACGTGACGGAATGGTCACGCCGAGTCGAAGCCGACTTTGCCAACATTCGCGCCGCGTTTGCACGATCACGCACATTGTGTGCGCGCGATCGTGGGGAAGCAATGTTGCGTTTGGCAGGCGGCTTGCGGCCATACTGGCACAATCGGGGAGGCATCCGTGAAGGCC
The DNA here is from genome assembly GCA_031368515.1 of Chloroflexota bacterium. Taxonomy (GTDB): domain Bacteria; phylum Chloroflexota; class Anaerolineae; order J036; family Brachytrichaceae; genus CANJQH01. The sequence continues at coordinate 3,310 of JANMNW010000398.1, forward strand.
TAGCGTGGCTGGATGAAGCACTGACGATTGGCGTTGACGCGCCGGACGAAGCGCGCGCAAAGGCTCTGTTGGCCAGAGGCACGAACTCCTATTTGATCAATCGACGCAGCGCCATTGCGTTCATCAAGCAAAGCTTGACGCTGTTCGAAAAGATCGGACACAAAGCAGGTATGGCATCCGCATTGGAGACGATCTCCATTGACGATCATCAGCCGGAAGGGGTGCTGCAAGCGCACAAGCTATTTGTCGAGATCGGCTCCCTAGCGGGCCAGGCACGCACTATAAGAAACCTGGGACACATCGCCTACAGCAATCCGGGCGGCGCAACTTTGGCAAGGTCATATTATCAACAGGCACTTGACATCGGATTGGAAACCAAGGATCGAAACGTCGTCTACGAGTGTTTCACCGGACTCTCAGCCATTGATCCCGAGCTGGGCGAACGGCTGTGTCAACAGGCAGTTGAACAGTTGACAGAAATCGACGAGGCAGAGTATCGCGCCACGCTGTTCTATGCGCTTGGCGTCGCATGCGTGAATACAGTCAAGCTGGAAGCGGCACGAGAGGCACTGGAGTGCAGCATGGCCATTTGGCGGAAACAAGGCACGCTTTTCACGATGCATGGCGGAACAGGTTCGATTGCGTATCTGTTGGGTTATGTGTATCAGGCGCTCGGCGAGACAACGCAAGCGATCGCAGTCTGGAGCGAAGCGGCGCACAGTAGTCGCATTGGCCTCGGTGTTGATGCGCCAGAGGCTGAAATCCGACTGGCCTTGCTTCGCAAAGAATATGGCGAAGCCGCTTCGAAGCTAAAACAGTTTCTTGCGAATTCGGTGTCAAGCAAGGCTTTGACCGGTGACATCGGCGACGATCTCAACCTTATCGTGGTCACCACGGATTTCGCATCCGCATTGCTCGGCCGGGGCAACCGTATCCAAGCGCTCACCTTGTTGGGCGCAATTTCAGCAGCCGTAAAGTCGCACGAAATTGCCGACGGGTTAAGTTGGGCTAGGTCCTATGGCATGCTGCAATACATGCTCTTCACCCGTACGATCTCCTCTACCCGTGCCACCGTCAGCGGCGATGAGGAACAGGCCGCTTGGTCGGACGGAGAACAGCTGGCAATGGAAATTGCCGTAGACCGGGCGATGAAGTCAGTGGCTTGACGTGCGCTGGTTACTTATGCTCATCCGTCGCCCATGACGGCAATCCCACGGGCGCTGTATTGGCCCATCCTGGCTACTCATGCTGACCGGTTTGACGGCGGATCAGCTGCTGATCCACATACTTCTGAATCGTGCGCTTGGCAACCGTAACGGCGAGCTAAAGCAGCTCGCCATGGATGCGCTCTGCGCCCTGCAAGGAGTTCCCTGCTGCCCTGCGCTGGATCAGCGCGTTCGTCGCCGCCGGAGTCCGTTGATGCCGAGCGTGTCTTTGGCTCATCCACTTCCAGAACAGCCGAAATCGCTTGCGATGCCAGCGCAGAACGATTGCTGGCTGGACGATCATTAGAACCTGACGCCATGTGCGCGTGATCGGACTGATTTTGCCTGGGCCGTTTCGACCGGCGTTTCAGCAGAACTGGCTGGCGCCGCAGCAGGGCGTTCTCGGCGACAAGATCGGCCTTGCTCCGCAAGAGCTCGAGAACTGCCGAGTTGATAGATTTGTCAACGTTGGCACGGAGATTGGGTGTAGCGTGACTGACAACTCAGTCACTGGAGGAATATCGCGTGAACAGACACAAGTTCGGATCCTTGATCGGCATAGTCGCGTCTGCGTTATTGTCCGTAAGTGTTTGCGTGCCAGCGCACGCAAATAAGCCCGAGGTTGTTCCGCTCGATGGAAGCTTTGTGGCCACGGACTGCGCTTTTCCGCTTCGGGTGGCAAGCGTGGGTGTTGTCAGGATACAGAATCGAAGCAACGTGACCAAAAACGTTTACAACCTCACTACGACTTATACAAACCTCAACACGGGCAAGTCGTTCAGCACGCCGAATGTGGGACCAGATATCATCACAACAAGCACTGATGGGTCCGTAACACTCACACAAGTCGGACTCCTGGGCCGCGTCGTTGTACCCGGTGTAGGTGTGGTATTCGCGCAGGCCGGCCGGATCGTGTATCGCTTGCCAGAATTTACTGTGATCTTTGAAGCCGGTCCGCATGATTCCCTTGCCGCTCTTTGCCCATATTTTGAGTAACTCAAACAAACCGTAGATTCACAACACCTGCCCGGTGAAGGTTCATATTCACCGGGCTTCTTTGTTGCCCAAAATACGACCCTTAGTCCATAGGTCTCAAGTTAAGCATTTGACGCCCTTGTCAAGAGCAATTCCCTAAGTTTTTCAAGTAAATCAACACCAACAATCGTCGTTATGAATAGTTTGGCGTGATCAAATTTTAAAAGTGACGTTGTTATGAACGGT
>JANMNW010000410.1:0-11278 GCA_031368515.1 Chloroflexota bacterium
GTGTTCTTCCGTCACCTGTATCTGTATTTCAACATTGAGTTGGGAACCCGTCGGATCGTGCATGTCGGTGTGACCAATGCGCCGAATCAAAGCTGGGTGGCGCAACAATGGCGGGAAGCGACACCGAATGGGCAAGTTCCCCCCTTCATCATCCGCGACAACGACAGCAAGTACGGTCACGAGTTCGATCAGGCCGTGAAAGCCTAGGGCGCGAAGGTTATCCGCACGCCGGTCCGAGCACCTCGGGCGAACGCCCTATGTGAGCGATTTCTGAAAAGTGTGCGGCGCGAGTGTCTGGATCACTTGCTGATCCTGAACGAACGGCAGCTGCTGCGGGTGGCACAGGCTTATGTCACCTACTTCAACCATGCGCGACCGCACCAAGGTATCCGGCAAGAGATTCCCTGCGGCGGTGCAGCAAGGGCGTCGCCGGCAAAGGGCAGGGTGGTTGCGACGTCGGTGCTCAATGGCCTCCATCATGCTTACCGATTAGCAGCCTGAAAACGGCGCGGATGACGTGTGTCCATCACAGACGGATAATGTCAAATAGCCAACACAGCTCATCCGCGCATTCTGCCACCGGCTGAGAATGCACCCCTTTTCTAGACCGTACTTGCCGAAAGCGGCCATCTGCGTAACATTGATGCGATTTTTGACACGCAACAAGCCATGGAACAAAGTTCACAATCGTTTTCGGAACAGCGACTGCGGCAGCAGGAAATCCAGGCCAGGTGTTTTCATCCGTCAGGCAGTTGGATCGAGTTTCCGCTGGACGGCGTGGAGAAATCTGCCGTAACGCGTTTTGAAGAGATAGTAGCGCGCTATCCTGAAAGATTGGCGGTCAAGGTCGGCAAGGAGCACGCCACCTATGCTGAACTAAACCAGGCAGCCAATCGCGTGGCTCACGTGCTGTTGGAACAGTGTGGCGTCGGCAGCGAGCCGGTTGCCATACTTGCCGATCAGTCGCCGCTGACGTTGGTCGCGATGCTGGGAGTCATCAAAGCCGGCAAATTTTTCGTGCCACTGGATCCCAGCTATCCTTCCGAACGTCTGGCCTTGATACTTGCCGATTCGCAGGCTGCGGTTTGGCTTTCGGATCGAAACAACTTGCCTGCCGCACAGATGGTTGCCAGCTCGACAGCGGTCATTGCCATCGAATCATGCGGGGTGTATGCACGAGCTTCGAATCCGGAGATCAAGATCGAAGCGGACGACCCCATCTGTATCGGATATACCTCGGGCTCGACCGGGAAGCCAAAAGGCATGCTCTACCCCCATCGCCTGTTTGTTCAGAACTATCTGCGAATTTATGGCAATGTAATGAAAATATGCCCGGAGGACCGTGTCGCTTGGTTGCATCAATTTGGATTTGCGCCATCTTGGTTTGAAATCACCTTGTCCCTGCTCAATGGCGCATCGCTGCACGGTTGGGATGTGCGCAAACACGAATTTGCGCAACTGGGCGAATGGCTTTTGAAAGAAAGTGTGACAGTGGCTAACTTTACGACCACGCCATTTCGGCAGTTTATTGGGACGCTAACAGCAACAAACGAGTTTCCAAACCTCAGGGTGGTTTTGGTCGGCGGTGAGACGGTGACAAAGCAGGATATCGCCGCCTATCAGCGCCACTTGGCAAAGCACACCCTGTTTGTGAACCGCATGGGTTCATCGGAATCAGGATGCATCCGGCTTTTCTTTGTCGACAAGGACAGCATCATTTCAGGCAGCACCGTGCCGGCTGGCTATCCTGTTGAAGGCAAACAAGTAACCTTGATCAGCGATGACGGTCAGCCGGCGCCAATCGGGGAAATTGGCGAGATCGTTGTAAACAGCCGTTACATGATCAAAGAGTACTGGCGCAACCCCGAACTCACTCGCGCCAAATTCATCCCCAACACGAGCGGGGAAGGGGGATTCGACTTCCATAGCGGAGACCTTGGCCGAATGCAGCCCGACGGCTGCCTCGAAGTGCTCGGTCGCGCCGACTTCCAGATAAAGATCCGCGGCCATAGGGTGGAGCTCGCCGAAGTGGAAGATACGCTGAACGCGCACCCGGCCGTCAAAATGGCGGTGGTGATTCCTCGCACCGGTACGCAAGGTGTGCAGCAGTTAATCGCGTATGTGGTGCCGGCCATGCAGCCTGGACCTGACGATGACGAGTTGCGCCGGCATCTGCAAAGTCGACTGCCGCAGTACATGGTGCCGGCTGTATTTGCATTGTTGGAAAGCCTTCCTTTTTCCAGTACAAACAAGGTGGACCGATTGGCGCTTGCCGCGATGACTGATAGCGCCGTCGCAAGTGAGCGCCCTTTTGTTGCGCCAATGACGATGTTGGAAATGTGGTTGGCGCAAATCTGGCGCGAGGTGTTGCAGCGGGACTCAATAGGCGTAAATGACGATTTTTTTGCGCTTGGCGGCGACTCATTGATTGGTATGCAGATCGTTTCGCGCCTGCGTGCGGCGTTGGATGACTATCTTTTCTTTTCGTCGTTGTTCTATGCGCCGACGATTGCCCGTTTTGCGGCGTATCTGTGTAACCGGTACGCCGAAGCGCTGACAAGGTATTTTGGTGCGGAGCTGACGCAGATTCACGATATTCAGAGGGTCGAAAGACAGCACCCGCCTATCGTGATCGACGAAGGCCAGATTGAGGAATTACGCAAACACATTCCCAATCATCGCAAATCAGCGCCGCCGACGGTCCGGCTGCAGCGTAAGAACCCGCGGGCGCTCTTTGTTCTTGCGCCTGGACGTTCCGGCACCACGTTGCTGCGTGTAATGTTGGCAGGTCATCCGCAGCTGTTTGCGCCCCCGGAGCTGTCGCTGTTGAACTTTTCATCGCTGCGCGAGCGCAGCAGCATTTGCGCCGGCGGCTTGAGCTTCTGGCAGGAAGGTGTGTTGCAGGCCTTGATGACGATTCGAGGTTGCCCACTGGCGGATGCGCAGGAAGAAATGCGGCGGCACGAAGCCAACGATTTGAGCACGCAAGCGTTTTACCGCCACCTGCAGGACTTGGTTGCGCCAAGAATGCTTGTGGACAAAACGCCGCATTACGCTTACAACCTCGCGACTCTGCGGTATGCCGAAGTTGAGTTTGATCAACCCCTCTATGTTCATCTGTTGCGTCATCCAATTGCCACGATTCGCTCTTTTGAGAAAACGCGAATGGAGCAGGTCAGTATGTTTCAAGCCCCGGGGCAAGTTCCGCCGCGCCAGCGTGCAGAAATGATGTGGTTGATTTCACATCGCAACATCCTTGAATTTCTGGCGGCCGTGCCCGCGCACCGTCAACACCGGCTGAGATTTGAAGACTTGGTGAGGCATCCGCGGCCATCTATGGAGGCCGTATGCGCTTTTGGGGGTCTGGCATATCACCCGGATATGCTGCAGCCCTACAAAGACGGCAGCCAGCGCATGACTGATAACATCCACCCGTTGACGCAGATGCAGGGCGATCCAAAGTTTCACGAGTACGGCGGGATTGAACCGGCGGTCGCCGACCGCTGGCGTGAGGATATTGCGGAAGTTGCGCCGAGCGCGCCAACCTGGCGCCTGGCCGGGCAACTGGGCTATGCGCCAGAACCTTCCGTGTCACGCGTTGAATCACCCGAACGGCACTCGTTGCACGATGTGGTGACGGAATTGGAATCGATATCTGATCAGGAAGCCCACCAAAGACTGATGGGTGCCACGAACAAAGATAGAGCATCATGAATAGCGACGAAAATTTCCGTCAACAGGACATCCGGATTAAGTGTCTGAATTCATCCGATACGTGGATCCCGTTTCCAGACACGGCTATGGACCTGTCCGTCGTAGCCCGCTTCGAAGAAATTGCGGCTGTGTACCCAGCCCGGATTGCGATAAAAATGAGTGATGACCAAATCACTTATGACGAACTGAATCGCGCGGCCAATCGGGTGGCTCATGAAATTCTCGGACGATGTGGCCCAGCCCCAGAGCCAATCGCCATCATCATGCGTCTGCAGATTCAAGCGTTGATTGCCATTCTGGGCGTGCTAAAGGCGGGCAAGCTGTATACCGCGCCTGATTTACAGCACCCGCTCGATCGCATTCGGCTGATGCTCCAGAACGCCCAACCGCCGCTGCTCCTTACGAACGATGCACAGCTGAATCTGGCCCAAGCTCTGGCTTCCGACGGAGGCGTGGTTGTAAACCTGGACACACCTCTGGCGAGCGCGGCTGACACCAACCCGGGGCTGGCTCTTTCGCCCGACTCCCTCTTTTTCATCACATACACGTCGGGTACCACCGGTCAGCCTAAAGGAGTCTACTGCGACCATCGCGCCGTCATGCAACGTGTGCAGCGTTACGTGAACTTCTCGCGCATTGACGATCATGCGCGCCTGGGCACCACGCGCTACCCTGGATTCACTCCGCGCGATCTGATGACACCGTTGCTGATCGGCGGCACCTTGTTTCTGCATGATTTCCAGGACGCTGATGTAGTGCGGTGGATCGACTGGCTGCGGCAAGAGCGGATCACTACTTTCGGCGCATCTGTTTCGCTGGTGCGTCAGTTGCTGCAAACGCTTCAAGCTCCGGATCTTTTGCCCCACCTCAGGGAAATCGTTGCCGGCGGCGAAGCGCTGCAACGGTCCGATCTTGCGCTGTTTCAGAGCAAATGTGGGCCTCAATGTTGCCTGCGCTCATCTTACGGAATGACAGAGAGCTTGGGCGGGTGTGTAACTTTCCTGATGGATCAAGCCATGACAATCGATGGCGATCGCATCCCGGCGGGCTATCGCAAAGATGGCTTTGATGTGCTGATACTGGACGACGCCGGAAATCCTTTGCTCGCCAACGCCCCGGGTGAAATCGTTGTGCGCAGCCGATATCTTTGTCTTGGCTACTGGCGGCAACCCGAGTTAACTGCGAGCCGATTCCGACCGGACCCGGCTGGGGGCAATCAACGAATGTATATAACCGGCGACCGGGGTTATTTGACAGCCGATGGTTGTCTGATGCACCTGGGCCGCAAGGATGAACAGCTCAAAATCCGCAACTATTTGGTCGAGCCGGTTGAGGTGGAAAGCGCACTGCTTGCTTTGGGTCATTACCGGCAAGCAGTTGTGGGCGCCCGTCCCAATGCGCACGGAGAGGCGATGCTGGTCGCCTGGCTGGTCGGTGGGCCGGACATGCCACCGGCCTCGGTTGTGCGACGCAAGCTGGCGTTGACGTTACCGGAATACATGATCCCAGCCGCCTTTGTCATGCTGGATCGCATGCCGCTGACACCGGCCGGCAAAGTGGATCGGAAAGCACTGGCTCCGCCGACGATCGAACGACCGGAGATGACGACGGACTATCGCGCGCCAACAAACGCGTTGGAACTTTGGCTGGCGGCCTGCTGGGAAGATGTGCTGGGTATACAGCCAGTTGGCGTGGATGATGAATTTGTCGATTTGGGAGGCGACTCGCTACAGGCAATGCGTATCATTTCGCGGGTGCGTGCTGAAATTGGCGAAGCAATTTATGTCAACGCGGTATTCAGCGCGCCAACTGTCGCCAGTTTGGCGAACTATTTGAAAAGGCACTACGCGCCCGACGTCCAAAGGGCTTTTGACGTGGCGCTTGCACCGACTGTTGCAGCGACAGTCACTGCGGGCGTCGGATCTGCGAATCGGTCGATGGAAACTATTGGCCGATTGCGACAGATCTATCGATCCAACGGTCGGCAGTTGCAGGCGGGCAGCGCCGCAGACGAGAAAAATCCAGCGGCGATCTTTGTGCTGGCGCCAGGGCGTTCGGGAACCACGCTTTTACGGGTCATGCTGGGCGGACACCCGCGCCTATTTGCGCCGCCGGAGCTTTGGTTGCTTGACTATGAGACACTGCGCCATTGGCAGGCTGCGCAGACGGACGGGCGAAGCTATCGCAGGGAAGGCGTGCTCCAGGCGTTGATGCACATTCGCGGGTGTGGTTTGGAACAGGCCGATCAGGAGTTGGACAGATATGTGCGAGCCGATCTGTCAACCCAAGCGTTTTATCGCGTTCTGCAGGACGCAGTCGCGCCTCGATGCCTGGTCGACAAGACGCCAAGCTACATCCGCTCAATTGACACGTTGCGCGCGGCCGAGGTTGAGTTTCACGATGCGCGCTACATTCATCTTGTGCGGCATCCGCAAGCGGTAATCCGATCGTTTGTGGCGGCGCATTTTGGTCAGCGGGACGGACTACAGGACAACTTGGGCATTACCGAGCGCGAACTGGCCGAGTGGAACTGGTTGATTGCGCAACAGAACATTCTGGAATTTCAGCGCGAAGTTCCGGCGCAACGCTGGCATCGCATTCGGTTTGAAGCATTGGTCAACCAGCCGCGTGCAACAGCCGAGATCCTGTGCGAGTTTCTTGGACTCGAGTTTCACGACGCCATGCTCAAGCCGTATGATGATCCCAAGCGACGCATGACCGATGGCATTCATGCCCTAACCAGCATGGCCGGCGATCCCAACTTTCATGCCCACGACGCTATCAACCCCGCCGTTGCCGATCATTGGCGAAGTGCATCGGATACGACCAGTTTAGATGCGGAGACCTTGCGCGTGGCAGAGCAGTTGGGGTATCACCAGGAGGGTTTGACACGAGGAACGCCAATGGACGAGGACGCAGCATTGGATGATCTGGTGACCCAATTGGAGTCGATCTCAGATCAGGAAGCAAGGCTGATACTCAATGCTTCCAGCGGTTCAGTGTCGTGAGCAACGATGAATCGTAGCGCGACGCGAGACACGGCAGGTTGATGGAAAAGATGGCTAGAACCGATTTGGACCTCGGAGCAACGCTGCCTGAGCTTCTGTCGTGGCAAGCACGCAGACGAGGTGGCGAGCTAGCCCTGCTGGCGCCGGAATATGCCGCAGTATCATACGAGAGCTTACATCAGCAGGTTCACGCCATGGCGCGGATCCTTCAGCAGCATGGGGCACAGCGTCAGCATCGAATTGCGATCGTGTTGCCAAACGGACCATTGATGGTTGTCGCGTGGCTGGCCGCCAGCTGTGTCGCCATCAGTGCACCGCTCAATCCGGCCTGCACCGCTGCTGAATTTGACGCAATTCTGACTGATCTGGAGCCGAGTGCGGTATTGCTGGCCGCCGGCACAGATTCACCCATGCGCGCCATGGCTAATGCGCGTAGCATACCGATAGTGGATGTGGCGCTCGACGCCAACGGCACCGGCCGCCTCAAAATGTCTCGGCCGTTGGACCAGAGTATCGGGTGGAGCTCTATCGGTCAGCCAGCTGCGCCGGACGACATCGCTATGATATTACCCACATCCGGCACCACGGCGCGCCCAAAAAAGATTCTGCTCAGTCACCGAAACCTGCATGCTTCGGCGCTAAATATTGTATCAACCTTGCGCTTAGGTCATACCGATCGCTGTTTGAATGTGATGCCGCTTTTTCACATCCACGGTCTGGTTGGTGGCATCTTGTCGTCGCTCGCGGCAGGCGGCTCAATTGTGTGCGCGCCAGGATTTTCCGCCCATCTCTTTTTTGAATGGCTGGCGGCCTTTCAGCCTACCTGGTATAGCGCAGTGCCAACCATGCATCAGGAAATCGCAGCCCGCGCCAACGCCACGTTGGTCCCTGTCCAAACCAGCGGGCTTCGATTTGTGCGATCTTCATCGGCCGCGCTAGCGCCTGCGGTCATGCTGCGTCTGGAACGTATTTTCAATGCGCCGGTGATCGAATCGTATGGCATGACCGAAGCGGCGCATCAAATCTGCAGCAATCGTCTGCCGCCCGAACAACGCAAACCTGGGTCTGTCGGGCCGGCTGCCGGACCTGAGGTTCAGGTGATGGCGACCGACGGCGCGGCCTTGTTGCCGGTTGGCGCGACAGGCGAGATCGTCATCCGGGGTGACAATATCACGTGCGGCTACGACAACCATTCTGCGGCCAACCGGCAATCATTCACCAATGACTGGTTTCGCACGGGCGATCTGGGCTACTTTGACGCGGATGGGTATCTGTTCATCACCGGTCGGCTGAAAGAGTTGATCAATCGCGGTGGTGAAAAGATCGCCCCGCGGGAGGTGGATGAAGCCCTGCTTGCCCATCCCGAAGTTGTTCAGGCCGTGGCGTTTGCTGCGCCTCATCCCACATTGGGCGAGGACGTTGCCGCAGCAGTGGTGCTGGCTGAGCACAGCAAGCTGACGGAAAGACACCTGCGGCATTTCCTTTTGGGGCGGCTAGCAAATCATAAAATTCCTTCGCAGCTTGTCATCGTCGCTGATATTCCCAAAGGTCCCACAGGCAAATTGCAGCGTATGAATCTATGGCAGCAGCTGGCTGATCGCTTGCGCACGGCCTATGTGCCGCCGCAGAGCGAGCTTGAGAAGAGCCTGGCGCAGATCTATTGCGAGGTGCTGGGGAAAGAACGGATGGGTGTGACGAGCAACTTTTTCGCTGAAGGCGGCGACTCGTTGACCGCGATGCAAGCAATCGCGCGCATCCAGGACCGGCTGCACGTCGAAATCTCGCCGGCGAACTTTCATGCGTCGCCCACCACCGGCGAACTTGCGCTCGCTGTCCTGCAACTGCAGGCGCGTCAGCTGGCCCCCGATCTGCTTCACGTGTTGCTGGATAAATTGGAAGCCAGCACAGATAACGGCTAGGGCGGGCAATCAGAACTACTCACGGTTACAAACGTCAACATGGACAGTCAAACAAACTCGCTTGAGGAGCGTATTGCAAATTTGTCGCCGGCAAAGCGGACGTTGCTGGAGCAACATTTGCAGTCACGCAGTGCACAAACCCGCATGCGGCAAACGATCCCGCCGCGCGCGCATGCGGAGCCGGTTCCGCTATCGTTTGCTCAGCAACGGCTTTGGTTTCTGGAACGCATTCAACCGGATAGCACAGCTTACAACCACACCAGCGCGCACCGGCTCACCGGCGCTCTGGATGTGACTGCCCTGCAGCGCAGCCTTGATGAAATCGTGCGCCGGCACGAAAGCCTGCGCACCACGTTTGCGACGCAGAACGGTGTTCCAGTGCAAGTCGTACAACCCGCACGGCCGATGACTATTGCATTTGGCGATCTGAGTCAGCTTGCGCCGGATATGCGGCAGGCCGAATTGCAACGTCAGATTAGCGCCGAAAGCCAACGCTTATTTGACCTGACCCGCGATCTAATGCGGCGTGCCACGGTGCTGCGATTGTCCGGGCTGGAGCACATTCTGCTGATAACCAGTCATCACATTGCCTGCGATGGTTGGTCACACAGTGTTTTCTGGCGTGAGTTGAGCGCGTTGTATGCTGCGCATACTGAGGGAAGATCCTCTCCTCTGCCAAGTGTGCCCATGCAATATGCCGACTATGCGCTGTGGCAACGTCACTGGTTGCAGGGAGAGCGGCTGGCCGCATTGCAGCAATTTTGGCAAGGGCAATTGGACCGTTCACCGGAATTGCTCAATTTGCCGCTCGATTTTCCCCGACCGGCTGTGCAGGCGTCAGCGGGCGCTGCATGGCACTTCGTCATCCCCGCGGCGCTTAGCAGGGAACTCAAGACTTTGTCGCGCCAGAACGACTCGACGCTCTACATGGCCCTGCTGGCGGCGTTTCATGTGCTGCTGGCGCGCTACACGAGCCAGACCGAAATAGTGATTGGCACGCCCATTGCGGGCCGGCAATACCCTGAGCTGGAAGGGTTGATTGGCATGTTTGTAAACACGTTGGTGATGCGCGCCGAACTTGCGGGCAACCCATCATTTCTAACATTGCTGCGACAGGTGCGCGACCGGGCGCTAGAAGTCTATGGCCATCAAGAACTGCCCTTTGAACGCATCGTTGAACTACGACAGCCGATGCGCAGTTTGAGCCATCATCCAATCTTCCAAGCAATGTTTGCGCTGCAAAACGCGCCCAGGCGATCGCTGCAATTGCGCAGTTTGGAGGTGGAGGAATTGCCCTTGGAGCGGGAAACCGCCAAGTTTGATTTGTCCATGGCATTGACCGAAACCGCCTCCGGATTGGAAGGCCGCATCGAATATGACACCGCGCTTTTTGCGAAGGAAACCATTGCCCGTATGGCGGAGCACTACGCCAATTTGTTGCAGGGTATTCTGGCAGATCCAGATTGTTCGATTGGGCAACTCCCGCTGTTAAGCATGGCTGAGCGCCGCGTGCAGCTGGTTGACTGGAATAGCTCCGCATGCGCCTATCCCAAAGACAAACACATTCATGAGCTGTTTGACGCCGTGGTCGAACGCACGCCGGAGGCCGTCGCGCTGATCTTTGGCACGGAGCAGTTGACATTTCGTCAGCTGAACGAACGCGCCAACCGGCTTGCGCGTTATCTGAAAGCCGCAGGCGCATGTGAGGAAAATGTTGTTGGTCTCTGGGTGGACCGGTCGATAAACATGGTCGTTGGCATGCTCGCGATTGTCAAGACTGGGGCCGCATACCTCCCACTTGACCCGGTGCATCCTCCAGAAGGCGTAGCATATCAGTTGCGCGACACGCGCGCGGCCATCCTGCTGTCGCAAGGCGGGCTCGCTGCAACGCTGCCGCGTTGCGGTGCGCAGGTCATCTGTTTCGACACCGATCGGGATCTGATCGCAGCGCAAAGTCCGCATCTCATTGAAGCGAAACCAGACCAGCCCGGCGGCTCTGAGGAGCGACTGGTCTATGTCATGTATACCTCCGGCTCCACGGGAAGGCCCAAAGGAGTGGCGATTGCGCAGCGGGCGATAAAACGGCTGGTCTGCAATCCGTCATATGTGACGTTGTCACCGGGCGATCGCATCGCGCAGGCGTCCAATGCCGCGTTCGATGCCGCCACATTTGAAGTTTGGGGCGCGCTCCTCAACGGAGCCTGTCTGGTGGGTATCGATCAAGACACCCTGCTTTCACCTCAACGGCTGGCGGCGTTTCTGCGCCAGGAACGAATTCAGGTACTGTTTCTGACCACTGCGCTGTTTCATCAAATTGCAGCGTTGCGGCCGGATGCGTTCGCGCCCCTGCGGGTATTGCTGTTTGGCGGTGAAAAGTCGGACCCTGCTGCCGTTCGTGCAGTACTCGCAAACAATCCGCCGCACACGCTGCTGCACGTCTATGGCCCCACGGAAAACACGACCTTTACGACACACTATCGGGTGGACAATGTGGCTCAGGACGCGCACACCATACCAATTGGTCGCCCGATCGATGCCACATCAGTCTTTGTTCTGGATACGCATCTGAATCCTGTGCCTATTGGCGTTATCGGAGAAGTGCATACGGGCGGTGCGGGCCTTGCACACGGCTATTTG
>JANMNW010000411.1:0-2645 GCA_031368515.1 Chloroflexota bacterium
TCCCGAGTGCTGAGTTGTGAGTCCCGAGTGCTGAGTTCTGAGTGCTGAGTCGGGTCGCGCAAGACTGGGGACTTCGGACTCGGGACTCGGGACTCGGGACTCGGGACTCAAAACTCCGGACTCGGGACTCACAATTCGGGACTCAGGACTCTCGACTGTCGACTCGGAACGTCTGATGAGCGGCGCTTGCACGGCCAGATGCAGCAGCGCGCCGAGCACCACGCCGTAGGCCAGTCCATAAACGCCAAAGACGGGGACGAGTATCAGCGCGCCGAAAATTTGCCCGCCGTTGTAGAGCACCGGCGCGAGGGCGGGCGCCAGAAAATGGCCGTTGGATTGCAGCAAGCCCATTAGCAAACCGCTCAAGCCGAAGATCACCGTGCTGATCAGCAACACGCGCATCAAACTGGCGGTGAGCGCCTGCGTCTCAGGGGGCGCGTCGGGCGCGATCACCTGCTGAATCAGCCAGGGCGCGGCGAGCGCGGCGACAGCGGCCACCGCGCCAACGATTAACATCACCATCAGCGCGACGCGTTTGGCCAGCAGCCATGCTTGCGCATGCTGGCCCTGCGCCAGCCGGCCGGCATATGTGGGGATGAACGCCGAAGCCAGCGCGCCGCCCGCCAGCAAGTTGAACAGCAAATCTGGAATGTTGAACGCCAGGCGATAGGCATCCTGTTCCAAGCCCTGACCGAACTGCGCGTTGATCAGCGCGCGCGCGACAAAGCCGGCCAGATTGCTCACCACATAGGACGCGGCGATGACCAGCGAGGCGTTGATGAGCGACGGACGGCGCATGCGCCGATTATGCCGGTTAGGGCGCGCCGGGTACGCTCCGGTAGACATCGATCGCCATCTCGACCGCTTTGACCGCAAGAAAAGTGCCGCAGGCGATGTTGACCACGCGGAACAGCATTGCCGAAACAAAGCGTTGGCCAAACGCCACCAGCAGCGACATGCCAAGCGCCCACATCAGCGTGGCAAGTACAAAGGCGCCAAAGAACACGGTCAGATCGAGCATGTTTGGCTGGCCGTTGAGCTGCGCAACAGTCCCGCCGCCCAAACCCAGCCAGAAAGGAACCGCGAAGGGATTGCCCGTGGCCAGCAACGCGCCCGTGCGGAAGTCCCCCATGCGCGCATCGCCTTGCGCGCGCGGCATGCCGCCACGGCGCGCTTCCCGCAGCGCGCTCCAGGCGAGATAGACCATCAGGGCGGCGCCCAGCGCGCCAAGCACGATGCGCGCCAGCGCGTTTTGCACCAGAAACGCGGCGCCGAGCAGCGCCACGGCCGCCCATAACAAGTCGCCCAAAATCGAGCCGCCTTGAACCAGCAACGCCGAGCGAAATCCGCCGCGCGCGCCGCGCCGGATGGTCTCGGCGGTGACTGCGCCGGGTGGGGCGCAATAGGCGATGCCGAGCAAAAACGCAGTGACAAACAACGCGCCTATGCCGCACGCTCCAGTGCCGCGCATGCGCGACTGTGGCCGATCATGGCGGCATTCTAGCCGGGGAGGGCATCTGGTCGTTCATCTTCGTCACCATCTCCGTTGGAGGGGTTCGGCGCAATTTTTCGTATCGCCCAGAGCCCAAGAGTGACCTGCGGCCAGCGGTCCCATTTAGCCTCCGCCTGTCGCTTGCGCTGCGCAGGCGACAGGCGGAGGCTAGGTGGGGTGTGAGTGCCAATACAAAACCCTAAGGCGCTTCCGACACGGACACGGAGATGAACGCTAGAATGGCGGGGTGTCGCTGATCGGATTGACGGACAGCATTGTGCAGTCGGCGGCATTCCAACAGCTTGTCACCGAACTTGCACACAACGCTGCGGGCGCAGCGCCCGAGGGCGGTGCACGCCTGTCGCTGGAGCTGCCGCGCGCCGGCCGGCCGTTTGTGGCGGCGGCGCTCTATCGAACACTCAAGCGACCTCTTATCTATGTGACAGCGTCGGTCGACGCCTCGCGGCAACTGGCCGGTGTGTTGTCGCAGCTCACCGATGTCGAGGCGTTCCGTTTCTCCGAGCCCAATACAGCGTTTTACGACACAGTCGCGCCGGTCCGCGAGGTGATCGCGCAACGCAGCGCGGTGCTGGCCGCGCTATCGACGCCGGCCAACTCTCTCATCATCGCCAGCCCGCGCGCGTTGATGCACCCGATGCAATCCCGGGCCGCATTTCAAGCGCGCGCGCGCAGCGTTGTGCTCGATCAACCGGTTGCGCTGGAGCAATCGTTGCAGCACTGGGTCGGCATCGGATACGAAAACGAGCAAGTGGTGGAACGGCCGGGCGCGTTTTCCCGGCGCGGCGGCATCGTCGATGTGTGGCCGGCTGGCAGTGCGCAACCGGTGCGCATCGAACTGTTTGGCAATGTGGCCGATTCGATCCGCTATTTCGACCCTGGCACGCAACGCAGTGGCAACGCGCTCAAGCGCGTGACGATTTTGCCGCTCGATATCCCGCCGGCCGTGCGCGGTGTCTCACTCGCAGACTATCTGGACGCGTCCGCACTGTTTGTCATCGACGATGAGCTTGAGTTGCAGGCTGCCTGGGAGGCGCTTGAAGACAAGGCCAAACGCGAACGCGACACGTTGGCGGAAGCGGAGAAGTACGAGCCAGATGCAACAGCGCCAGATGCTGGTGCGCCAGATGCTGGC
>JANMNW010000412.1:0-3396 GCA_031368515.1 Chloroflexota bacterium
ACCCGGTCATTCCTTTGGCGTAGCACCACGGATGCACGCTCCCCGAGATCACAATCCGATCGTAGCAATTCAGCACGCCCCTGATCTGTTCGCTGTAGCGTTCTGCCAAGGTTTCTTCCGCCATCCCCGAACCTTACACGATTTGGCTTGTCCTTGTTTGGTTCCGGCTTGTCCGGCTTAGGATGGATGCGCTCAAGCCAAACCCACGCAACGCCCTTCGATTTGCCTTTGTTGAGAACCGAAAATGCAAAGCGATTGGGATCCTCGCTTGTTTCGGGCAGGGAAAGGGCAATGCGACGCACATCTTCTTGTGTGGCCATGGGCAATCACCTCAAATGGTGTCTGCTCAAAGCATAGCACTTGCGCCATAATTCGGCGGCATGGCTCAGCGTCGGCGTTTGCATCAAATTGGCGGCGGTTGGACTGCTCGGGAAAATACTGGGTCCGATGGGACTGGCTGTGCTGATCGCGCGCGGCGAATGGCCGCCATCCACGATCGTGTTGTCGCTGACAAACAATCTGATTGGGTGGATATCCTTCGCCATTTGCCTGCGGGACGCGCGGGGATGGTATTGCGACGACCTTAAGCGCGTGAATTAGACCTGCGTTGCGTTAATCGGCGTTGCCGTCATTAGGACGAGGCTTAACCTGATTTGCGTCTATGCTGCGCCTGTGCGCTCCGCTGAGCAACCTGTGCAAGGAGAAAGCATGCCTGAAAGCATCATGTCCGAGATCGCCAAAAGATACTGCGACACGCAAGACGATCTGCTTGAGCTTGTGGAAAGTCTGACCGATGAACAGATCGCGTGGACGCCCAACGCGACAACGCCGTCCATCGGTTTTCATCTGTGGCACATCGCGCGCTGGGCCGACTACCTGCATGAAATGGTGAACGGCCGCGGCAGCCAGCTGTGGGAAAGAGAGAACCTGGCCGCGCGCTGGGACATGGCGACCGCCAGCCTGGGTTACGCTCAAACCGGCATGGCCATGGATGACAGCATCGCCATGACGCTGCCGCTGCCGGGCAAGGACTTGCTTCTGGATTATGCGCGGCGCGCCTTTGCGCTTGCGCAGCAAGCAGTTGGGACGATCAGCGACGAGTCGTTTTTTCAGGTTTATGAAGACTTTCATGTCGATGGCTGGCATGGCGGCCGCATCGGACCAATCATCACAACCTGGCTGACACACGACAATCGGCATACCGGAATGATCGAATGCCTGGTGGGGTTGCAGGGCATGCACGGCACCGCGGACAGCTAGCCCGCCAATTTCTGCGACGCAGCTTGCGTTGTCGTTCAAGCGGAGCTTCCGCCGGCACGCGCCAGGCGCGGCAGCGCGATGGATTTCGCATGTCAGGCGAATGGCGCCGCGCGTTATTGCATCCCTGCCAGCCGCTTGCGCGCGAGCGCAATCGCCTTGGCGTTGGCGTCGATGCCGATGTATTCGCGCCCAAGCGCCTTGGCCGCCAACAGCGTGGTGCCGCTGCCGCAAAATGGGTCGAGCACCAAATCGCCCGGGTTCGATGACGCGCGCACGATGCGCTCGAGCAATGCCCACGGCTTCTGGGTGGGATAGCCGCTGCGCTCCTTTGAGACGTTAATCACCGCGGGAATCTCCCACACATCGCGCAGCAGCACATCGGCATACCAGCCTTCATCATCCTGCTTGGCGCTGAAGAACGGCTTGCGATAGCGCACGCGCTCATATTGGGCATGAAACGTAAAGCGCTTTGACGCGCTGTAAAACAAAATCGCGTCGTGCTTGCGCGACCAGTGGCGCTTGCCCGCGCCACCGGTGCGATACGACCAGGCGATTTCATTTTGAAAGGAGGCGCGGCCAAACAACGCATCCAGCATCACGCGCACATAGTGGCTCATGCGCACATCCACATGCGCGTACAGGCTGCCGCTTGGCTTGAGCACGCGCGCGCATTGCGCCAGGCGCGGTGCCAGAAAAACGCAATAGGCCAGGTCGACGCCCGGCCCGGCCAGCGCACGCAACGCGCGCAACGCGTCGGCCAGGCGAGGCGGACACTCAGACAGCGCCGCGTCATAGGCCTCAGCATCCCAGCGCCAGGTGTCATGAAAACTCGGGCCACCGGCGCGATCGCCCGTCGTGTAATACGGATGCCCCGAATTAAACGGTGGATCGGCGTAGATCAAATCTACCGACGCGTCCGGCAGACGCTTCAACACAGCGAGGTTGTCGCCCGTGTGTAGTGCTGAGTCGGAAGCCGCGAGTCCCGAGTCGGAAGTCCCGCGTCCCGAGTCCCGCGTGCTAATCCCCGAACGTTGTGACGCGCGCGCAACGTTTGGAGCAATTCGCCCGGAGTTCGGGACTTGGGACTCGGGGCTCGAGAGCGCCTTATTCCCCGACAATCTTGCCGTAGATCGTGCTGAACTCTTCATCGGAATAAAAATCAATCACGATCTTGCCGCCTTTGCGGCTGCGTTGCAGGGTGACCTTGGTGCCAAGCGTGTTGCGCAGGCGCGATTCAAAATCGCGCGCCCCCGCCCAGGTCTCTTTTTTGGCCGCCTTCTTTTGCGGCGCGCCGGCGATCATGCGCCGCACCAGCTCTTCGGCCTGTCTCACGCTCAGCTTGTTGCGCTTGATCTCCTCAAACGCCACCATCTGCTGATCGATCGCCAGATTGGGGCTGAGTAGCACGCGCGCATGGCCTTCGCTGATGTCGCCTTGCATCAGCGCAGTTTGCACCGCGCCGGGCAGCTTGAGCAGGCGCACGGTGTTGGCCACGTCCTCGCGGCTCTTGCCCACGCGTTGCGCCACGTCATTCTGTGTCAGGCCGAAGTCGTTCATCAAGTGCTGATACGCCGCCGCTTCCTCCAGCGCGCTCAAGTCTTTGCGCTGGATGTTCTCGATCAGCGCCACTTCCAGCATCTGCTGCGGCGCATAGTCTTTGACGATGACCGGCACTTTGGCCAGCCCGGCCAGCTGCGAGGCACGCCAGCGGCGCTCGCCGGCGATCAGCGTGAACGGCTTGCCCGGCCCCTGCGTTTTCACCACGATCAGCGGCTGAATCACGCCATGTTCTTTGATGCTGGCCGCCAGCTCCTCCAGGTTGAGCTTGTCCAGCCCGCGCACCATGCGCGGCTGCAGCGGGTTGGGGCGGATGTCATCCCACGACAGCTCAATCGCTGCGGCAGCCGACGGCGGCGTCGCTTCGTGCTGAGGCGCAAAGTCGTTTGCTGGAATCAACGCGTCCAGCCCGCGGCCAAGTCCGATTTTGGGTGCCATAGATCAGAGTTCCGAGTCTTGAGCGGATAGTCCCGAGTCGTGAGTCCCGAGTCCCGATTGCTGAGTCCCGAGTGCTGAGTCGTGAGTCCCGAGTCCCGAGTGCTGAGAACCTTCCGCATGCGCTGCGCTTGGCACTCGGGA
>JANMNW010000420.1:0-4387 GCA_031368515.1 Chloroflexota bacterium
TGCTCGCGCTGGCAGCGGCAGGCGCCGTGGGACGGCTCGCGGAGCGTCACGTGCGGAAGTCTCCCGCGTTCGCGCTGCGCCGTTTCAAAAGCATCCGCGCTGAATCCAAATATTCACATGCACACACCATGGCAAGACTGAAAATCGCCTACATCGGCGGCGGGAGCACGCGCGGCCCCGGCACGATGGCGTCCTTCATCGCGCAAGGCGACAACTTTGTCGGCTCGGAAATCGTGCTGATCGATTTCAATGAAGAAAAGCTGGCGCTGGTCAAGACGATCGCGGACAAAATGATTCGCGCGCGCGGCCTCGACATGCGCGTGACCACCACGACCGAGCGGCGCGCCGGTCTGCAGGGCTGTGACGCGGTGCTGTCCAGCTATCGGCCGGGCGGTTTTGACGCCCGCGTGCTTGACGAAGCCATTCCGCTGCGCAACGGCGTGATCGGCCAGGAGACACAAGGCCCGGGCGGCTTTTTCATGGCGTTGCGCAGCATCCACGCCATGACCGGCATCATCGCCGACATGGAGGCGATTTGCCCAAACGCCTGGCTGTTCAACTACACCAACCCGGTCAACATCGTGGCCGAGGCGATTACCCACAACTCGGCCATCAAGTGCGTGGCGCTGTGCGAAGGGCCGTTGTTTTTTGCTCACGACTTTGTGCGCTGGGCTGGGCTGGACGACAGCAAGTTCGATGCGGTGATGGTTGGCCTGAATCACGGCAGCTGGACCGTGCGCCACACTTACGACGGCAAAGACGCGATGCCGCTGCTGGCTGACATCTATGATGAGATCAAGGACGGCCCGCGGCTCAACGTGCATCAGAAGCGCATGTTTGAGCTCGGCCTTGCCATGAACACGCTGCCGGCGCATTACTTTCAGTACTATTACTTTAAGGACGAAGTGCTGGCCGAGATGCAAGCCAAGCCCACCACGCGGGCGCAGGACATCCTGGCGCAGGTGCCCGACTACTGGGAGCACTATCGTGAGCAATCAGAAATGGACAACCCGCACCTTGATCCCAAGCGCTCGCGCGGTGGCATTCATGAGCTGGAGCTGGCCATCGATGCGATGGACGCCATCTTTAATGATCGCAAAGAAATTCTGCCGGTCAACATTCCCAACCGCGGCTCGCTGAGCGACTTCCCGGATGATTTGGTCGTCGAGACGCAGGGCTATCTCGACCGCAACGGCATCACGCCATTGGTGCACGGCCACATGCCCAGGCAGACGCTGGGGCTGCTGCGCATGCTGGGCGAATACCAAGGGTTGACCGCTCAGGCGGCCTGGAACGGCACCAAGCGCGACGCCGTCCGCGCGCTCGCATCAAACCCTCTGGTGTTCTCGCTGGCCAAAGCGCAAACGTTGTATGACGAGATGGCGGTGGCGCACAAGGCGTATTTGCCGGAGCGGCTTTTGTCATAACGCTTTCGGAAAGGTCATGACCTTTCAGGTCGTGACCTTTCTTAGCTGTGATTGTTGTTATGGAACTACTGATTGTCGAAGACTACGCCGATCTCAACCGGGTTGCGGCCGAGCGCATGGCCGCAATTGTGGCCGCGAAGCCAGACGCCAGCATGGTGCTTGCCACCGGCAACACGCCGATGGGCGCCTACGCCGAGCTGGCGCGCCTGCGCGAACTGGGCCGCTTCGATGCGTCGCGCATCCGGCCGTTTCAACTCGACGCTTATCTGGGCATCGCGCTCGATGATCCGCGCTCGCTCTATGGCTGGCTCAAAAAGTCGTTTCTGGATCCGCTTGAAATTGCGCAATCGCGCGTGGTGATGCTGCCCGACGACACCAACGATCCCGCGGGCGCATGCGCCGCCTACGATGCGGCCGTGGCGGCGATTGGCGGCTTCGACCTGTCCGTGCTTGGGTTGGGGCCGAATGGGCACCTGGGCTTTAACGAGCCGCCGTCGCCCGCCGACGCGCCCACGCGTCGCATTACGTTGACGGAAGCCAGCCTTGACAGCAACGCCGGCTATTGGGGTGGGCGCGACCGCGTTCCGCGCGAGGCGATTACGTGCGGCATGCGCCAGCTGCTTGCCGCGCGCGAAACGCTTCTGCTCGTCTCCGGCGCGCACAAGCGCGACATTCTGCGCGCGACTTTGCACGGGCCAATGACGCCCGATGTCCCTGCGTCGCTGCTGCGTCTGGCGCAGAACGTCACGGTGATCGCCGATCGGGCGGCGGCGGGGTAGGCATGCACGTCCTCGCCATCGACGCCGGAAACAGCAAGACAATTGCGCTCATCGCGCGGACGGACGGGCGCATCGTGGGCGCGGGGCGCAGCGGTGGCGGCGATATCTATGGCGTAGGTGAGGCCGCGGCTTATGCCGCGCACGCTGAAGCCGCGCGGCTGGCGATGATGCAGGCTGGCGTATCGACTGACGCCATCCGCGCCTACGTGCTCAGCGCCGCGGGCGCCGATTGGCCGGAGGATTTTGACGCTATACGCGCCGGCTCAGTCGCGCATGGCCTTCCCAGTGCGCTGGTGGTTAACGATGCGATGGGCGGACTACGTGCCGGTTCGCCCGATGGCACCGGAGTAGTGGTTGTGTGCGGCACAGGATCGGCTATTGGCGCCAAAGCCAACGATGGCCGTATCTGGCATTCCAGTTTCTGGATTGGCGCATTTGGCGGCGGGCCGCTGGGCGACGCGGCGATACGCGCCATGGTGCGCGAAGCGCTGGGGCATGGCCCGCCCACGCGGCTGACGCAGGCGCTGCAAACACACTTTGAGTTGGAATCCGCCGAAGCTGTGTTGCATCACTTGACGCGGCGCGGCTCCGGCATCCGGCCGCGCACGCTGTCTCGACTGGTATTGGATGCTGCGGCGGCTGGCGACGCGGTGGCGCTGTCGATCGCGCGTGATCAAGCCGACGCGTTGGGCGACTATGCCATCACTGCCGCGCGTCGTGTGGGGCTGGACGCCGGACCTTTTGCGCTGGTTCTTTCAGGCGGCGTGTTGCGCCATAGCAGCGGGCTAATTCCGGACGGCATCGTCGCGCGCGTGCGCGCCGCGTTTCCCCAGGCGCAACCGGTGCGCGCCAAATTTGAGCCGGCTGTTGGCGCACTGTTTCTGGCGCTTGAATCGCTTGGCGTGCCAGTCGACGATTCTGTATTTGCGAATGCGCGCGCGACGATGCCCGTAGCAAGGCTGTTCGAAACCCCGTAGCGGCGTTTGTCAAAAGTCGCCGGGCTTCACATACGGGTGGCTCCAGAGCGTTACCTGCAATAGGCACGATTTGAAGGCGGCCCGCATGAAGCGCCAACGCGGCCGATACCAGCGCATAGGCAGACTTCTGCGCGCCACAAGCCGCCCTACAATCGGCCCCTATGCAAGCTCTCTTCGACCCTCGGGGTCATTCATATGGACGCGCATTGCTGGAACGCTATGTTCGCAACGACGACTTTAGCGGCGGCGCGGTGATCGCGGCCAAAGGCGATCACATCGTGCTGGAGCACTATGCCGGCGACGCCCGGCCTGGTCTGCCTGCAGGCCCCGATGTGCTGTGGCCGCTGGCTTCCATCTCGAAACTGTATTCGGTGGCCATGATCATGCGCCTGGTCGAGCGCGGCGCATTGACGCTCAACACACTTGCCTCACGCGTGCTTCCCAGATTCACAGGTGAGGGCCGCGAACGCGTTCGGCTGCGGCATCTGCTCACACATACCTCCGGGCTGATATACGAATCGCCCGAGATGGAAGCGCGTCTGGCCGCGCAGACGCCCATCGGCGCGCTCATTGACGAAGCCATGACGGCGCCCCTGCAATTTGCTCCGGGATCGTCGATCGCCTATGCCGACTACAACACATTGATCGCCGGGCACATGGCCGAAGTCGTGACGGGCCAGCCCTTTTCCGAACTCGTGCGCACGCTGGTGCTGGAACCGATGAAGCTGTTGGACTCGTTTATGCCGCCGCCGGCCGATCAGCATGATCGCATCGCGCGCGTGCGCGGGGTGCTGGCCGAAGGCACGCCTGGCGCGATGTACAACTCGCCGTATGCCCTGGGCTTGGCGCATCCGGCGTTTGGCACAGTGGCGACGGCGCGCGATCTGCTGCGTTTTGCCCGGCATTTTGCGCCGGGCGGACCGCGCGTTCACAGCGACGCCACAGTGCGCGCAATGCTGTGCGACCAGGCCGGCGGCGTGCGTGGACAGCATGTGGCATTGGCGGGTTTGAACCCGGACGCGCGCATCCCATGGGGATTGGGTTGGATGCTGCAGTCATCCGACACGCCAGCGTTGTTTTCGGATCTGGCTACGGCGGGATCGTTCGGCCATGGCGGCGCAAGCGGTTGCACTTTGGTCATAGATCCCAGTGTCAACTTGACAGTCGCGGTTGTGAGCAACTCGCACGTGCGGCTGGGGCGCGA
>JANMNW010000425.1:0-8833 GCA_031368515.1 Chloroflexota bacterium
CAGTGGCGAAATGCACATACGAGAGATACACGCCAAACGGATAAAACAAGGCTGGCAGGATTACTCCGATCCGCGTATCAACCAAGCCGACTAGGTTCATTTCAAGAAAGAGGGGTAGTACCATGGCCGAGCCCGGCAGAATTATGGTGATCAACGTCAGTGTCATCAAGAGCTTGCGCCCGGCAAATCTGCTAACGGCAAATGCGTAACCGGCCGGCACAGAGATAACCACGCTTAACAGCACGGAAAAGGTCGAATAAAACACCGAATTGTTGAGCCATTGAAGAATTATGGAGTTGTTGTAGGTCAGGAGCACATTCCATGAGCGTGCGTAATTGACGAAGGTGCCGAACGAAAGCGGCGGCATGTCGATCAGATGGACATCGATTTTGCTCGGCGCAAATAACAGCCAGAGTATCGGCACGCCAAAAAAAACGCCAAAGACCGACAAGAGTACCAGCCAAGCAAGCGACGAAGGCGTAGCGTTTTTGGCAGCCCACCCTGATAGTGCGGACGGTGAATGTGATTCGGTCATGTAGTCAACTCGCAGTGGCGTCCGTCTGATAGAAACCGGTATAACGGATAATTATTGTTGCAGCTACTAGGCCAATCAGCATCATTGCTAGCGAGATCGCCGCCGACGCACCGAAATTGCCGATCACAAATGCATAGGAATACGCAAGCTGGTTGGGCGACCAGTCGGCTACGTTGGCTAGCTGCGGCTCGGCAAATAGCTGCACGTTCCCGGCAAAAACCAAGATTAGCATGTAGGCGATGTAAGGCAAAATAGTTGGCAGCTTGATAAACCAAGCCACCTGCACGGATGAACAGCCATCCATTACTGCGGCTTCCAGCATCTCTTTCGAAATTGCGTTAAGCGCGCCATAGAAAATCGCCACCCAGCTACCAGCGCCGGCGAAGAATCCCATAATCGTGAAGAGCAACGGGTAGTTGTCGTCTATATAGACATCAGTGCTGGTCTGCAGACCCATCGCCAACAAGAGTGGCCGGAACGGACTTGTGACCGGGTTTAACACGAAGAATGCAAGCAACACCAGAGCCGGTCCGGCAAATGCACTTGGCACAAAAAATACAGTCCTGAAGAACAGAGCGATGCGCCCGGGCCTCGCGTTCAACAGCAGTGCCATGATCAGCACTCCAATCACACCGACCGGCATCGACACAAGCAGATAGCGGCCCACATGCTCGAACGACGCTAGAAACCGCGTGTCGCTGAGTGCGATGGTGTAATTGCGCAGCCCGGCTTGAAAGAACTGGGGCTTGCCGCCCACGAAGCGCGCAAAGCTCATTGCCAGTGCGTATAGCGCCGGCGCCACACCAAAGATCAGCAAAACAACGGCATATGGCAGCACAAAGAGGTGCGGACCAAGCAGATTAAGGCGGCGTTTGCGCCGTTGTGGTACGCCAGGATGGCTCGCAAGTGCGCTCATCGTCTACTCAACGCTCCTTTGTACGGTTTGAATCACTTAGAACCCTCAATCCTGATATGCCACAAAAAAAAGAGCAGTAGTAAGCAGCTCAACCCACATAGGTCGAGTATGTCCGCAAATTTGCTCGATTCTGCTCGCGGGAGTTGAGCCCAACCCGCTAAAGACAGCCGCGTCGTTGGGCTCAGACAACATATTGACTAATCTGACTCGGTGTTGGCGCGGGACCTTCATAAGCTAAACGTCAACACCGAATCGATTTTCGTATGAAGCTACTTGTTGCTGGTCTTTACTAGATAGCCCTGCGCCTCGGCGGCGTTTACCAGCTCCTTTTGCAGTTCAGGCAGCGCCGACTCGATTGTCTCGCCCTTGGCAACTGCCTGGGACACAGTTTTCTTGACCAAATCTACGGTAGGAAACCGCAGCGACGCGATCAATGGGTCCATCAAAGCCGCAGTCGTTTCCATCACTGGATACGGATCCTCCGCATAGAGCTTGTTGCCGACGAGCGTCTTGCGCCACTCTTTGGCTGCGGGCATATAGGCTGGATAGGTCGGACCAGTGCCGTGATACTCGGTCGCCGTCGATGCGAACACTGCAAACTCCACCGCCAAGTCCGGATTCTTAGTGTGTTTCGACACAGTCCATGCCGCGCCTCCACCAAACCCGGTGTAGGCTTTATCTTCGTTTTTCCACTTCGGCGGCACGGCCACACCGAGTTGTCCTTCCGCAGTCTTGTAGTACAGGCTGTCCGGCTTGCCGCCGAAGATGTACTCACCGAACCATGATGCCGCTTGCAACATCAGTAGCTTGTTCTCATTAACGACCTTTGCCGTCGCTGGATCAAATGGTCCAGTTGTGAGGAATACCTTGGCAGCAATAAGTTTGTCCAGCATTCGTGCCACGCGCAGGCAGCGCTCATCGGCAGTATTGATGTACAGTGTGTTCTCCTCAATGACATGTCCAAGCGGGCAACGGCCAGCTGCAAAGTAAACGTAGTTAAGCATCCACTCGTCTGCAAAGCCCATGACATAACCGGGGTGATCCTTTGCCACCGCCTCGCCCAGTGCCTCAAAATCTTCCCAGGTGGAAGGGACCTTGTAACCAAACTGATCCATCAGCGGCTTGTTGTACCAGGTCAGGTTCTGAGCTAGATCGTTGCGCAGGCAGAACAGTTTGCCACCGAAGGTGCATGGCTCGAGCGAACCAGGCGCGAAGTTTTCTATGACATTCTTGCTTTTCAGCCAAGGATTGAGATCGAGCGGGTAATCGCGCGACGTGTCGGCCACTCGTGACACGATGTCAGGTTCGGCAAATACCACGTCGGGCCAACCCTTGCCAGTGTTATTGAACAGAAGTACCTTGGCCGGGAACTGACCACGGTCAACCAGCTCTTCCTTGATCAGCGCTGCCTTTTCTGGATACTTCTTCTTGAATGCATCAACGGTGGCTTTGCGCGTCTCGTCGATCCATACCACGATCGGCGCATTTTGATCATAGGGGTTGGCGGTTGGCTCGGGCGTTGCGGTGACTACCTTCTGGACTTCTTTTACCACTTCCTTTTCTACGACTTTTCCTTCGACAACGACAGTCTCCTTGACTGTGACTTTTTCTGTAATTGTCTGAGGGGTTGCCGCCGGGGCAGCCGGTGCGCCGCATGCATTGAGCAGCATGACTGTGATAGCGGCGAGCGGCCAATATTTTCTTTTCATGACATTCTTGCTCCTCTTATTGCGAAAACTGGATTCCTAAGATGGCGTTTGGTCCAATCCACTTTGGCAATGGACCCTAATCGTGGGGAGTATATGTAATAGACATAGTTCCCGCAACTTTACGTGTCAAGCATGATTTTTCGGCAGGATTCATTGGCAATTCAACTGCTGCCGTACTGACTACCGTTGTCAGCCGCAGCCCGTTGGAGTAATACCCTGCAAACTATAGCAACGCAACTTCTTTTCGCAATTCCCTAGCTTGCCCGAACTCGTAGCGTTTTGCCATACACCGTGCTAATCTATTGGTGCGCGCAGAGCCGGGGAAGTGCCATGTCCCATATTTTGCCGTTTAGCGACGATGCAGCGACGCTTGCCAACAGTGGCGGCAAAGGCGTCAACTTGGCGCGCCTGAGCCGGTTGGGGCTTCCTGTGCCGCCAGGGTTCATCGTGACGACCGCCGCTTACGACCAGTTTGTGCGCACGGCATCGCTGGCGCCGCTCATCGAAAATGCCCTGCATGCCACTGACAGCCGCGACTCGGATTCGCTGGAGGCCGCCTCGCTGGTGATTCGTGCCGCATTTTCCGAAGCGGCGCCCCGGCTTTCTGACGTGCTGACTGGCGAAATATTGTCCGCCTATCGCGGGCTCGGCGCCTCCGCTGTTGCGGTGCGGTCATCCGCCACCGCAGAGGATTTGCCAGAGCTCTCGTTCGCCGGCCAGCAAGATACATTTCTCAACGTGATCGGCGAGGCCGCGTTGCTGCAGGCGGTCGCGGCCTGCTGGAGCAGCCTGTGGACCGCGCGAGCCATCGGCTATCGCGCTCGCAATGGCATCGCCTCCGAGGGGATAGCACTTGCCGTGATCGTGCAAGCCATGGTGCAAAGCCAGGCATCAGGCGTGCTCTTCACCGCCAATCCGCTGACCGGGCAGCGCAACCAGGTGGTGATCGATGCGACCCTCGGGCTGGGCGAAGCGCTGGTGTCCGGGCAAACCGAGCCCGATCACTATGTTGTCGATGCAACCGATGTGATCGTGGCGCGCACGCTCGGCGCCAAAACGGTTCAGACCGTGGGCGAAGCAGGCGGCGGCATTCGCACCATACGGGTAGACGCATCCGCGCAGCAAGCCATTCCAGACGAGGTCATTGCGCAATTGGCGGGCCTGGGCCGGCAGGTGGCCGCCGAATATGACGAGCCGCAGGACATCGAGTGGGCATGGTCTGGCGGGCGCGTCCATCTGCTGCAATCGCGCGCGATTACATCGTTGTATCCCATGCTGGAGGCGACCGCGGCAGATGATCTGCGCGCCTGTTTTTCATTCGGCGCCGTGCAGGGGGTGCTGGATCCGTTTACGCCGTTGGGTCAGGATTTCATCCGCACGGCTTTTGCCGGCGGCGCGCGCATGTTTGGCTACGATTTGGACTGGCGGACGCTGCGCGTGGTTCGGCTCGCCGGAGAGCGGCTTTGGATCGACGTCACGGCGCCGATGCGAAATTCAGTGGGGCGCACAGTCATCCAGAATCTGCTGAGTGCGGCTGAACCTGGCGCTGCTCAGGCGTTGCGACAGCTTGTGAATGATTCGCAATTGCAGACCACCCAACGCGGTCTGAAGCTGTCGACCCTTGCGCGCATCGGGCGCGGCTTCGCACCGATCGCCGCACGCGTGGTTCGCAACTGGCGCCATCCAGACCGCCGACCCCGACAACTGCGTGAACAGATGGACGCGCGCGTTGCCGCGTGGCGTGCCCAGGCACCCCCGGCGACGCTGCCGCCGCGCCAACGCATCGCAGCGGTGGCCGGGCAATTCGACGCGTTTGAACACCAACTGACGGAGTATGTGCCCGATTTGTTCGCCGCTGTGTTTGCGGGCGTCAGCATGCTGCTTGTGCTGGATCGGCTGCTTGCTCATGCTGGCGATGCCCCTGCGGCGGGCGGTTTCAATCCTCTGGCGCTGCAGTTGACGCGCGGGTTGGCGAACAATGTCACAACGGAAATGGACCTGGTGCTCACGCGTGTGGCGCGAGCGATTCGCGCTGAGCCCGCCATTGCCGACTCGTTTCGCGACACCGGCACCAACATGCTGGCGGCAGCCTACAGAAACGGCAGCTTGCCGCCGGTGGCCCAGCAAGAGGTTGAAGCTTTTCTGAAACGCTTTGGCATGCGCGGCCTGGGTGAAATCGATCTGGGCCGCCCGCGTTGGCGCGAACAGCCTGAGCAGATCCTCGATGCCTTGAGAAGCTATCTTTCGATCGTCGATGCGGCGGCAGCGCCTGATGCGGTATTCGCGCGCAGCGAGAAACAGGCTGAGGCGGCCGCGGCCGCGATCGTCTCGCGGGTGCGCAAGTCGCGCGGTGGGCGGCTCAAGGCGCGTGTGGCGCGATTTGCCATTCATCGCCTGCGCGCGTTTGGCGGGTTGCGCGAACTGCCCAAATTTGTCGTGATTCAACACATGGATGAGCTGCGCACGGCTCTGCTGGAAAGTGGTCGCGCGCTGGTTGAGGACGGTGATCTGGCGCGCGCCGACGATCTGTTCTACTTGCGACGCGACGAATTGCGGCTGTATGCCGCCGGAGAAAAACGCGACTGGTCCGCGCTGATTGGCCAACGTCGTGCCCGGGAGCTTTTCGAATCGCGCCGTCGGCAGATACCGCGCCTGCTGCTTAGCGATGGCCGGGCGTATTACGCCGGCATGGGTGCGACACCGGATGGCGCTGTCCGGCTGACCGGCAGCCCGGTTTCGCCCGGCGTGGCCGAAGGCTTCGCGCGCATCGTGCTTGATCCACATTCAGCCGGTCTGCAGCCCGGCGAGATTTTGGTCTGTCCCGGCACAGACCCGGCATGGACCCCGCTCTTTTTTGCCTCGGCGGCGTTAATTACCGAGGTTGGCGGCATGATGACGCACGGCGCGGTCGTCGCCCGCGAATTCGGCATCCCGGCCGTTGTCGGCGTGCACGATGCCACGCGCCGGATTCAAACCGGTCAGCATTTGCGCGTGGATGGTTCCAGCGGCGTGATCACCCTGTTGGACGCGCCAACTCCGGCAAATTGAGCGCATCACACAGCTCGGCCACGGTCTCCAGCAATGCTTCGTGCAGCGTGATGAGTTCGTGATCGACATGCAGCGTCATGTGCCGGCAGCGCGTGCCGACGGGCAATCCGCGCAGCCCCATGATGCGCTTTGCCGAAGCGACATATTGCACGCACACAGCCGACTCGAGCACGCGCACGGCGCGTTGCACGCGCACGGCCAGGGCCGACTGCTCGCGATGGTTGGCGCACAACCAGCTGAACAGCTCCGGATAGCAGTTTGCGGCAATGGGCGAAAGCCCGGCCGCGCCGTCGTCAAGCGATTCAAGCGCGCCGCCGGTGTAGGCGTTGTACAAATTCAACGGCGTGCCGCGCGCCGCCGCGAGCTTGGCGCGAATGGCAGCCGGATCGCAGGTGGTGTCTTTCAGATAACGAAAGCGTCCGCTGGCTGCGGCCCAAGCCGTCAGGTCAGCGGAAATGACGCGCTTGTAGGGCGCCGGGCATTCGTATAAACCGAGCGGAATATCGCCTGTGGCGGCCATCAGCGCGTCGAGTTGCTGTTTGAGCACATCATCGCTGTCTTCGGCGGTCACCAGCATGTTGGGCAGCACCACCACGGCTTGGACCCCGGTGCCGGCCATGCGCCGGATCGACTCGGCCTGTTGGGCGATGCTTCCGCCAAAATTGCCGGTGGCCACAACCGGCACGCGTCCGGCCGCGCGGCTGCGCACGCGCGAGACCAGCGCGATGCGCTCATCGGCGCTGAGGTGAAACATCTCGCTGGAGAGGCAATTGGCGAAGAGACCGGCCGAGCCATTGTCGAGATACCAGTCGGTTACCGCATCGATGCCGCGCCAATCGACGGCGCCGTCATCGGTGTATGGCGTGAGCATGACCGGCCAGAGCCCGGCGGGAAGCAACGCGTGTGTCATTGAGGGTGATTCTGAATGCCGCGCGCCGATTGCGCAAGGCATGGAGTGAACGTCGGTTGACCGATGACGGCTGCGGGCGGACAATGCGCCGATTCATGAACACATTGCGCCGGTTGAACACGCAGGAGTGGACCATTCGCGAATACGTTTACGCGGTGATTCTGATCCTGATTGTCGGCGACATTGGGTGGGCGTTGGTCGACCAGGCCGCCTTGACTCAGCGCGCGATCGCATTTCCGTTTCCGCTGGAGTATGTCGAAGGCCCCAATCTCGACCGGCTGACGCGCATGCCCGATCTGGCCAGCTTGTATCCGGCGCGCTTTGACGCGCCACCGTATGTGGCGACGCCCGAGCCTCCCGGGTTTTTGCTGGCGCAATGGCCGCTGGCCGAGCTCAGAGGCGTGTCGTTCGCCGTCGGGCGCACCGTTTCGGTGATCAGCGCCGTCGTGGCGGCTTTGCTGATCATGCTGATCGTTCGCGCCCTGTCAAAAGACTGGGCTGGCGCAATTCTGGCGGGCAGCGCATTGCTGCTCACGCCGCATCTTTCACAGGTGTCGCTGATTGGCGGGCCGGACACGCTGGGGTTTGCGCTAAGTTTGGCGGGCATATATGCCGCGTTGCGCGTGCGGCGCCCGCCGCTGGCTGTTGCGCTGGCCGTGGTCTGCTTTGTGGCGGCGGCATTTACCGCGCCGCTGCAGGTGCTGCCGGCTTTGGCGGCCGCTGCGGCGCATTTTGCGCAAAAGCGCAGCTGGAGGCAGGTGGCGCTGCTGTTGCTTGGATTTGCAGGGCTGAGCTTGGTTGTGTATGTGCTCTTGGAAGCGGCAACCGGCGGCGGCTTTTCGGCGAATGTTTTTGCGGCGTTGGGGCGGGCTTTCTCACGCGATCGCTGGCTCGGGTATGTCATCAACATTGTTGTGCGGTCGGGCATGCTGATGATCGTGATTGTGCTGTTCTTTTTTGTCGAACGGCTGGGCGATGGCAGCAGCGCCACGCCCGTGGCCGCGACCTATTTCATCGGTGCGTTGCTGAATTCGGTGACCTCTGGATTGAGCGGCGCCACGCTTGGCGCAGTGTACCCGCTGGCCGGGGCGATATGTTTGGCCGGCGGTGTGGCCATCGCGTGGATGAGCTTTAACCTGTGGCTCAAATCGCTGGCAGTCATCGGTCTGCTGCTGCAGATCAACACGTTTATTGACTGGACCCAGGTGATCTATCAGCCGCTCCTGAGCCGGCGATTTGGCGGCGCGCGCGAGACCGCGATTCTTGCCCGGCGCATAGGCGCGCAAAGCGGCCCAGTGTTGACCGACGAGCATCTGGGCTTTCAGACATTGAATGGTCGACGGCCCTATCTTTATCCGTTGGAGTTCAACCAGCTGCACGGCCAGGGCTTGTGGTCCGATGCGCAGTTGGTCGAAGCCATACGGCGCAAGGAATTTGCCCTGGTGCTGTGGTACGAGCCGCAGGGCTCGGCGGGCGGCGACGCGCTGATTGTGACGCGCTGGCCCCTCGCGGTGCGCAACGCGGTGTATGACAACTACCGGCAGAGCGAAATTTTCGCCGACACGATCGTGTATGTGCCTAAGCCTTGATCTGCGCCACAACTTTGTCGATCATCGCTTTGTATTCTGCGCGTGCTGCTTTCATGCCGGCGATCGTCGGAGCGCCTGAGCGCAGATAGTTCAAGATGATCGCTTCGGCCGCCACAAAACCGTCGC
>JANMNW010000460.1:0-12443 GCA_031368515.1 Chloroflexota bacterium
ATGCGCCTATCCGTTCAAGTCGCTGGCAGGAGTGGGCGTGGCTTTCCGCCTTGCGCAATGTCTGCTGCGCACGATGCGGACGCCCGGGCAGATCAGCGAGCGCGCGCTGCTGGACCTGGTGGCCCTCGGCACGGTGGCTGATGTGGTTTCGATGACTGGCGAAAACCGCTTGCTGGTGGCCGCCGGGCTGGCGCTGATTAACAGCGCGCCGCGCCCGGGCATGGATGCGCTCATGCGCGCGGCGGGTGTGGCGCGCGGCGGCGTCGATGCGGGCAAGATCGGCTTTGCGCTGGCGCCGCGGCTGAATGCCGCCGGCCGCCTGGAGAGCGCGCTGGCCGCATATGAATTGCTGGCGTGCGACGACCCGTCGCGCGCCGCCGAGCTTGCCGCACAGCTGAATGCGCAGAACGAGCACCGCCAGTCGGTGACAGCCGAAGTGGCGCGCGACGCCGAAGCGCGCGCCATGCAGGCCGACGCCGCAGCGCCGCTGCTGTTTGCCGCGGCGGAAAGCTACAACCCTGGCGTCATCGGCCTGGCCGCCGCGCGGCTGGTTGAGAAGCATCACCGCCCAGCCGTGGTTGTGGCCATCAACAATGGCGAAGCGCGCGGCTCCTGCCGCAGCGTCAAGGACTTTCACATTACCCGGGCGCTTGATGCATGTGCCGGCCTGTTGACGCGTCACGGCGGACACGCCGCAGCCGCCGGGTTTACCGCACCAGCGGCGCGGCTGGACGATTTGCGCAGCAGCCTGATCGACATTGCGCGCACAGCCCAGCCTGCCGACGGCTGGCACCGGCATATTCGCGTCGAGGCCGTGACCGATTTGAGCCAGCTCAACCGCAAAGCCTTGACTGAGCTGGCGCGCCTCGAACCCTTCGGCATCGACAACCCGCGCCCGGTATTTGTGGCGCGGCAAGCGGAGATTGTTTCGGCGCGCCGCGTGGGCAAAGCTGCAAGCGAAGGCGGGCCGCCCCATCTGCAGGTGCGGCTGAAAGACGCGCGCCGCGCGGTTTGGGATGCGGTCGCCTGGCGCGCCGGCGAGCGGCACGCCGAACTTCGCGCTGGCGATTGCATCGATCTGGCCTTTCATCTCGATGAAAACGAATGGAATGGCGAACGCAAGTTGCAGCTTGTGCTGCAGGATTTTCGCCCGGCCTAGGCGCGGGACAAAGCGAAGCTTGCGCATTTTGGGGCGGCGTGCTGAGTGCACTACGCTTCAGTGGAGCGCGGCGGCAACCTTGCGAGTTGGTTTGGCCCGCCGCGAGCCTTCCGAAAACTGGCGCGTTACGAAAAATGCGCCGCGACTGATGCACCCGCCTGGTGGCCCCGATCGGCGGATGCACCCGACAAACTCTGTGTGTCGACGGCGGTCCTAGAATTGCGACATGGAGCTGACCATCACCACACCAGCACTCCTCTTTCCAGCCATCTCGTTGCTGTTTTTGGCGTACACCAACCGGTTCATGCACCTCGCCGCGCTTGCGCGCAATCTCTACGACCGCTATGCACTGACGCCCAGCCGGAACATCAAGGGCCAACTGGACAACTTGCGCTATCGGCTGAGCTTGATACGCGACATGCAGGTGTTCGCTGTTAGCAGCTTTTTCGGCTGCGCGCTGAGCATGTTCGTGCTGTTTCTCGGCCAGAATCTGCCCGGCGCCATCATCTTCGGCCTCAGCCTTGTGCTGCTGCTCGTCTCATTGGGCATATCCCTGCGCGAGATCCAAGTTTCGGTGAATGCGATCACGCTGCAGTTTGCCGATTTAGACGAAGCGCCGCCGTCGCCGTAAAATACGCGCATGCCAATTCGTGTTCTGCCCGAAGTGCTGGTTGCGCGCATCGCCGCGGGCGAAGTTGTGGAGCGCCCGGCATCGGCCGTCAAGGAGCTGGTGGAGAACGCCATCGACGCAGGCGCGACGGACATTCGCGTTGAGTGCGCCGAAGGCGGCAAGCGACTGATTCGCGTCACCGACAATGGCTCGGGCATCCGCAGCGCCGAAGCAGAAACCGCATTCTTGCATCATGCCACCAGCAAGCTGCAGAAAGTCGATGACTTGCAGGATATTCACACGCTTGGTTTTCGCGGCGAGGCGCTGGCCAGCATCGCGTCGGTGTCGCAGGTTGCCTGCGTGACGCGGCATGCCGACGAAGCGAGCGGCACCTCGCTGCGGCTGGACAATGGCCAGATTGTGGCCCATGAGCGCATCGGCCGAACGCCGGGCACCACCATGACCATCGAGCACCTGTTCAGCAGGGTGCCTGCGCGCTTGAAGTTTCTCAAAAGCAATCAGGCCGAGCGCGGTCAGATTGACGGCATCGTCACGCGCTATGCGATGGCCTATCCGCATATTCGCTTTAGCGTCACGTACGACGGCAAGCTGGCGCTGCAAACGCAGGGCACCGGCAATCTGCGCGATGTGCTGATCCAAGTGTATGGCGCGGACGTGGCGGAAAAGATGGTTCCCGTCGGTGCGCAGGACGCCGGTGACAGTGCCTCGAGCGGCATCCGCGCGCGCGGCTTTGCCGCGCTGCCGGTTGTCGATCACGGCAACCGCGGCAAGATCACCTTGTTTGTCAATGGCCGGCCGGTGCAGGACGCCAAGCTCAGCTATGCCGTGATTCAGGCCTATCACACGCTGCTGATGGCGGGCCGCTTTCCGATTGCGGTCGTCATGGTCGATGTGCCGCCCGACGAGGTCGATGTCAATGTTCATCCGGCCAAGGCTGAAGTGCGCTTTCGCGACGCCGACGGCGTATTTTCAGTCGTGCATCGGGCGGTGCGCGCCGCGCTGCTGGCCAGCATGGCGCCGCCTGAGCCGCCAAGCGTCTTTCGCCGCGCCGCAGCCGGCGAGTTTGCCGCGCCAAGCGTTCCGAACGAGATCAGTGGCGTGATTGACCCTGTTTCGCGCGCCCAGCCGCTGGCCGGCAGTGAAACATGGGACCGCATCGGCATCAGTCGGCACGGCAGCGACAAGCCGGCTTTTCGCTGGCCCGACAACAGCGAACGCAGCAACAGCGGCATGCGTCCGGCCGCCGAAAGCGATGCGGCAGCTGCGGTTGCACCGCATACTCCAGCTGCGCGCACCGCCTCCGCGCTGCGCATCATCGGCCAGCTGGCCGCCACCTATGTCATCGCTGAGGGGCCGGAAGGCTTGTATCTGATCGATCAGCACGCCGCCCACGAGCGCATCTTGTATGAAAAGATGCTGGCGCAGCACGATCAAGGCGAGGTGGTCTCGCAGGCGTTGCTGGATCCGATCTCCGTCGATGTGGCTGCCTACAGTGTGGCATTGCTTGAGAGCGGCCTGGACACGCTGCGCCATCTCGGTTTTGAAGTCGATCATTTCGGCGGCAACAGCTTTCTTATCCGCGCGGTGCCGCAGTTGATGCTGCAAGACGATTTGGCCGCCGCCCTGCGCGAGATCGTCTCCGACTTGGAATTGGGCGACACGCCGATGCGCCGGGATGTCGAAGCAAAAGTGTTGCGGCGCGTGTGCAAGCGCATGGCGATCAAGGCCGGGCGCGTGCTGGCCTTTCCGGAGATGCAGGCGCTGGTGCGCGATTTGGAAGCCTGCGAATCGCCGCGCACTTGCCCGCATGGACGGCCGACCATGATTCAGATCGGCGTCACTCAGCTCGAACGCGAGTTTGGGCGGCTGGGGGCGTGATCGCGCGCGTCAGTTGATGCGGCGCACAACCTCGGCGATCACATCGTCGGTCTTGATCCCCTCGGCCTGGCCGTCAAAGTTGAGCAGAATGCGGTGGCGCAAGGCCGCCGGCGCGAGCTCCTTGATGTCGTCCAGCGCCACATTGAAGCGGCTCTTGAGGAGAGCCAGCACGCGGCCGCCCAGCAGCAGCGATTGCGCGCCGCGCGGGCTGGCGCCATAGCGCACGAACTTGCGCACGAGCTCCGGGGCTGCTTCGCCGTCGGGATGCGTCGCGGCGATGATCGACGCCGCCGCTTTGATGACATGGCTGGCCGCCGGCACCTGTCGGGCAAATTGGCTCATGGCGACCAGGGTCGCGCCGTTGGTGACGCGTTTGGCCTTGCGCAGTTCGCCTCCCGTGGTCTGTTCAATGATGGCGGTCAGCTCATCGGTTCTGGGAAAGAGCACGTTCAGCTTGAACATGAAGCGATCGAGCTGCGCTTCGGGCAGGGGATAGGTGCCTTCCATCTCAATCGGGTTCTGCGTGGCCAGCACAAAGAACGGCTGGCTGGTGGCGTAGGTTCGGCCCAGCACCGTGACCGTCTTTTCCTGCATTGCTTCGAGCAGGGCCGATTGCGTTTTGGGTGTGGCGCGGTTGATTTCGTCCGCCAGCACGAGGTTGGCGAAGACTGGGCCGGCCTGAAATCGGAAGGCGCGCTTGCCTTCTTCGCGATCTTCAAGAATATCTGTGCCGATGATGTCCGCCGGCATCAGATCGGGGGTGAACTGGATGCGCGAAAAGCGCAGCTCCAGAGCATCGGCAAAGGTGCGCACCAGCGTGGTCTTGCCCAGACCGGGCACGCCTTCCAGCAGCACGTGGTTGCCGGTGATGATGGCGATCAGCATGTGCTGGATGATGTCCTGCTGGCCGACGATCACGCCGGATACCTCTTTCTCTAGCTGCTGCGCAATTGCTGTAAACGACTCAGCCGTGATGGTCTGGGGGGTGGTGGACATCGCACAAGATTATAGGAGCGACGCGTGCGACGCATTTTGTGCTGAGTGCCGCGTGAGGAGCACGGCGAAAGGTTTGCGCTTAAGGCACCTTGATCGCCAGATACACGCGGTTGCCAAAGCTGCGGCCGGACGGATCGCGCAGGCGCCACGTGCTGGTATGCACGCCGCTGGCGGTTGGGGCGGTTAGCTGCAGGCTGACGTCGAATGTCGCGCCTTTGGGGATGGCCGCAAGCGGGTCGCCTTCGGCGTGTGTGCTCATTTGCTCATCTTCGAAGTGCGCCAGACGCACGCCGGGCTTCCAATCGCACGCGCTGGTGTTGCGCAGCCGCCAGGATTTGACGAACGACGCGCCAGGCTGCACCTGGGTGCCGTCCGGGATGCTTAGATCGGAGACAAATTCCGCCTGAAGATCGCACTGCGTGTTACCGATGGGCGTTGGGCCGGGCGCCGGCTGTTCTGCGCCGACGACCAGCGTGACGATGGCCGGGTCGCTTCGCGCACCGGCGGTGTCGATGGCCACAGCGGCCAACGTCACGCGCCCCTGCGGCGGCGTGGCAAATTCAATTGAGATGGAAGCGGTGTAGTCTGCCGGCTCGATCTGGCGCACCTGCGCCGGTGCGCCGCCTACCGAGACTTCGATCGCGGCAAGCTTGGCATTGCTGGCCGCCGCCACCGCGACAGTGAGCCGCTCGCCCACATTCAGCCGCATGCCTTCGGCTGGCGACAAGATGCTCACAAGCGGCTTGCTTGATCCTTGCGCAGCTCCCGATCCGCCGCCGAAAGGCCCGCCGCTCAGCGGCGCACAGGCGCCGGTCACAAGCGAAAGCGTGCAGGAGAGGGTGATCCAGGTTGCGATGCTGCGCACAGTAAGATTATAGAGACTTAAGGCGGCCGTTTACAATGCGCCCGACATGCAGAGACTCGTCGAGAAGCTGTCGCTCAGTATCGACAACATATTGGAAGGGGGAGAGCCTGTGGAAGGACTCGACCCCAAGCGCAATCTGGAACGTTTGCAGACCCTGGTTCGCTTTTCAGCCTTGTCCACTTCGGTCTACTTTGTCGCCATCGTTCCTTACTTGCGTTCACTGGGCGCCAATGGCTTGGAGACTGGCCTGAATGTCGCGGTCGGCGAACTGGCCACTGCGGTGGTCCGGCCATTGATTGGACGCTGGATCGACAAGCGCGGCCGTCGTGTGTTTTTGCGCCTCGGTATCGGCATGGTGGTTCTGGCCATGATCTTGTTTGCGCTGGCGCGGCCGTTTACTATCGGCGATCCGTCACATCCGATTTTGCAGACTAGCCTGATCTACGCCGAGGTCATGCTGTTTATTGCGCGCATCGTGCATGGACTGGGCATGGGCACGGTGCTGCTGTCGTCATACACGATGACCGCCGACTTATCGACCGGTGCCGGCACCGGCGCCAGCTTTGGCTCGACCGAACAGGCCCAGTTTCGCGGCGGGCTGTATGGCGCGCTGATCGCCATTCCGGTGTTGTTGGTAAACGGCTTTCGGCCGGACAGCACGCTGACCGTTACGCCGGCGGTCTGGTCCACGGCATTTGCGATCTATGCCGTAGGTGCGATGTCAGCGTTTTTTATGAGCTATCGCGGCCTGCCGGAGACGCGCAGCATGGCTTTCAGGGTTGAGCCGGACCCGGACGACAAGGAGCTGGCCAAGCAGCTGGCCCGCATCGATCCACAGCTGTATGTGCTCATGTCCATTGTGTTCTTCACCAACTTCTCGGAAGGGCTCAAGCTGTTTATCCTGTACTACATTCAGGATCACATCACCTCCGATCTGATCTGGATCACGCTGTCATATATACCCGCGGCCATCATCTGGGGGACGTTGCCAGCGCGCATGGGGGTGTTTGCCGACCGCTTTGGCCGCAAGGCGCCGATGTCAGTGGGGCTGACCGCCAGCGGGTTGTTTTCGCTAGTCATTCCCGCAATCGCATTTATCTTTCCCAACCCAATCACGGCGATCATCGCACTCACGATATTTGCGACCTTGGAAGCCATCTGCTATTCGGCGGCTGTGCCGGCCGAACAGGCGCTGGTGGCCGACATGATGGGCGGGCATAAGCGCGGCACCGGGTTTGGACTGTTCACACTGGCGCAGACATCCGGCAAAGCGTTTGGGCCGCTCATTATGGGCTTTCTCTATGACATCCGGCCCTCCGGCCCGTTTATCGCCAATGCCGTTATTCTGATCATTGGGGCGACGTTGGTGTGGTTCGTTCTCAAAGACCCGGCGCGGCGCCCGAAAATCATATGAGCGCGGCACAGTTGGGCTATGCCTACGATCCGCTCTTTCTAGAGCATGATCAGCCCGGTCATCCTGAGCATGCCGGACGTTTGCGCGCCATCATGAATCTGCTGTCAGCCAAGGGCATGCTTGCCGAGATGCGGCAGCTAGCCATCCCGCCGGCGACGTTTGAAGAGCTCTGCGAACTGCATGCGCCCGACTACGTGTCGCAGGTCTACGCCGTGTGCGAGCGCGGCGGCGGCGCGCTGAATGGAGACACGTATGTGCGGCCGGCAAGCTTTGACGCGGCGGCGCTGGCAGCCGGCGCCGCCATGCGTTGCGCCAGCGCGGTTGTCAGCGGCGATGTGCGGCGCGCGTTTGCGATCGTGCGGCCGCCCGGGCATCATGCGTTTGCCGATCATGGCGAAGGCTTCTGCCTGTTTAACAACGTGGCGTTTGCCGCGCGCGCTGCGCTGGGTAAGGGCCGGCACGGCGATGCCATGTGGTCACCGTCCGCGCGTCGCAGCCATGCGCAAGCCCATCCCCGCGCGATGATTGTCGATTTTGATGTGCACCACGGCAACGGCACGCAATCGATCTTTTTTGACGACCCCGAAGTGCTCGTTCTGTCATTGCATCAGTATGGGTTTATCTACCCCGGCAGCGGCCATCACGAGGAAGTGGGCCATGGCGCCGGGCGTGGGCATACGGTCAATGTGCCAATGCCGGCTGGCGCGGGCGATGGGTTGTATGGCCGCGCCTTTGCGGAGATCGTCGCGCCTTCCGCCCGCCGCTTCAAGCCCGATGTGCTGCTGATGTCGGCCGGCTTCGATGCGCATTGGCGCGATCCGTTGGCGCATATACAGCTGAGCTTGACCGGCCTGGCTGGCATTGTCCAAACGATGTGCGACCTGAGCGACGAGCTTTGCGGTGGGCGCTTGATCGGCATACTCGAAGGCGGCTACGATCTTGAGGTGCTGAGCTATGGCGTATTGAACACATTGCGCATCATGGCTGGCACGCCAGAGGCGGTCGAAGATCCGATTGGGCCTGCCACGCAGCCGGATACGCGCGATCAGCGCGTGATTGACGCCGTGCGGCGGGTGCACGATATCAACTAGTCCGGCGCTGCGTAGAATGACCCTGCCGCGTCACGCGGCATCCAGGAGGTTGTGCCATTCCCGCTTATTCACAGGATTACATCAAACGCATGATCGAGCAGCTGGGCGAGGTGTGGACCTACGTCATCGCGCTGCTCACCCGCGGCGAGCTGCCAAAAGTCTACGAGGAGCTTGACAAGGCCTACCGGGAGCTTGTTCATCTCGACCGGGACCTGGTGCACAAGTCCAGTGACGACTTCCTGGTGTTGTCCACCATGCTCGGTGCAACGGTCGAATCCGACCGCGCCATGGCCTTGGCCGATTTGCTACGGCTCGAAGCCGAGGTTCACGACCGGGTGCATCAAAACGACGAGCGCGATGCGTGCCTGATCAAGGCGCTCAACGTGCTGCTGGAAGTGCATGCGCGCGTGAACAACACGGGCTCGCCACTGCTGCTGGATCGCATCGCGCAGCTGCACGAAGCCAGCGCAACCGCGGATTTGCCGGCTTTGACCCAATGGCGGCTGTTTCGTTTTTTTGACAGCCGCGGCGACTATGCCAAAGCCGAAGATGCGCTGTATCCGTTGCTTGACGAGGCGCCGGCCTATCTTGAGCACGGGCTCGATTTCTATGAGCGCCTGCTGCGCTTGCCCGATCATGCATTGGAGCAGGGCGGTCTGCCGCGCGCCGAGGTCGAAGCCGCACTGGCGGATCTGCGCGCGCGAGAATAGCGCCAGCCTCGCCGACTCGCCGGATAATCGCTGAACGCAGCGTAAAATCACATCGGGCGCCGTCACCATATCGCGCCCGCAAAAGGGAAGCACCTCAAACTCATGTCAATAACTGTATTGCTCGGCGCCCAGTGGGGCGACGAGGGCAAAGGCCGTGTCGTGGATGCCCTGGCCCAGGATGCGGACATCGTGGCGCGCTACAACGGCGGCGACAACGCCGGGCACTCGATTACGATTGGAAAGAAAGTCGTCAAACTGCATTTGCTTCCGTCCGGCATCTTCCGAACGGAATGCCTCAATGTGATCGGCAACGGCGTGGTGCTCAACCCCCGCAACCTGCTCAAGGAAATGGCCGATGTGCGCGCGGCTGGCGTGGATGTCTCGCCGCAGCGCTTGCGCATCAGCCAGGCGGCGCACGTGATTTTGCCCGGGCATATTGCACTTGATGCGGCCCGTGAATCCGCCGGCGGCGGCATCGGCACCACCCAGCGCGGCATCGGCTTTGCCTACAGCGACAAGGCCGCCCGCACCGGCATCCGGGCCGGGCTGATGGCCGACCCCGAGCGCTTTGGCGACGCGGTGCTGGCGCATACGGAGAATGTCAATCGCACCCTGGTCAACGATTTTGGCCTCGGCCGGCTTGACGCGCGCGAATTGGCAGCTGAGTATGCGCACGCAGCGCGCCAGCTCATGCCCTATCTCGACAATACCTTTCACGTGATGCAGAACGCGCTGCGCAGTGGCAAGCGCATCCTGGCCGAAGGCGCACAGGCGGCGCTGCTGGACATCGACCATGGCACGTATCCCTTTGTCACTTCGTCAAACGCCACGATCGGCGGCGTGATGACCGGGTTGGCGGTGCCGCCGCAGGCCATCGAGCGCGTGGTTGGGGTGGCCAAGGCCTTCGCCACGCGCGTGGGCGGCGGTCCGTTTGTGACCGAATTGAGCGGCGATCTGGCGTTGCGGCTGCGCGGCACCGGCGCCAATCCATGGGATGAGTATGGATCGACCACCGGGCGCCCGCGCCGAGTGGGCTGGATGGATCTGGTGGCGCTGCGCTATACCGCTCAGCTTAACGGGTTGACCGAGCTGGCATTGACCAAACTTGACATCTTAAGCGGGCTCGATCCGTTGCGCGTCTGCGTGGCTTATGAGCACAACGGCCAGCGGCTGGATGATTTCCCTCAGGACAGCGAAGTGCTGGCCGCCTGCAGACCGGTTTATGAGGATGTGCCCGGATGGCAAGAGGATGTAAGCGCCATGCGCCGCTTTAGCGATCTTCCGGCTGCCGTGCGCAGCTATTTGGACCGGATTAGCGCGTTTTCCGCCGTCAAAGTGGGCATTGCCAGCGTAGGCCCGGAACGCGAGCAATTGATCCTTGCCTGACACTTTCTGACAGTTTGGGGCAGGGGGCTTGAAAACCTATACGAACTCGATATAATAGAACAAAAGTTCTGGTTTTAGCCTTGGACGTGTTCGGGCCCCGGACATGCATGCGGCACAAGCCGACACATACTTGAAGGAGACACAACACATGCCTGCAGCAGACGGAAAGAAGAAGGCCTTGGATATCGCGCTCGCGTCGATTCTCAAGGCACACGGAGACGGCGCGGTGATGCGCCTGGGCGAATCAACGGCCATGAAAGTGGATGTCATTCCAACGGGCGCGCTAACGCTTGACATTGCGCTGGGTGTGGGCGGTGTGCCGCGCGGGCGCATCGTGGAGATCTATGGCCCGGAAGCATCGGGCAAAACCACGATTTGTCAGCACATTGTGGCGTCGGCGCAGAAGCGCGGCGGCACCGCTGCATACATCGACATGGAGCACGCGCTGGACCCTACCTATGCGGCCAAGTGCGGGGTCGATGTCAACAACTTGCTGATTTCGCAGCCGGATACCGGTGAACAGGCGATTGACATTGCCGAGCAGCTTATCCGTTCCAATGCTATTGACGTGCTGGTGATCGACTCGGTTGCTGCCATGGTGCCCAAGGCCGAAATCGAAGGCGAAATCACCGATCAGCAGCCGGGCGTGCAGGCGCGCTTGATGAGCAAGGCGCTGCGCCGGCTCACAGGCGGCATCAAGCAGTCGAATACCTGCGTCGTGTTTACCAACCAGTTGCGCCAGAAAATCGGCGTGATGTACGGCAACCCGGAAACCACAACCGGCGGCATGGCGCTCAAGTTCTACGCCTCCGTGCGTCTCGATGTGCGGCGCATTCAGGCGATCAAGACCGGTGGCGAAGTCACCGGCGGGCGCACGCGCGTGCGCGTGACGAAAAACAAAGTCGCTCCGCCGTTCAAAGAGGCCGAATTCGACATCATGTTTGCCGAGGGCATCAGCACGATCGGCGACATGCTCGATGTGGCGGCGACAATGGGCGTGATCGAAAAGCGCGGCGCGTTCTTCTTGTATGAGGGCACGCGCATCGGTCAAGGGCGTGATAACGCCAAGGCCTATCTGCATGAGCACCCGGAGATGGTGGAGAAGATTGAAGCCAAAGTGCGACAATCGATCAGCACAGGCGAGGCCAGCAAGGTCGCAGCCACGACCAAGCCTGAAGACGGCGAAGACGAGGGCAACGAGCCTGACGAAGAGTAGAGCGTGTTCGCAGCGAATGACACACGGGCCGGCAAAATCGCCGGCCTGTGTTTATTTTTCCGATGTGCTGAAACAGCAGCGGACTACAATGCCGGAATGCCAACGAGCTTTTATCACATTGGATTTGGCGAAGCAGACCTGGGCCACCCGCGCCCGACACTGGCTTTTTTGAGCGGCGATCCCGACCGGGCGAGCGCGATAGCGGCAGCGCATCTAGGCGATGTGAAGCGGTTGTCCGAGCACCGTGGATTGAACAGCTATGTTGGATGGTTGCCCAACGGTCGCCGGGCGATCAGCGCGACGAGCGGCATGGGTGCGCCATCGTTGAGCATTGTTGTCAACGAGCTTGTCCAAGTCGGTGTGCGCACGATTATTCGCATAGGCACGTGTGGATCGATTCAGGCGAATGTGAAGCCGGGGT
This sequence comes from Chloroflexota bacterium, assembly GCA_031368515.1. Lineage (GTDB taxonomy): Bacteria > Chloroflexota > Anaerolineae > J036 > Brachytrichaceae > CANJQH01. Next base: position 11,768 of record JANMNW010000460.1, read on the forward strand.
CGATTGTGATCAGCAAGGCCGCACTGTGCCGGCAGGGCGCGGCCAATGATATTGCGCCGGCTGAATATCCGGCCTCCGGTGATCCTTTTGTCACGGTGGCGCTGTCCGCGGCCGCGCGCAAACTGGGCGTCGATGCGCATGTCGGGATCACCGCAAGCGTCGACACATTTTACGAAGGCCAGGAGCGCACAGAATCGGCCAACCCGCTCCTGCTGCGCTGGCTGCGCGGTATCACCGAGGAGTATCGGGGCCTGAATGTGCTCAACTATGAGATGGAGAGCGGCACGCTGTTCAAGATGGGCAATGTCTATGGCTTTGCCGCAGGGTGTGTGTGCGGCGTGATCGCGCAACGCACCGCCAGCGAGCAAGTGGTCGCCGATGCAAAGACTTCCGCAGTCGACAATGCCATCCGTGTGGCGATCGAAGCTGGACAGGAACTGGCATAGCCCTGCTACCTTTAATATGCGCGAATGTGCGCGCACATCGCTGTGCTCACTTCAACCTGTGTTGCGGTCGAAACCGTCTTACATCATCCGTCTCAAGTTAAGCATTTGACGCCCTTGTCAAGAGCAATTCCCTAAGTTTTTCAAGTAAATCAACACCAACAATCGTCGTTATGAATAGTTTGGCGTGATCAAATTTTAAAAGTGACGTTGTTATGAACGGTGCGATACAT
>JANMNW010000464.1:0-7795 GCA_031368515.1 Chloroflexota bacterium
CCGGTCCGATCACATGCAAAAACAGCACGCCGTCGCGCACCGGTGCGCGGTCGACGCGCCAATGCGTGCGCGCGATCGTCACCGCGCCGCGCGCGAAAGGCGCTGCGGTTGAATAGCCCAGCAGCGTGAAATCGCCCACGCGCGCGTCAGCCGCATGTTGTGGCGGCGATGGCGGCGCGAGGTCATGCGCGCGCAGTTCGATCCAGCCCAGCTGCGCCGTCTCGGCTTGCGCGCCGCTTTGACGCATGAGCATGACGCGATACCATCCGCTGCGCGCGCCCGGCGCGATCCGCAACGGCGCCGTCGAACGCAGCGCTTGTCCCGGCGGCCAGTCACGCAGCAACAGCCCCGGCAACGGGTCTTCACAACGGCCGCTCCCGGCGATCGAGCCAAGCACATCTTCAATGCGCAGCTGGCATTCCAATGGCGCGTCAGGCGTCCGCGGCATACGCCAGGTCAAGCCAACGACCAGGGTATCGTCCGGCCGCGCAGTCGCGGCGTAGTCGGCAGCCACCTGCGCAGTGCCTAGCACGCGCCAGTCGGCCGTCATCTGCGGCTGTCGATACTCAAAGGCAAACGCATCGGGCGACGGCCCGGCGCTGGGTGTCCAGTCCAACTGCCGGATGCAGCACGCCAGCAGCGCGGCGTCGACCGGCTGCGTCAGCGTTTGCACCTCCGCGCCGGCGGCATTGCTGGCGATCACATCGATCTGATACGGCAGCGGCGGCAGGCCCAGCGGCACATCCACCCAATGATCCAACTGCAACAGGCGTCCGGCGCTCCAACCTGGGGCCGAATCGGCCGGCTTCAATGCCAACGGCGCGTCCAGCCACACCCGTTCGCCTGAGCGCAAGCGCATCCGCAAGGCCAGATCGCTCGCGCGTTCGCCGCGTCGCCACCACACCGTCACGCGAACGTTTGGACGCGGACCGTGCTGGTTGGGCGGACCAAGCGCGAAACCGGCCAGCGCGCTGGCCTGCGAATCGATGCCGGGCGCGGCGCGAGCTTCGGCGGGCAGGCTGTCAACAACCAGTTCGCGCGCAAGCAAGGCAAGTTCGATGGTGTTTGTGCGGCTGGCAAAGCGCGCGCGGTCAATCACCGGCAATCGGCGCAACCATTCCGGCGCATTTCCCGGCTCAAGATCCGCACCGCCGGTGTTGAAGTACCACACGCGCCGCGCAACGCGCAACGCGGCATCGGCCGCGGCCGGATCCGAAATTGGCACGGTCGAGCGAACGGACACCGGCACATCGCCAAGATACGAACGCAGCACTTCCACCGGCGTGCCGGCGTTGGCCAGCGCGATATCGCCCGGCATCCATTGCGCGCGAATGTGGCGCGCCGCGCTGCGCCAGTCGTCCTGCCATTCAGGCGTCCGCAGATACACATGCGCCAGGCCATAGCCGTGAGCGGCGCAAAGCCCGATCAGCAGCAGTGCCGCAGGCAATTGCGCGCGCGGGCGATTAAGCGCGCGCGCAAACGCGCCGGCAAGTATGGCGATGACGGCCGGCAGAATCAGCATCAGGTGCCGCGCGCCGGCGAAATTCGGCTTCACCCACGACACCGCCCACCAAGCCAACACGGGAACGACTACATGCAGCACAGGCTCAACACGGCGGCGCGCCATGTAGACGGCCGAGATCAGCCACACCAGAAAAAACAGCCCGCTCAGCACGCCCGTGCTGGGGTCCGGACGGTTGACGCCAAACAAAATGCCGCTGGCCATGCTGCCAACAACATCCGCAAGAGGTTTGTAGCCGTAGGCATATTCCTGACCCGAAAGCAGGCGGGCGAGCAACACAGGTGCGTCCAGCACGATTGCCAACACGGCGGCAACGAGCGCGCAGGCGCCGACGAGCGTCAACACCAGCGCGCGGGGCAATGCGAGGCGTTGACGCCAAAGCGCCCAGGCGAGCAATCCGGCCTGCGTCAACACCCAGCCCGCGAACGAATAGTGCGTGGCAAGCGCGAGGGCGGTCGGCAGCAGCCATAGTAATCCGGCCGCGAGCGTGCGCAGGCGCAGCGCGCGCTCCAGGGCCAGCAGCGAAGCGGCGGCCAGGCAAACTACGAGCGAATACATGCGCAGCTCGGCCGCATACCAGGCCAGCAACGGCGAGAGCACCGCGAGCAATGCGGCGATGGCGCCGGCGCGCGCGCCATAAAAGCGCCGCGCCAATGCGGCGCACAACGGCACAAAGGCGACTGCGCCAAAAGCCGAGAGCGCTTTCAACGCCCATTCGCCGCGGCCGGCAAGCAGCATCCAGCTTTTGAGCAGCGCAAAGTACACCTGAGGGTTGGTGTCGATCGTGAAAACGCCATTGACGACGACGACATTGCCAAGCAGATTGCGCCAGCTGTCAAACAGGCGAATCAACGTGTAGCCTTCGTCCAGCCACATGCTGCGGCCGGCCAGATCGGCGGTATGCAATGCAAATGCGGCGAGCGTGAGCGATGCGACAAGCCATCGGGCGCGGCGTGCGTCCATAGGGTGTTGCGTCATTGTGCCACACCCCCGCGCGATATTTACGCCAGACGGCCAAACGTCAGCCGCTGACAGGCCGCTCGCCGGATGGCGCGCGCGCGAATGCGATATTCTTGGCCGCATGATCGAAATGCAGGCTGCGCGCTGGCAGCGCATGATCGTGTTGGCGCATCTGGTGCTCGCAGTGCTGTATGGCGCGGTGATCCCGCCTTATGAAGCCCACGACGAGACCGGGCACTTCGCCTATATCCATCACATCGTGTCCACTGGGCGCCTGCCCGGCCGCAACGATCCCACTGAAGCCTTTCTCGATCAATCGCATCAGCCGCCGCTGTACTATCTGGTGGCCGGAGCGCTGACGTTCTGGGCCGGCCATGACAGCTACGCGCCGCCGGTGCGCAATGTGTTCGCCTTCGATGGCAGCAATCGGCGCGGGTCGCGGATCCTGCTGCGCGATCCGGGCGAGGCTTTCCCCTGGCGCGGCGCAATCCTGGGCTTGCACATGGCACGGTGGGTATCCGCGCTGTTGAGCGCGCTCATGCTGGCGCTGATCGCGCGCTCGGCCGCCCTGCTCTTCCCAGACCGTCCAGCCGCAGCCGTGCTGTCGACGGCCATCGCGGCTTTTAACCCGCAAGTGATCTTCATGGCCGCCATGGTCAACAACGATGTGATGGTCAGCCTGGCCGGCGCCGCCGTGGCATTTTTCACCCTGCGCATCGCGCTGGCCGAAAAGACTCATTGGCGGCTATTTGTGCCGTTGGGCGCGACGCTGGGGCTGAGCCTGATGTCCAAAAACAGCGCGCTGGCGCTGATCGGCTTCGTCGCGCTGGCGCTGATTTTTGTCGCGCGCCGCAAGCGCTGGCCCGCGCGCCAGCTTGTGCGCCACGCGCTGATCACGTTTGTGTCAGCCGCCGTCATCGCCGCGCCGCACTATCTGCTCAACCTGCAGCGTTTTGGCCGGCTGCTGCCCGATCGCTCGGCCGACACTCCGGTCATCACGCAGCAAAATCTGATCGTCGAAGGCGTGGGCGTGGCGCTGCGCGACGCCTGGCTGCCGCGCATTTTTGTCAACGCCTTCCGCACCTTTTGGGGCACGTTTGGCTGGGGCAATGTGCAGCAATCCGAACTGGCTTACGCGCTGTATGCGCTGATGTTTGTCGCGGGCTTTGCCGGCTGCGTGCTGGCGGCGCGCACGGCAGACCGCCGGCTGCGTGATGGCTTGATACTTTTGGCCGGACTGGCGGCCGCGCTGATGATTCTGCCCACCTATCGCGCCATCGCCTATCAAGACCCATCGTTGCTGCCCGGACGCTATCTGATGCCATCGCTGTGCGCATACGCCTGCGTGTTGGGCCTCGGGCTGACCACGCTCAGCCGCCGCGCTTTGGCGCTTGGGCCCGTACTTGGCGCTTATGCGCTGGCGATCCCCGCGCTGATTTTCGCCCCGGCCTATCTGCCCAGCCTAAAGGGCGACGACCGGGCGGCGCAGGCGTTGCTCACCTTTGGCAATGCGGCACAGGTGACGGCGATCGACGCGCGCACGGTGTATTTGCCCGACCGCGAAGGCGATCGCCAATACGCACGCGTGCGCCTGACCTGGCGCGCGCTGCGCGCCACAGCCCAGCCTTATGCATTCGGCCTGACCGTGCTCGGGCGCGATCACGAGGCGCTGGGCTCGATTAACATCTATCCACAGCGCGGCAACTACCCCAGCACGATGTGGGAGGCGGGCCAGACGTTCACCGACGAGTACGACATCCTGCTTGAAAAGCCGTGCGCCCAACTGCCTGCGCTCGGCCGCGTCGATGTGTCGGTGTTCCGCGTTGAAGCCGAGGCGGCTGGCGGCGCGATGCGCATCGTCGACAAGCTGCCCGCGCTTGATGCAGCCGGCGCGGCGGTTACGCCCGTGCTGGGGCGGTTCAAGATTGAGGCGCCGCCGGCACCGTATCCCATTCACTGGCAGGAACCGCGCGCGCGCTTTGATGGCACAATCGGACTGCGCGATGTGACCGCGCCGGCAAGCGCCACAGCCGGCCAGCCGCTTGAGGTCGCCATCAACTTCGATGTGCTGCGCAGGATGGATCGATCCGCCACGGTGTTTGTCCATGCGCTGGATGCCTCCGGAGCACTGGTGGCGCAAGACGATCACGCGCCGTTTGGCGGCGCGTATCCGAGCAACCTGTGGGATCCGGGCGATTGCGCGCGCGAACGCTTCAGCCTAAATGTGCCCGCCACATTCAGCGGCACCGTGACGCTCTACACGGGCTGGTACGACGCCGATGGGCGACTGCGCGCCACCACCGCCTTTGACCCGGCCAAACCCGAATTCGACAACGGCCTGGTCAATGTGGGGACTGTGTCCGTTGAGAAGAGCCGATAGCCCGAAACCCTTCAGGTTCGGGGAAGCGAGCTCCCCATTAGAAAAAGCACCCCATGCCATTGACGGCGCCTGCGCAGTCGTATACTTGGTCTGCTATCCCACGTTGTTCGAAAGGAGAATATTTCCGAATGCTAGCTCCACTTGTTGAAACTGTGCGCGAAAGCGTGCGTTACAAAGGCAAAGAAGGCCACTGGTCGTGGGTGCTTCATCGCATCAGCGGGCTTGGCCTGGTGTTTTTTCTGGTGTTGCACATCTTTGGCATGAGCATGTCGGCGTTTAATCCGCCGTTGCACGAAGCCATGCTGGAGGTCTACAAAACGCCGCTGTTCTCGCTGGGCGAACTAGCTCTGGCGTTTTCGCTGGTCTTTCACGCCATCAACGGCACGCGCATCGCCATCCTCGAACTGCGGCCGGAGCTGTGGAATCAACAGCAAAAAGCCACGCGTTTGAGCATCATCATCACCTTGGCGATCTCGTTGCCGATGATCGCGGTGATGGCGTACAAATCGATCACCCATTTCGCCACGCACGGCTTCTAAACCAGCATGTCTACTTCATCCTCCACCCTCGCCGCCGGGCGCACGGTGCGCCACGTCAAGCCGCTGCCCAAGGGCAACGGCAGTTTTGAGCGCGCCGCCTGGGTCTTTATGCGCTTCAGCGGGCTCGCTTTGCTGTTTCTGGCGCTGTTTCACTTTGTGATGCAGCACATCTTTATCGGCACGCACAACCTGGTCGTCACCGACACCATGCGCCGCTGGGGCGTGCAGGGTCAGGCGATCAGCATCGATCAAGTCGCATGGCGCCTGTATTACCTCGTCACGTTGCTGCTGGCCATGCTGCATGGCATGAACGGCGTGCGCCAGGTGGCGTACGATTACATTCACGCCCGCCCGATCTACACCGCATTGATGACTGTGGTCGCCATCGTCGTCGGCGTAGTGACGGTGTTGGGCACATTGGCATTGTTGATCGGCGCGGCGGCCGTGCCAGGCGCGGCGTGATCGCCGGACAGACCTGCTTGAACCCGACAAAAAGGCGGTGGAGCCGGCAGCTCCCCGCCTTTTTTGCCGTACTCCTCGCGGTGGCGCTGCGGCTATACGGACTGGAGAGCGTTCCGCACAACTACGATCGCGGCTATCCCCACGGCCTGGGCATCATCATTCGTGAAGCACTGGCCGATGGCCGCTTCGATCAACTGCCCGCCGCGGGCGCTGTCGCCAGCATCAACCTGCGCAATCCAGCCGGCGCCAGCTATGCCTGGGCCGTGCTGACCGCCATCGACGCCTCGCCATTTGCCGCCACCGCGCTGATCGCGCTGCTGCACGCCGGCATCGTGACGAGCGCGGCCTGCAGCGTGACGCGCAGATTATTCGGCGCAACACCCGCGTTTGTCGCCGGCGTGCTGTGCGCCGTCAGCCTGTGGGGCGGCTGGATCGGCCGCGGCGCATGGATTCAGGGCACGCTCGAAACGTTTAGCGCGCTGACTTTTTGGCTGTTGTTTAACGGATGGACCTCGAACCGATCGCGGCACACCTTCGCCGCGTTTGCGCTGACGGCAGTGGCCGCGCAGACGTATCTGGCCGCCTTCGGCTTGTTTGCGCAACTCGGCGGGGCGCTGGTTGCAGCGTGGAAAAGGCCGTCCGGCGCGGCTGCGCGGCGCGCGATAGGGGCGGGCACTGCGATGTGCGCCGCCAGCATCGCGGTGTTTGGCGCGAGTTTTGCCGCTTCTGGAGGTACGCTGCGCGCCGCCGTGGACAACCCCAACGCCATCAACACCGATCTGGCGCCGGGCCAGGTGAACTGGGACCCGGTGGCGCATGTGCTGCGGCTGGCCAGCGGGCGCGATTACGAGAACACGTTTGGAGATGCGGCCAACGTTGGCTGGCGCAACGGCGCAAGCGACGCGCTGGCGACGGTGATCGATCTGCTCATCGCCGCCGGGGTGGCGCACACGCTCATCTTTTGCGAGCGGCGCGGCGCCGGCGCGCGCATGGCGCTGGCCTGGCTGATCGCGCCCGCCGTCGCGGCCATGCTTATCGCCAATGTTGCGATGCGCGAGTGGAAGGTGCACTCGTTTTATCTCACGCTCGCCTCGCCGCTGATGTATGCGTTTGCCGGCGCGCCGTTTGCGCTGATTCACGCGCGCGCGCGTTGGGCGTTGGCTGCGGCTCTGTGCGCCGCGCAGTGCGGCATGGCGCTTGTCAACCTGAGCAACGATGTGGCCTTTCGACGCGCCACGCCAATCGACGCACTCGGGCTCGAGGGTGCGCCACTAAGCCTGGTTGAACGGGTGGCGGGCGCAACGCGCGCGCACTGCGACACGGTAGTCAATCGCGACGACAGCGCCTGGCTGGCCAGCTGGCTCGGCTCGGCACGGCCGCTGCGCCATGACGGCTATCGCGCCGCCAACGGCTCGGCCATCGCCCTGCTGGATCCGGGCGGGCGCGCATGCGTAATCGATGTCGCGCCTGCCCTGACGCTGAAGGGCGCGCAAGTTGCCGCTGAGATAACAGCGCCAGGCGGCGCGGCGAAACTGGTGATCAGCCGCCTGCCGGCGCCCGATGCGGCTGCGCCGGTTTCATTGACGGTCAATCTCGGCTGGTCGCTGCTGCGGCTGGACACGCCGCTTGCCGCGGCGCCGGGCGAGACTGTGCGCATCGAGCATCTATGGCGCATCGATGCGCTTCCGGGCGAGCCGCATGCCGATTGGTATTACGCGCCCTTTGTAAACCTGCTTGGGCCGGATGGCGCGCGCGCAGTCGAGATCAACGGCTCGCCGGCCATTCTTGGGCGCGCATGGCGTGCCGGCGCGTTGCTGCTGTCTGACACCATGCTGAAAGTGCCAGACAATGCCGCGCCGGGCCGCTACACGCTCGAGATCAGCCTGTTCGATCCAAATCAAAAGCGCAACGCGGTGTACTTTGACCCGGCCG
>JANMNW010000498.1:0-4559 GCA_031368515.1 Chloroflexota bacterium
CACCGTTCGCGGCGCACCCCGCTTATTCGCTCCTGGCAAGTGGGGCCTTATGACTTCCCATTGTTCTTGTGTCAAATCTGTCGGATATGCCTTGCGTTTCCCGAGCATGTCCTTATTCTAGATTTCCCAAACAGGCTCTTAAAGTTTTCTCCGGCACATAATTCAGAACGCCGTCGCTATGCCTGTCTCGTCCGGAAGTTTATGTAAGGCAGCTAGCCCTGCCCGATCGCCAACCATTTCCATGACGGTAGCTCGTTGCAGCCAGCTCGGCTGATCATCGAGATAAGCGTGAAACGACGACCAAGGCCATTCGCGCAAATCCGTTATGAATCCATGATGCACCGGATTGCGGTGGATGTATCGGGCAACTGCCAGCACCGAGCGCGGATGCGAGAGCGGTTTGCGGTGAAATGGCTTCTCAAACAGGCTGCCGGAGCGGCCGCGATCTTTGTTAGTCGCCATAGCGTAAGCGATAAAGAGGTTGGCCAAGCCGCGATCCGCGCGTTTGCCGACAGCATCAAGCACGATTTGCGGGCGAACGCGCAAGAGCAAGTGAAAGTGATTGCCCATCAAGCAATAGGCCAGCGTTTCAGCCACCGGATTGACATGCTCGACATACAAGCGCATGAAGTAGCGGTAATTCCGCTCTTCAAGAAAAAGCGCCTCCCCGTTGTTGCCACGATTGTAGACGTGATAGAAGTGCTCCGGAAGCAGAACAGGTTTCTTGCCCATGACAACAGCATGCAACAGTTTCCAGCTAATGAAGCTGACGGTTGCTGACAGTTGTGTCAGGTTGGCGAAAACTCTTACAGTTTTCATCTCTTAAAGAGATGAAAACTGTAAGAGTTTTCGCCGGGTCTACTTTGATGCGCGCGGGCTCCAAAATTGCGGCGCGACGTTTTCCACGCCCGCCAGCCGCTCCACCTGCTCGATGTTGCGCAGCGCATCGGTCATGCCGGATTCACTCTCAAGCCAGGCGGCATTGGGCGCATACGCCAGCGTCTGCGCAATCCGATAGCCCAGTTTTTTGAGATCCGCCGCGCGAGATTCAGCCTTTATCGAGTCGGCAAAGCGCACCAGCACACGGCCCGTTGGAACGGCATACGCTTCGGCACCTTGTGAATACACCGGCAATGGCGGCGCTGCAGTCAACGCTCGCGCCGTTGCCGGCCCTGTCGCGCCGCGATACACGCGAATGGCTTCGCCGCCTTCGGCGCTCAACGTGGCCAACGGCAGATCGCGCGATTCAGCCGGGCCGCGCAGCGCATACAAGCCGTCTGCGCGCACATAGACAACCTTGGGGTTCTGCGTGCTGTGGCGCACTTTGTCCGGATACCGTGCAAATGGATCGGCCGCACGCGCGGCTGGTCCTGCCTTGCGATTTTTCCCAGCCATACCAACCTCCCGGCCCGACTGAGGCCGCGCCGATAGCATACCTGAGTCCTTCGCCGACTCCCACCGACGTTTGACCTGCGTCGTGCACGATGCGAATTACAGTCCTACAATCACGTCCTCACATCGGCTGATCAACGGTGTGACGGGAGGCAGCATGTATTCAGTGCAGTATGGCGGCAAAGGCGGCAAAAAGACAAACTTTGAAGAGAGCAATTCGTTGATCGCGGTTCGCACGCAAAGCCGCGAGGCGGTGCTGGGCGGCGTCGACGAGTCTGCGGTGTTGTCACCCTCAGCGCTGGACGTCTTGAGCGAGTTTGAGCAGATTGAACACTTTCGTGGCGCCGGCGTGGAAGTATTCCGCGCACGCGTGGCGCGTGGCGCCAAAAGCACGCGCGATGCCGCGCGCAAAATACTGAAGAAGGAGCCTGCCCTGAGCTTTGCTGGACGCGTGCTGGTGGATCCGCCCTCGCAATCGCCGGTCGTCTACACCGAGAACGCATTCGTCAAATTTGTCGATGACTGCAATGCCACCCAGGCGCGCCAATTGCTCAAAAAGCACGGCTTCCGCCTGCGGCGCGCGCTGGGCTATGCGCGCAACGCATACATGATTTCCGCGCCGCAAGGCATCGGTCTGGAAATTTTCGACCTCGTGGCGCATTTCTTCAAAGAAGATGCCGTTGAGCTTCTGCACCCAGAGCTCATCCGCAAAGCCGAGCGCAAAGGCGCCTTCGCCAGTCAGTGGCACTTGAAGAAGACCACGATTGGCGGCAAAATGGTCGATGCCCATGCGTCTGTCGAAAGCGCATGGTCGCTGTCCGATGGCGCCGGCGTCACCATCGCCATCATCGACGACGGCGTGGATATCGATCACGAGGAATTTCGCAGTGGCGGCAAAATCATCGCGCCGCGCGATGTCACGTTGTCCAGCGACAATCCGCGCCCGGGCTTTGGCGACCGGCACGGCACCGCTTGCGCTGGTGTGGCCTGCGCAGACGGCAACTTTGGCGCCAGCGGCGTGGCGCCCAAGGCGCGCTTGATTCCGATCCGCCTGGCTTCGGGCCTGGGTTCGCAGGCTGAAGCTGACGCATTTGTGCACGCCGCGCAAAACGGCGCCGATGTCATCTCATGCAGCTGGGGGCCGGAGGACGGCCGCTGGTGGGACGCCAGCGATCCGAAGCACAACCTGGTGGTGCCGATCCCCGATTCGACCCGACTGGCCATCGATTTCGCCACCACCCAGGGCCGCAACGGCAAAGGCTGCGTGGTGCTTTTCGCGGCCGGCAATGGCAACGAGTCTGTCGACAACGACGGCTATGCCAGCTATGCAAAGGTCATCGCCGTGGCCGCCTGCAACGATCAGGGAAAACGAAGCGCCTACAGCGACATGGGAGCGGCGGTCTGGTGCGCTTTTCCGAGCAACGACACCGTCGACCCGCGACTGACTTCTGGCATCTGGACAACCGACAACATGGGTCCGTCCGGATACAACCCGGGCCAGACCAGCAAAGGCGATGCGAACGGCAATTACACCAACAGCTTTGGCGGCACCAGCAGCGCCGCGCCGGGTGTGGCGGGCGTGGCGGCGCTGGTGATCGCGCGCAACGCCAATTTGCGCTGGGACGAAGTACGCGATGTGCTCAAAAACGCTTGTGAAAAAATCGACACGCAAGGCGGCGCCTACGACTCCAACGGCCGCAGCCCAAGCTATGGCTATGGCCGCTTAAACGCCCGCAAGGCCGTCGAATTAGCAATGCCTACGCAACCGCCGGAAGAGCGCACAGTCACAGTGACTGCGCGCAAAGACGTGGCGATCCGCGATTTGCGGAGTGCCAGCCTGGCAGTCGATGTGGCCGAAGTCGCAGCCATCAAAAAAGTGGCCGTTGAAGTCGATATTGAGCACACCTATATCGGCGATCTGCATGTTTCGCTCACCTTCCCGCCCGCCAGCGGCGTCAAGCCCATCGTGTTGCACGCCAACGCCGGCGGCGGCGCGGACAACTTGCGCGCCAAATACGACGCGGTCAACACGCCGGCTTTGGCATCACTCATCGGCAAAAAAGCAAATGGGCGCTGGACGCTGGTCGTCAAAGACACGGCCAAGTTCGACACCGGCCGCATTCGCGCGATCTCGGTGCAGCTAACGGTGTGAGCGCGCCCGGCCGCTCGTTTTTCGCGCGCGACGCAGTGGTGGTCGCGCGCGAGTTGCTCGGCATGACGCTGGTCCGCATCGACGCCGGCGGCGCACGCCTGAGCGGGCGCATCGTGGAAACTGAAGCCTATCGCGAAGACGATGCAGCCGCACACAGCTTTCGCGGCCGCACGCCGCGCAACGCGCCGATGTTTCTCATCGGCGGTCATGCCTATGTGTACTTCGTCTACGGCATGCACTTCTGTTTCAACGTCGTGGCCGAAGTGGAAGGTGCGGGCGCAGCGGTGCTCATTCGTGCCCTGGAATCGCTGGAAGGAAAGCCTCTCATGCGCGCCCGTCGCGGCAACCTGCCCGACCCAGCGCTGTGCCGCGGACCGGCCAATCTGTGCAAAGCGATGGCAATCGGCCGTGCCCAAAGCGGCATCGACCTGCTCAAGCCCGGAAGTGAATTGCGCTTGGAAACAGGCGCGCGCATTCCCGACGACCGGGTGGTGACAACACCGCGCATCGGCATCCGCGGCGATGCGCGGGCGCTGGAGGCGCCTTGGCGTTTTCTCGCGGCTGGCAGCGCCAGCGTATCCGGCAAGCGGCGCGCCAGCTGAGACTGTGATAAAACCGGGGTTGATCATGAATGTTCTTGCAGGCGATATTGGTGGAACAAAAACGTTGCTGGCGCTCTATTCGCGCGCGGGCGGCATGCGCGCGCCGCTGGCCGAAAACAGCTTCCCCAGCAGCCAATACGACAGCCTTGATGCTGTCGTTCACGAGTTTCTCAAACAAACCGGCGCAACAATTGAAGCCGCCGCCTTTGGCGTGGCCGGCCCGGTGATCGACGTCGCCGCGCAAATCACCAACCTGCCGTGGAAAATGAGCGAGTCGGGTCTGGCGCAATCATCGGGCGCCCGCGCAGTCAGGCTGCTCAATGACCTAGAGTCGATCGCCAACGCCATCCCCGTGCTTGAAGATGCAGATATCGCCAAGCTAAACACCGTTGTGCCCGCCGCGCGCGGCGCAA
>JANMNW010000521.1:0-7207 GCA_031368515.1 Chloroflexota bacterium
GTGTCGAACTTCAAGCCCGCGCATCTTGAGCGGTTGCGGGCCGAGACAACGATACTTCCAGCCGTCAATCAGATTCAGTTGAGCCCGCGCATCACGCGAACCGAGCAAGTGGCCTATGGCCGCGCGCATGACATCGTGACGGTGGCTTGGAGCCCACTCGGGCAGGGCAAGGATCTTTTGAGCGAACCGCTGTTTGCGGCGCTGGCGGTGAAGTATGGCAAGACGCCGGCGCAGATCGTTTTGCGCTGGAATGTTGAGCTGGGCCTGGCGACTGTGCCCAGGTCGTCAAACCGCAAACGGCTGGCGCAAAATCTGGAAATCTTCGACTTTGCGCTGACGCCTGCCGAGGTCGCGCAAATTTCGGCGCTCGACACCGGCGCTGAGCCGCGCGCCGATTCCGATGTGATTGGGCATTGATGATGGCTATCGTTATATGTGCAGATCACGTCTGCGTCCTCAACAGAATCCGGCGATGATGGCAACGGCACACACCATGCGAATCACCAGGACAGTCTGCGCCGAGAGGATTACGAGTGCTGTGGCGGTCCGCGCTTGAACGCCGACTGGGCGGTCTATCCGAATTTTCTTCCAATCGATGTGATCGATGCGCTGGCCCAGGATGTGCGCGCGCGCTGGAAAGCCGGGGGCTTGCACTCGGCCGGTGTTGGACGCGGAACCGGTAATCAAGTCCGTGAGGATGTGCGCGGCGACAAGATCGATTGGCTTGACGAATCGGACGCGTCGCCGGCGCAGGCCAGCTACTGGCGGGCGATGACTGCGCTGCGTCTGGCGCTAAATGAGGAGCTGTATCTGGGGCTGGTGGGCCTGCAGGCGCACTATGCCGTCTTCCCGCAAGGCAGTTTCTATAAACGCCATTTGGATCGCTTCAACAAGTCCAGCAACCGCGTGCTGTCCTGTTGTTTGTATCTCAACGCAGACTGGGACGAGGCCTGGGGCGGCGAGCTGCGCATGTACGCCGACGAAGGCGTGATTGACGTCAGCCCGCATGCCGGCACGCTCGCAATCTTTCGCAGCGACACTGTGGAACACGAGGTGCTGCCGGCCACACACGAACGCCTGAGCCTGACGGGCTGGTTCACCCGGCGCCAGTCGGGATAACACGCTGGCACTCTCCCCCAACGTTTCGAACCCAGCACCCGTGCGGGAACTATTGTCTACTCTGCTAGAGGCAAAAATCGTTGCTCGTTAATGCGGCCCAGCCGTGCAGGATTGTAGGTGTAGATGATTGCGCGGCGAGCGCTATTGCTGCGATTGATATCGGAATAATGCAGCAAGTACGAGTCGAACACGATCATCTCGCCGGACTTTAACGGCGCCGAAACGATGGCGCTTTGCGCGATGGCCGCTGGGTCGACTTCGAAGGTATTGCCAGGCTTGAATGGATAGATGCGCTTGCCTTGCTGGCTGCCTGGCACAACCTTCAGACAGCCATTTATTTCATCGGCGTCATCAAGATAAACAAAACAAGTGACAAGCTCATCGGTATGCGCGCGCCAGCAACAATTCCAATCCTGATGCCAGGGGTAGGGCGATCCTCCGGGCAGTTTCAAGTTGAGTTTGTCTTCGAAAAGTTCGACAGGGCCGCCGAGCACTGCTGATACGATGTAAATGATGTGGGGATCATAGGCAAGCTCCGCATAGAGCGGACTGAGATCCAAGATTGGCTCAAGCTTGCGGATGACATGCTCCATGCCAGCCTGATTGGCTTCGTCCAAATAATCTTTTTCCCATTGAATCCGATCGGCATAGCGCTTTGGATTGTCCTGGCACAATCGCAACAAACGATCGGCTTCTGCGCGCAACGCAGACAGGCGTGCTGGGGAAAGAAAACTTGGCGCGGTGAGATACCCATCGGCTAGATATTTGTCAACGTCGACAGAAAAAGACCTGCTCACCATAGTGTGATTTCCAAAACAACGAATCAATCTCACCGTGGCCGGTGATGTGACAGTGCACCAAGCACGGTCAAAACTCGTTCAACAGTGACGACATTGTATTCGCGCGCTCGGAAAGTGCAAAAATCAGGGGTGTGCCGCAGGATTTTGTAACTCTGCCAATGGGCAGGTCTTCAAACTCCGGCACTGCCAAGCACCCTTCGACTGCGGCGGCATGGACATCTTTTGTCCAGCCTTGATCTCGCGCCGCCTCCGCTCACTGGGCAACACGACCTGGTTTGCTGAATCGAGGAAGGCGAAAATCATACCGGCACCCTCCGCCGATTTCGCGCAGGTCCGCTAGACTGCGGGGCATGAGCACCGTGTTGCAAGCAACTCTCAGCGGGCTTGGATGTGGATTGATCTCTGGGATCGTCTGGGCGGTCATTGGATTCACCTTTGTCACCCAAAGCAGCAGTGCGGACAGCGAAGGGCTGGGCTTTTTTCAACTTGTGTTGATTCCGATCGGGGCGCTGAGCGGTTTGATTGGCGGAGTAGTTGCTGTGTTCGTTCACACGCCGTCAAGCATCTGGCTGCGGTTTGTCATAGCACTTGCGGTCAACGCCGGGCTGGCACTGCTCATCAGCGCCTTGTTGTCGTAGCAGTGCCTGTGCGGCGCGAATGAATGCCGACGGGCGGTCTCTCCGGATTTTCTTCCACCCGCCGTCATCAATGCAGTGGCGCGCGGTATCCTTGCCCCATGACTGTCAAAATCGGCGTGGTCGGCACCAGTTGGTGGGCCGATGCCATGTATCTCCCAGCTCTGCGCACGCACCCCGACGCAACGCTTGCGGCGTTGTGCGGCCGTGACGGCGACAAAGCGCGCCGCGTTGCGGCCGCATATGACATCCCGAAGGTGTATACGGATGCGGAGCGCATGTTTCGCGAGGGCGGGCTCGACGCGGTGGTGATCGCCACCGCAAACGAGACTCATCATCCGCTCACGCTGGCGGCGTTGCGCGCCGGTCTGCATGTGTTGTGCGAGAAACCGCTCGCCTTGACGTATGCGCAGGCTCGCGAGATGGCCGATCTGGCGCGCGCCGGCGGGCGCATCACGATGGTGCCGTTTACCTATTCATATATGCCGGTCAACCGCGCCATCAAGCAGAAACTGGACGAAGGTTTTCTGGGCAAGCCCTTTCACCTGAACCTGCGCTATTACGCCGGCTACGGCTTCAACACCGACTACATCTGGCGTTTTGATGCGCGCATGGCAGGCAGCGGCGCCATCGGCGATATCGGCTCGCACTTTTTGTATCTTGCGCGCTGGTGGTTTGGCGAGATCGAGAGCGTCTGCGCGCTGGCCGCGCCAATGCTCGATCGCGCGACGCTGGACCCGAGCGGCCAGCCCTATCCACTCACCGAGGACAGCTCAATCATGCTGCTGCGTTTCGCCTCGGGCGCGCAAGGCGTGGTGCAGGCTAGCACCATCGCCTGGGCCGGCACGCCCTTTGGGCAGACGCATCACGCCGAACTCAACGGCTCAAACGGCACGCTGCAGGCATATACCGACTGGGACACGGTGCAGCAACTTTCCGGAGCGCAGGTCAATGACGGTCCAGTGCGGCCGCTCGAGATTCCGGAGACGATCTGGGGCGGCGTGCGCCGCGACACGGTGCACAACACTTACCGAGATGTGTTCAGAACGCAAAATCACATGGCGCGCGAGTTTGCCAGCGCCATCGCGCGGGGCGCCGATCCGGCCAGCCTGCGCCCCAACTTTGAAGATGGCTGCGCTATACAACGCCTGACCGACGCCGCGGTACGGAGCGCCGCCGAACGGCGCTGGGTGGATGTGGCTGAGATCGGTTGAGCAGACTGATCCTCGCGAGACAGCTTGTCCCACGTGTGTTCGGCGGATGCACCTGCGACCGCAATTGTCACAATATACGGTGACAAGCCTTCGGGCGAGGCGGCTGGCAGCAGTCGTGGGGCAGGGATGCCATGCTCTGCGAGGACCTGCAATGCACAGCACTCAGCATGAAACTGACGCTGAGGCTCGCGGGTATAGAGCTTCAGATACTGCTTCGCATCGAGTTGGCAGACCAGGTTCCGATGGTTGTTTGTCCACGTGCCGACTAGCGCCACGGAATTCGATCTGATACCGGCATGATCGCAAGCGGCTGCGGCAAGCGCTAACCAACTGTCTTCGTGCATTACCGCCCCCAGCTTTGCATGAGCCCAATCACGCCGACGCTGGAGCAGAACACCGTAGGCACCAGCAACACGATGCACAGAAATATCAGTTCATGGCTTGCATCGTGGTCGGTGGCTCTTAGCGTGCTGTCTGACGGACGAGTGGGGTCATGAAACACCTCAACGCGCTTCCCGATCAGGTAGCTTTCTGCAATCTTGTTAGCCTCGCTGAGTGCGTAGGACTTGTCATGGTCGAACGCCAGACGGCTGCCCTTGAACGTGGATCCGTTCACCACGTATTCGTACGTTATTTTTGGCGCCCAGCTCCTGCGTCCGATCTGTTCAGTCGTCGCGGCAACGATTCGCCCGGCTGCTTTCGGCCAGGTCAGGCTGCGCTTGGCCAATCGCCAGCTCAGCACACGCTGAAACAACATATTTATTGCCATCGCGCCGCAGAACATGCCGAAAGCAATGGTCAATACGCCCATCGCGAGCGCCATCAGGGTTTCTGCCATCATAGATTTCTGTCGCGGCTACTCATGCAAGGACTCGCCGCTTTGCCGAGTTCCTGCCGATGTTACGTCAGGCGAAAGGTCGGCCAGCCAAGCGCCGACACTGCGCCAGCTTGTCTCCGGCATAACCCTCCAACCAGGCATTCATTAACGCCACGTCGCGGGAAGCTTACCCGAAAACTGCGATCCACACTTGAGCGCGGGGGCGCATATCTCTAGAACTCATCCTAAAATGTGGACTCCACCTTGCTTGCACACTTGAAACGTTGGCGAAAAAGGTGGGACCCACATTTTCAGGATGAGTTCTAATGGGCAGCATCTGGCAGGCGGCCTAACGAATTGCCATTCAGATCCTGATCTGCGGTGGACTGTTGTAGATTCACCGTATGTACAGCCATGAGCCAAAAGACTACGACTGCCCATTCTGCAAGCTGGCTGCCGGTTTGGTTGATCAAAACTGCATCGTGT
Source organism: Chloroflexota bacterium (assembly GCA_031368515.1). Lineage (GTDB taxonomy): Bacteria > Chloroflexota > Anaerolineae > J036 > Brachytrichaceae > CANJQH01. The sequence continues at coordinate 5,072 of JANMNW010000521.1, forward strand.
TGGATGATGGTGTTGTGTTTGCCGTGCTGTCGTTGCATCAAACTGAGTCAAATTTCGGCAACACCTTGGTGATGCCGAGAGCGCATATCGAGAATCTTTATGACTTTCCGGCTTGGCTGGGTGAGCCGTTGATGCGCGCAACGCGAGCGGTAGCACATGGCCTAAAGGAATTGACGAGATGTGACGGCGTTTCAATTCGCCAGCACAACGAGCCAGCTGGAAGTCAGGATGTTTGGCATTTTCACATGCATGTGACACCTAGATACAACGGCGACCAGTTTTACAAACCGCTAAAGGGCGGCATTGTGATGGCCCAGGAACTACGGGCATCGTTTGCGTCGAGGCTATCGCCGCTTGCGAAGCGTCACCTGCTTCCGTGAGGCCTGCTAGCAGAACGGGCAACCCGAGCGCGCAATCTGGTATTTAGTCGAAAGCCAGTGACGACCGACGGCTGAGGCTACGGCGGGCAAAAATTTTCACGAAGTGACGGCGCCGCGCTGGGCACACACAAGCGAATGCGCGCCAGGGATGAGCGGTTGCCCGACATAGATCTGTATGCCATCGTCGCGCTTGAGCGGCGGCAATTGGCGCAGTGAGCCTATTCAACAAAGGCATGAACAAGATGGACCAGTCCGCCCGGCAAGCGGCGCGTGAATTTGGCGTTGAGCTGCACGAGCCGCTCGGCGGCAGGCTCAATCTACATTGGCTCGCGCTTCGACGTTCGGAAAGACTGGTGCTTCGACGCTGGGCGAGCCAGTGGGCTGACGTCCAGTATGAACAGCACCTATTGGCGCGCGTAGCCGCTCTGGGTTGGCCGGTTGCGGCCATTGTTGACGGGCCTTTGTCCTTCGGCGGTGCATACTGGAGCCTGGCGCCCTTTTTGGAAGGTGAGCCCGGACCGCGCGAGCGAACACCTGAGCAACAACGTCAGTTGGGCCACCTGCTTGCTGAGTTTCACATCTCGCTTGCGCAGATTTCGGAACTGGGCCAGCGTGCCGGCTGGCGCCGATGTGAAGCGATCCTGTCCGATAGAGCGATTGAACGAACCCTCGACTCCGGCGAAAGCCGCTGGCCGAACGAAGTGCGAGCCTTGCGCTGGCACCTTGAGCGGGCGCGCACGCGCGTCACTGCGGTTGATCTTGGCAAATGGCCCGGCATCATTGTGCATGGTGACTTTACGCCATGGAACCTGCGGTTTAGGGATGGTCGCTTGTCCGGCATTTTGGACTTCGAGCTGGCGCATTGGGACCACCGCGTCGGCGACTTTGCGTTGGCCTGGCGCGGCAAATATGATGACGTCATTCTCGGCTATGACGAAGTGGCGCCACTTGCGCCTGAAGAGTGGGCATTGATCACGCCGCTGTGGTGGGCCGGGCTGATAGACGGCGCGTGTCGATGCATTCGTGACAATGCTTGGGACGATGGCTGGCTCATGGCAAAACTGTTGCAGCGCTCGCCGCTCATGGGGCCCGATGCCGAACCGTTCAGGGCGTGAATACATCTCACGGGAGTTGTATATGGACAATGCCACGCAGCTCCATCGAACAACAGCAGCTTGTTGACAGCCGGCGTGCTGACGCTGAACGGCACGGGAACGCAGCGCGTCCTGACGTCCAGATCCAGCGTGGTCATATATGCAATCACCTCGCAAGCTGCCAGACTTCGCTCCGGGCGCCGTTTTGTTTGCCGGGTGTTTCCTGGCAAATAACGGCTGTGGCGCGCACGGCTGTGGCGCGCACGCATTCCAGCATGTCGTGTTCGGCCATGCGCCCCGCCAGTGCAATCTGGGCAAGGTTGGCGGCGATTGCATCTTCGTTGCCCCGCGGATCAGGCTCGGTCAGCAATTTTTCGGCATGGAACGGTTTGCGTCGCCAATATCGGCGCGCAGTAGAACCTAAGCCGGACAAGCCGGAACCAAACAAGGACTAGCCAAAACGTGTAAGGTTCGGGGATGGCGGAAGAAACCTTGGCAGAACGCTACAGCGAACAGATCAGCGGCGTGCTGAATTGCTACGATCGGATTGTGATCTCGGGGAGCGTGCATCCGTGGTGCTACGCCAAAGGAATGACCGGGTTTCTGTATAGGCAGGGAATCAAGATTTTCGACTACACCAAGTTTGTCGAGCCAATGCGAGC
>JANMNW010000559.1:0-2297 GCA_031368515.1 Chloroflexota bacterium
GCGCGCGCGGCCTGTGTTGCTGGATCGCGCGCGTCCACGCCGGCCATTGCACTTAGGAGATACGCCGCATCGGCGACCGTTCGCGTCATGGGTCCGGCCGTGTCCTGGCTGTGCGCGATGGGTATGATGCCGCCGCGGCTGAGCAAGCCCAGTGTGGGCTTCAGTCCGACGATGCCGCATGTCTGAGCCGGGCAAATGATCGAGCCGTCGGTTTCGGTGCCGATCGCTCCAAGGCAAAAATCGGCCGCCACCGCGGCCCCGGAGCCTGACGACGATCCGCAGGCAGTTCGATCGAGCGCATGGGGATTGCGCGTTAGCCCGCCCCGGCTGGACCAGCCGCTTGTCGAGCGCCGCCCGCGGAAGTTGGCCCACTCGCTCAAGTTTGTTTTGCCCAGAATCAGCGCGCCTGCAGTGCGCAGGCGCTTGACGATATGCGCATCGCGCTTTGCGACTGAACCTTCCAGCGCCAGCGATCCGGCCGTCGTTTGCATCTGATCAGCGGTGTCGATGTTGTCCTTGAGCAGGACGGGCACGCCATGCAACGGGCCGCGCGCGCAGCCGCGCGCGCGCTCGTCGTCCAGCGCGCGGGCGATGTCCAGCGCTTGCGGATTGAGCTCAATGACCGAGTTGACGGATGGCCCGCGCTTGTCGAGTGTTGAGATGCGGTCGAGGTAATACTCGCACAGCTCTTGACTGTTGAAGTCGCCATTGGCCAAAGCGGTTTGCGCTTGTTGAATGGTCAGTTCGTGCATGGCTCCGGTTTTAGGGCGCTGGAATGGGTTCGGCGTCGGCGGCTTCGACAAAGCCGATGTCGCTGGTGAGCACTTGCGTGCGCGCGCAATCGCCCTTTCGAAAGCGGTGATTGAGCTCGCGCAGCGATGCGTCTGAGCCGGAGTCGGGCGCGGCCGATATGGCGAACTGCAGCATGCGCACCATGCCGTATTCGTTGCCGCTCCGGCACTCCTGCATGGCGCGCCACATCGCGCGCTCGGAATCTTCGAGCATGCGCTGAAACCGGATGCCATCGCGCACGCTGAGCACGACCATCAATCCAATCGTGGCTAGGATCATGAACCTCATGCGGCTGTGCGGCTGCAATCGCGCCATGCCGGGCATGATAGATGCGTTTGGCGGAAAGCCAATACCGGCCGCGGGCTGGCCACCGGCCGTCATGCGCGTTGCGTCAACGCGGCGATCTCGGCGCGGCGCGGCAAGCCGGGGATAGCGCCGACGTGCATCACGGACAGCGCGGCGGTTGCGCATGCCCAGCGCGCGGCTTCCGGCAAGGTTTTGCCGTCGGCCAGCGCCACTGCCAGACCGCCACTAAATGCGTCGCCTGCGCCCACCGTGTCGATCGCCTGCACTGCGAACGCGGGCACGAGCAGCGGCTCGGCATCGCGCTGCACGATCAGGCAGCCGCGCTCGCCCAGGGTGATGATGACCGTGCGCGGTCCCAGTGCAAGCAAGCGCCGGCCCACTTCGGCATCGTTGAGCGCCGCACTCGCATCGACTCCTGCCAGCAAGCGGCTCTCGCCTTCATTGGGTGTGAGGATGTCTACATGGCGCAAAATTTCGGCGGGCAATGGGCGCGCCGGCGCCGGGTTGAGCAGCACGGTTTTGCCGTGAGCGGCGCCCAGCTTGACGGCCGCCATCACGGCCTCGTCGCCGATCTCCAGTTGGGTTGCCAGAACCCGGGCTGTTGAAAATCCGGGCGCTTGCGCGATGCGTTCCACTTCGGCCGCCGTGAGCGCGGCATTGGCGCCCGGATAAATGCCGATGCGGTTTTCGCCGGAGTGTTCGAGATAGATCAAGGCCACACCCGTTTGCGCGTCGTTGGCACGCACGACATGCGAGGCGTCGATGCCTTCGTCGGCATACAGCTTGAGTGCGACATCGCCAAACAGATCGGCGCCGACCTTGGCCACCAGCCCCACGCGCGCGCCTTGCCGCGCCACGGCGACGGCCAGGTTGCTGCCTTTGCCGCCGGGCCCGATATCGAGCAAATCGGCGATCAGCGATTCGCCGGCCGCCGGCATGCGCGGCAGGCGCGTGGTCAATGCCATGACAAAGCTGCCAATGACGATCACGTCCATGGGTTCGTTCATGCGGCTATTGTGCTCCGGGAAGGGGCGATCGCGCAAGCGACTGACAGTGCTACAAAGAGAGGAAGGTTGACTTATGCGGCTCTTCCCGTAGCATACCTAAGCCGGACAAGCCGGAACCAAACAAGGACAAGCCAAAACGTGTAAGGTTCGGGGATGGCGGAAGAAACCTTGGCAGAACGCTACAGCGAACAG
>JANMNW010000596.1:0-6162 GCA_031368515.1 Chloroflexota bacterium
CAGATGCCGGATCTGGCAGGTCGGCGAGCTGCAAGATCCGGTATCTGTATCCTACATAACTCCTCGGGCTCGTGTAAACTCCCGTTACTCGCCCGGGCTGCCAACGCATTCCAGTAGATTTTCAAATGAACCTGACGCTAAACGGCCATCCTATCCAGTATGACGGCGACCCCGATCTGCCGCTTTTGAACTTCCTGCGCGAACAGCAACACATCATGTCCGCCTTGGTCGGATGCGCGCCTCTGGGCGCATGCGGCTGCTTCACCGTGCAAGTCAACGGGAAAGGCACACTCTCCTGCGTGACGCTCATGAAAAAGCTCGAGGGCGCCACAGTCACCACCATCGAGGGATTGGACGAGTTTCGCCAACAGGTCTACGCCAACTCCTTCGTCAATAGCGGCGGCGTACAGTGCGGCTTCTGCATCCCGGGCATCGTCATGCAGGCCAACGCGTTGATCGACAAGAATCCGGATCCCAAACGCGAGGAGATTGCCGACGCCCTGACGCCCAACTTGTGCCGCTGCACCGGCTACAAGAAAATCGTCGACGCCATCGCTTGCGCAGCCGAAGCCATTCGCAATGAAGAGGAAGTGCCGCTCAAACACTCCGACGGCCATGTCGGCGCCGATCATCCGAAGTACGATGCGCAGCGCCTGGTGCTCGGCACGCGTCCTTATGTCGACGATATTGAAATGGACGGCTTGTTGCACGGCGCCTTGCGTTTCAGCGATCATCCGCGCGCGCGCGTCAAATCCATCGATGTCGCCGCCGCCGCGGCTCTGACAGGCGTCAAGCGCGTCATCACCGCAAAAGACGTGCCCGGCGATCGCGTCATCGGCCTGATTTACCAGGACTGGCCGTTGATGATCGACATCGGCGAAACGACCAACTACGTCGGCGATGTGCTTGCCTGCGTCGTCGCCGAAAGCGACGCCATCGCGCGCGCCGCAACCGCGCTCATCACAGTGGACTATGACGTGCTTGAGCCGGTGCTCGACGCCCACAAAGCGCTTGAGCCGGGTTCGCCCGTGGTCAATCCATACCACCCGCAAAACAACGTGCTCACCCGAAGCGCCACCGGCCGCGGCGATGTGGCTGCCGCGCGCGCGCAATCGGCGCATGTCGCGCGCAACGTGTTTCAAACGCAATGGATCGAGCACGGCTTCATGGAACCCGAGGCGGCCATCGCCTATCCGGCTGAGTTCGACGGCAAGGCCGCCGTCGAAGTGCTCTCACAGGGTCAGGGCGTTTTTGAAGACCGCAAACAAATCGCCAAGTTGCTCGGCTGGGAGCTGCCGCGCGTGCGCGTGATTCTGGTGCCAAACGGCGGCGGCTTTGGCGGCAAGGAAGACCTGACCGTGCAAGGACATGCGGCAGTCGCCGCGCATTTGCTCGGCGCGCCGGTCAAAGTCAAGCTCACCCGGCACGAGTCGATCTTGATGCACCCCAAACGCCATCCGGTCTGGATGGATTACGAACTCGGCTGCGACGCGCAAGGCAAGTTCACCTTTGTAAAGGTAAAGTTTATCGGCGACTCCGGGGCTTATGCTTCGGTCGGCGCAAAAGTGCTTGAACGCTGTGTCGGCCATGCCACTGGCGCCTACTATGTCCCGGTCACCGATCTGGAAGCCCTTGCCGCCTACACCAACAATGTACCCTGTGGCGCGATGCGCGGCTTTGGCGTCAATCAGGCCACTTACGGCCTCGAAAGCTTAATCGATGAACTGTGCCTGAAAGGCGGGTTCGACCGCTGGCAGTTTCGCTATGACAACGCGCTGGTGGTTGGAAGCATGACCAGCACCAATCAGATTTTGGAAGGCGGCGTCGGCGTGCGAGAAACATTGCTGGCGGTGAAGGACGAGTTCTACAAGCACAAATTTGTCGGCATCGCTTGCGGCCTGAAAAACACCGGCGCGGGCAACGCTTTGCTTGAGAATAGCAAAGTGCGCGTGTTTGTCGACCGGCCCGATCATGTGGTGGTCGATCATGGATGGACCGAGATGGGCCAGGGCGTGCACAACGTGGTGTTGCAGACGGTGTGCAACGAGACCGGCATCGACCCGCGCGTGATCGAAGTGCGCGTGGACACGAAATACGAGCAAAGCGCCGGTATGACGACCGCGTCACGCGCCACAGCGCTGGTCGGCAACGCCGCTATCGCCGCCTGCCGCCAGCTCAAAGAGGACCTCAAAACGCATACGCTGGGGCAGCTGGTTGGCCGCGAGTATCTGGGCGAATGGGGCGTGGACTGGACGACAAAGCCCGGCCACGAGAACGGCAAACCCGCGCGCACGCATTTTTCATACAGCTATGCCACACAGCTTGTCGTGCTGAACGACGAAGGCCAGGTCAGCAGGATCGTGGCCGCGCACGACGCCGGGAAGATCTTTAACCCGACGCTGTTCGAAGGCCAGTTGGAAGGCTCGATCCACATGGGCCTGGGCTACGCCATCAGCGAAGAGCTGGTTATGGAAAACGGCCGGCCGAAGAGCACCATGCTGCGCAAGTGCGGCATCCTGCGCGCAAAAGAGATGCCGGAGATGCAGGTCATCGGCGTCGAGGTGCCGGATCCGTATGGGCCCTATGGCGCAAAAGGCGTGGGCGAAATCGGACTGGTGCCGACAGCAGGCGCCGTGGGCAATGCGCTGTTCCAATTTGACGGCGTGCGCCGCACCACCCTGCCCATGCGCCTGCCGAAGCGGAAGCGGTAAGCGATGGGGCGGTTGATCGGTATGCAGTAGGCAGAGAACGTGGCATTGCTTGCCGCCCACCGCATGCCGATCAACCGCCCCACCCCTCAGCGCCACTTCGCCACTGTCTCCAAAATCGCATCCGCCTCTTCAACCGAAGATGCGGACATGGAAAGCATGACGCCCTCCGGCTTGAGGCTATCCATGAATACGTCCAGCTCATCGGGCGTGATGCTGATATGCATCTTTTTGCCCGCGCGCTGGATTTTCTGATAGACGTGGATCCAGCGCGACGCCGGCGCCGCGCCGTCGCCGTAGACGTATTGAATTGCGTCGAGCTTTTTGATGTCGAGCAGCGTGTCCAAGTGTCGCAGTGCGCCCGGACCGTCAAGGTGATAGATCGATCGATCAAGCCAGTCGATTTCCGCCACGAGTTCCGGCACAAAGAACTCCCGATACATTTTGTTGGAAATCATGATCGAAAAGTCGCAGGATGGAATGTAATTGCGGCCGTCCGGCACAAATAGCGGCAGCCATGCCGTCGTCAATGTTTGGCCCCCAGCCAGCAACACGTTGTGCTGCAATTCATAGAATTCGAAGAATGCCGAAAACAGCTGCTTGGTGAGCGCGTGCACGCGCTCGGGCGAGTCGATCAGATCGACGCAGAACTGTTGCGGGTCGCGAAAGGATGCGGCCAGATCGGCGCGGATGGATGTCTGTCAGCCCCACCACGTACTTGCCGCGGCCAGCCTCAAGCATGTTCTGCAACATGCTCAGCAGCGTTTGCACATACAGACTGTCGCGCCGCAGTGTGAGCTTTGGCGCATCCGCCCAATCATGCAAGACGGGCACACTCCATGAGGTGGTCTCGCCAAACTCCAAATCGGCGCCCATGCACGCACTGAGCACTTCGGGGCCCAGGTTGGGCCACACCATGGGCAATGCGTCGCCGGCCCAGTAGGTGTTGGCCGCTGCGATATCTGCGCACGCGACGACATAGTCCACATCGAGCCAACGGTCCCGCTGTGTGGCGTGCGCCTTTTTCGGCAGCGGCAATGGCGCTGGTTTAGGCGCAGTCACGTGGATCGCAGGACGGTCGATGACGGCGCCGTGCCACCACGCATCCATGCGCTTGACCGCCATCTCCGCATCCGGTTTGCAAGAAAGATTCCAATCAGCCATGTGCCAACGCAGTCGGGCGGGGGATTAGCTCCGCCATACTGCATTTCGCATTGTGTTGTACGTGAGGCTGAATGCGAAGCAATCAGCCAGTTGGCCAGCCGCGGCGCGTAGAATCCAATGCTATGTCCGCCACCCCACCCGCCTATCTGTCACCCAAGCCCGTCGTCGAAGGCGTCGCCAAAAAGCGCGCACTCGGCCTGATTTTGTTTGTGATGCTGATGGATATCATCGGCTTGACCATCCTGCTGCCCGTCGCGCCGTTTATCGTAAAGCGCTACAGCAGCGATGCGTTCACAGTCACGCTGCTCACCGGCATTTATGCCGCTGCCTCGTTCGTGGCCGCGCCGGCGATGGGCAACATCAGCGACCGCATCGGCCGTCGTCCGGTCTTGCTGATCAGCGTGCTTGGCTCTGCGATTGGCTATCTTATTTTTGGCATTGGTGGCGCGTTGTGGGTGCTGTTTCTGTCGCGCCTGATCGACGGCATCACCGGTGGAAATTTCTCGACGGCCACGGCCTATATCGCCGATGTTTCGACGCCGGAAGAACGCCCGCAAAACTTTGCGCTTATCGGCATGGCCTTCGGTCTGGGCTTTGTGCTTGGCCCGGCGCTGAGCGCAGCCACCAGCCTGATCAGCATCGACGCCCCGGCGTTCACCGCGGCCATCCTTTCGCTTGTCAGTGTGGTGCTGATGTATTTTGCTTTGCCCGAATCGCTGCCCAAAGAGCGCCGCAACAAAGAGCCGCTCACGCTCAGCAGTTTCAACCCGCTGGTCACGATTGCCGAAATCGCCGCCAAACCCGGCATGCCGATTCTGATCCTGATCAGCTGCATTTTTGCATTTGCATTTAACGGCATCAACAGCACCTTTGCCAAATACGTCAGCGAGCATTTCACGGTCAGCGCGGCGCAGATCGCCACCGTGTTTGTGGCGGGCGGGCTGATTACCGCCATCGTGCAAGGATCGCTGGTGCGGCCTTTGGTCAAGCGATTTGGCGAAAAGACCATGACCATAGCCAGCTTGCTGGGGCTGGCGATTGGCATTGCCTGGGTGGTTTTGGCGCCATCATTCTGGTGGCTGTATCCAAGCACCGTTTTTCGCAATGGCTTGGGCGGCTTCTTCTGGGCGACCATTGGCGCGCTCACCGCAGCCAAAGTGCAGCCGCGCGAGCAAGGCAAATTATCCGGCGTTAATTCTGCGCTGCAAAATTTGATGGCCGTCTTCGGGCCGATCGCCGCCGGCGCCGCCTATGACAGCTTCAGCCCAGCCGCACCGTTGTGGGCGGGTGTGGTGATTCTGGTTATCGGAGCCCTTGTGACGTTGGCGATAAAAACATCACCCAAGCTCGCGCCCAGCCCGGCAGCGTAATTGTCACTCAGTGATTGGTCTCAGCACGCATGCGCTCGCCCGCTTCAATCGCAACCGTTAGCACGTTTTCGCGTGGCGCGAGCTTGCATGTGGCAAATGGCGAAAAAGCGCAGGGCGGATTGAAGGCTTTGTTGAAATCCAGTGCAACCGAGCCATCGGGCAGGCGAGTGGCCATCACATAGCGCGACGAGCCATACGTTTGCCTGCCAGAGGTGGCATCGCGAAAAACGATGAACAGCCCGTTTTCGTGGCCGGCGGCTTCGGCATGCAACCGCAGCGCCCGCCCGTTCAGTTCGAATTCCACGATTCCGATGCTTGCATAGTCGTCCGACGTGTCGCGCGATGTGGTCACCTCAAAGACGCGCGGCGCGGCATTGGGCATAAAGCGGCCCTGCACGTTGTAACGCGGATCGACATCGAACCACACGCAGCCAGGAAAAGACTCGCGTGCCGGGTTGGCGGTGTCTTTGACGCGCACCGCGTGCGTGCCGCTGAAAGCGTGTATGAAAAAGATTACGCTGCCCACAGTTACCAAAGTGGGCGCGCCGGCGCTGTTGTCGGTCAGCGCCGCGCGCTTGGCGGGTTTCCCGGAAACATTCACTGTTTCCGTGCAGGTGATGTCGAGCGTCGCGGCTCCGTTGGCAAAGTGCAGCACACCCAGATGCGTCGGCGCGCTGGCCGGCAGCACCACATCGCTGCCCGAATCGCTTCCGACAAGGTAGTCGCCGTCATCAAGCATAAACAGGCCGGTGAGCGAGAGCCAACTCTCCGGCGCGCGCAGTCCATTTTCGTACTTTTCACGCCAAGAGCGGATGGCGCCGACATAGTCGTTGTTGGTCATTTTCCTCTTCCAATTATCTCGACCCTGGTCGACCGGCGGCAATGTGCCGCCGGTCAGTAGGACGATTGTAGCCATGCAG
>JANMNW010000607.1:0-2115 GCA_031368515.1 Chloroflexota bacterium
GGGTAGTTGCGGCGAATTTTCTTCATGATGTGTGCTCCGTTCTTTCTCGTAACTTTGCAGGTCTCGTTGTCGTTCTTACTGCCTAGCCTTCTACACCTATAGTCGTAGCCCAAGCCTAGGTCCGCATACCTAGAATTGCGCTTAGGCGGCAGCCAGGGCAACAAAAAGATCTTTCGCAGTATTGATTGCGAGAGCAATGAGCGCGTTGAGGAATTTGTCATTCAACGTCGAAAGGCATGTAGCAAAGCGTACGCACATCGGTGAGCCGACTTGCGGTCACTTGTCACTTGCGCCAGGATGCGACCACGCAGCGAATCTCGCCATAATCGTAGTCCGCTGGCAGCAGGCTTTTGAGCGGCGCCAGCGCCTGAATCGGACCGAGCGTGTCGGCAGCGGCGCGAATGCGCGCCTGCCGTTCGCGCGGCACCACGCGGTCGATGCTCAACTGGCCTTCCGCAATCAGCTGCGCGCAATGCGTGAAGATCGTGCCGATGGTCAACGCGCGTTCGGCCGCCGCCTGCGCCACAGTGCGTCCGTCATGTATCAGCGCCAGCGTCGCCGCGACCGTTCCGCCGATGCTCGCGCTCGCGCGCTGTCGTTCGACCGCTTTCTTGCGCGCAAGCGTGGGCAGCGCGATGTCGATGGCCAGGCGCGCTTCCAGCGCCACTTCGCCGCGCGCCGTCAACTGCAGCACCGGGCGCTCGCCGCCCACCTGTTTGAGAAATCCGGCCCCCATCAGCTGCGCGACGAGCGCGTCAATTTCCGCCAGCTTTAGCGCCTTGAATTTTCCATAGTTGCGGTTTTGCGCAAAGCGCGACACATCGTCACGCGACGAGCCTTTCAGGATATGGGCCAGCTTTGTTTTGCCCACGCCAAAATCGCGCGCGGCAAACCCGGCAATGGTGTCCAGCACGATCAGCGCCGCGCGTTCGCTTTGCGTTTCGGCGGCGCGCCCGGCGCCCATTTCCGCCAGCGTCGTTTGCGTTTCGCACACATCGCAACAGATCGGCGCATCGGCCGGGCCGGCGTCGCCAAAGTAATCCAAAATGGCGCGGCGCCGGCAGCTTTCGCCCTCGGCATAGCGGCGCATCACGCCGAGCAGATGCACGCGATGATCGCGGCGCTCGTTAACCAGGCGCGAAATGCGGGCGACCGCGGCATCGTTCAACGGCCCGGGCGCGCTGTTGAGCAGCTCCAGCGTCACGCGCGCCTTGATCTCTTTCATGCCCGTGCGCGTGGCCAACACATCGGATGTGGCGCCGGGCTCGGCCGCCAACAGGCGCTGAGCATCGCGCAAATCGTTGGCGTCCGGCGTGTTGGCGTCGATGAAAAATTCCTGCAGTGAGATGTCCTGGGCCGAGTACAGCAGGATCGCGCGCGCGGGCAGCCCATCGCGCCCGGCGTGGCCGGCTTCCTGGTAATACGCCTCAAGCGAGGCGGGCATTGAAAAGTGCAGCACAAAGCGCACATCGGGCCGGTCGATGCCCATGCCGAATGCGTTGGTCGCCACCACCAGCGGCAGATCGCCGGACATGAACTGGTCCTGAACGTTGTCGCGCGTGCGGGCGGGCATCGCGCCGTGATAGGCCTGCGCTTTGAGTCCCAGGTTATCGCGCAGATAGGCCGCGATCTCTTCGACGTCGTTGCGCGTGCCGGCATAGATGATGCCCGCGCCGGCTGCATCGGGGCCTGTCACCAGCTCACGAATCTGTTCGATCTTGTCGCGCTTGCCGGGCGTGTGGCGCACATCAAAGAAAAGATTGGGACGGTTGAAGCCGGTGATGACGCGCTCGGCGGCGTCGATGCCGAGCAACGCGCAGATGCTGTCGGCGGTGCGCGGCGTGGCGGTGGCGGTCAGCGCCAGCGTGGCCTGCGGTTGTTTGCCGGATGCGAGCGCGCGCTCGCGCATGCGCGCAATGTGCAAATAATCCGGCCGAAAATCGGGGCCCCATAGCGAGAGGCAGTGCGCCGCATCCACCACGATCAAGCTCAGATCGGCATGCGTGAGCGCGCCAAGAAAATGGCCGCTGCGCAAGCGTTCGGGCGCCACTAACACCAGCTTGTACTCGCCGTTGACCAGCCCGCGCACGCGCCGGTCGGCCTCCACTGGCTCGA
>JANMNW010000609.1:0-1902 GCA_031368515.1 Chloroflexota bacterium
GCTCGGCCGGGTCGTTCCACAGCCGCGTAATCGATTTCGCAAGCTGCTGCGCATCGCGCGGATTGTGCAGCAAGGCCACGCCACCGGCGATCTCGGGCAGCGAACCGCTGTCGCTGCAGATCACCGGAATGCCGCGGCACATCGCTTCGAGCACCGTCAGGCCAAAGCCCTCGGACAGCGAGGGCAGCAGCAACATGCGCGCGTTGCGATACAGCAGGTCCAGCTCGTCGTCGCCGACGCGGCCGGCAAAATGCACACGCTTGTGCAAACCCAGCGCGCGCGCGACAACCGAGGGCTCGCTTTCGACCCAGCCGCTTTCACCGACCACAATCAAGCGCACCTCCGGCGGCGTCTGCGCCAGCGCCTGCATCAACGTGGCCACGTTTTTGCGCGGCTCAAAGGTGCCGACAAACAGCGTGTACGGGTGTTCGGGCGGCCGCAGCGCGCCCGCCTGTCGTTGCGGCGGATTGTCGTGCGCCTCATGCACCACGGTTATTTTTCGCTGCGGCACGCCCAACAGCCGCACGATATCGCGCTCGGTAAACGCGGACACCGCAATGATGCGATCGGCGCGCTGCGCGCTCCAGCGCGTGCGGCCGTAATAGCGCGCGCCGTCCTCGTCCAGCACGTCCGGATGCTCCGCGAAATACAGGTCGTGAATGGTCACGACTTTTTTGAACGGGCCGTCGCAAGTGATGAAGTCGGGCGAATGCAGCACATCAAAACCGGATGTTCGCGCCAGCACGGCCAATTCGGCGGCCAGCGCCATGCGCTCATACGGGTGATGGGCCGGCGTCACTGCGCGCAGCACGCGCACCGTGGGCGGCAGCCAGAGGGTGTCGCTGTCACGGCGGTCGAGCAGCGCGCTGATTTCGAACCCGGCGGCGCATTGCCGGGCGAGTGCCTGAATCAGGCGTCGAGTGTAGTTGGCGATGCCGGCTTTGCGGTGTTGCATCAGGCGGCAATCGATGGCGACGCGCAACGGGCTCATACGAGGATGGCCTTTTCGTGCTTGAGCAGCCACTCTTTGGCGCGCACGCCGCCGCCATAGCCGGTGAGCTTGCCGTTTCTGCCCAAAACGCGGTGGCATGGGATGATGATACTGATCGGGTTGCGCGCATTGGCCTGCCCGACCGCGCGCGGGCCGGTCGCTTTTTTGATGCGCCGGGCGATCTCGGCATAGGTGCTGGTCTGGCCATAGTCGATGGCGGCGACGTGTTCCAGCACCGAGCGCTTAAACTCGGAGCAGCCAACCAGCGACACCGGCACGTCAAACGACTTGCGCTTGCCGCGAAAATATTCGCGCAGCTCGCGGCGCGCCTGATTGAGCACCCGGCACGATTGCCCTGCGCGTGTGTCCGGCGGAACAAAGCGCACGCCGGTGATCGCCATCTGGGTGCCTTCTATCAGCAGCCGCCCAACAGGAGTATCAAGCACTGTTTGGAACATGTGAATGTATATGAGGCAATCGTAATTTCGCTTTGCATAATGCGCAACACCGTAGCATTGCTGGGATAATCTTATCCACCAGAATGTTGTCCACAGCTGCTTTATGCGGAGCTTGTCATCAGACTTTGGACCGAATCTCGCCTACCGTCGAACGGCAACATATTTAAAAAACCTTACTATAATCATATTTATTGCGCGGGGTGATGCAATGGGACTTATCCCCAATGCCCCCTGCTTATCCCCAGCTGGGAGGGGCTTTGTCCACACTTGGGGTGCTTTTATGTGAACCAGGTGAGAATTTAAACCAGCCCTAATCCAAAAGTCGCAGGCCCTCAGTGCCAAGAACTGGGGGGCGTACCAAAAACCACCCCCATATCTGGCTACGAAATTGATGCTACGAAATGTATCGCACTGTGCAAAACCTGTGGACAAACTGGCGGAAAAATGGCTTCA
>JANMNW010000613.1:0-7006 GCA_031368515.1 Chloroflexota bacterium
TGCATGGCCGTCTCCCGCCTCCGCCAGCACGTGAAAATCCGACTGGGATTCCAGCAGAAGGCGCATGGCTTCGCGCAAAATTTGGTGGTCGTCGGCGATGACAATCGTGATCATGACCGTGGCATCGAAAGCGGCAGATGAATCGTCTTGCTTGTTCCGCTGCCCGCTTGAGATTCAATATGAAAAGTGCCGCCCAGCAGATGCGCGCGCTCGCGTATGCCGCTCAGCCCGCGATTCAACGAAAGTGCACCCGTGGTGTCAAACCCCTGGCCGTTGTCGCTGATCTTGATAATCAATTCGTGATTCAGCGCTCGCACCTGAACATCCAGGCGAGTGGCATTGGCATGCCTGGCAACATTGGTAAGCGACTCCTGAACGATGCGATAGGCGCTGGTTTCCACTTCCGACCCCAGGCACTTGCCTTCCACGCCGCTGTGCTTGAAATCGACGGCAATGCCGGTTAATTCCTGAAAACGGTTGACATGCCAAAGCAATGCGGGAATCAATCCCAGGTCGTCAAGCATGGGTGGGCGCAACTCAAGTGACAGCCGGCTCACCCGCTCCAACAGGTCGGTGACCAGCTCTTCCGCGCCGCTTAGCTTTTGCGCCGCTAAGTCAGGTGGGAGGCGGGGTATCAAGTTCAACGTCAGTTTGAGAGCCGTAAGAATCTGCCCAATCTGGTCATGCAGTTCGCGCCCAATGGCCCGGCTCTCCGTTTCACGCGCTTGAACCAATCTGCGTGACAGGTCGGTTAACCGATCGCGGCTCTGACTAAGGTCCTCCACCAGGCGCATATTCTGAATAGAAACTGAAATTTGCGTGGCGATCGTTTCAAGCACACGTTGATCGTCCTCACTATAGGCGCCCAGCTCAGGAGACTCAACATTCACCACACCAATGAGCCTGTCCTGGATTCGCAACGGAACGCACAACTCCGAACGGACATCATCGCGCATCGAAAAATAGCGCGAATCTTGACGCACATCATCAATGCGCGCAGGTGTGTTATGCAGCGCCACCCAGCCGGTAACCCCCTGGCTCAACATAATGCCTTGAGAACGGACAAGTGCTATGTCGGCCTCCAAAAACTCCGACCCGCGGCCTTGATCGCTCAATGCAAAAGGGTAAAGTTGCTGGGATGCTTCATCGACTAGCAGGACTGCACCATATTGATATTTGACAGTAGCTTCCAATACTTCAATGATTTCCTGCGCCAAACGCTCAGGTGTAAGCAATTTCTGAAGCTTGTGAGACGCAGTATAGATGGCAGCCAGCTCTCGATAACGATGGTCCAGAGCCTCGCCCGTGCGCTTTCTTTCCGTAATATCAAATGCAGTGACCATTCCTACTGGCCGGCCCAGATAGGTGCTGTCCGTGCCCCGCAGAGAAATCCAGCGATCCACACCGTCTTTGGTTACCGTTTTAATCTCAACTTCTTCGCTCACCGGCTCGCCGCGCAGACGCCTCATGGTGCGGTCTTGAATCGCTGCACGCGACTCAGGATGGGCCAGTTCCACGACACTTTTGCCCATCAACTCCGCGTGGCTATATCCGGTCAACCTTTCCGTAGCTGGATTGGCGTAGACGATGCCCTGGGCGTCATATATCAAGATTGCCGCTGCCGTGGATTCCGCCAATTTGCGAAAGCGAATCTCATTTTCACGCAGTTCCGCTTCGATGCGCCGATACTCCGACACATCGCTGATTGTGCCGGCAAGCCGCACTGGCTGCCCATGAGCATCAAAGTCTATTTCTATTGTGGGCGCCAGAGTGCGAACGGGGCCGCGATCCGGATTGCTGCGAAACTCACGGATGGCCGGCGCAATGCCCTGATTCAACCGATCCAAAAAGGCGGCAACATGCGCGCGTTCTTCGGGGTGAATGCATTCGAGATACTGTTCAATTGTGGGAACTTCTCCAGAATTCTCAAGACCCAGCAGTTCATACATTTGCTTTGACCACCAACCCGATTGATTGGCAACATCAAGTTCCCAGATTCCGAGTTTGACACGATCAATCGCCCGTTCCAATCGTTCTTTGCCGGCGCGGGCGGTGAGGGCTGCATTCTCGTGCCACAACTCACGCTCATGCATATGCAAAGCCAGGCCAATATCATCAGCGAGCGCCTTAAGCAGCAGTTTGTGTGATTCAAACAAGCGGCCGCGCCCCAGCGCGCACAAATTGAGAATTGCGACTACCCTGCCATCCACAAATATGGGAAGCTTCAGCACAAAATATCCGGCTTCGCGGTGGATCGACAACTCACTGATCATCTCCAGGCGGTCAAATGACACAGAAACTTTATCGAGTGAGCCTGCCGCTGCTGCAGGTGTGACTTTCAGTGAATTCGCATCGACCCGTCCAATCGATGCCTTGCTGAACCCAGCGCTCTCAACAGCCGTGCTGCAAATGAGTTCGCAGAGGGCCTGAAGGCCCAAATTGTCAATAATCGCCTGCTTGACGCGCCGCTGCAGGTCATAAATGGCGGAAGGCTGGAACGTGCGGTGTTGCTTGCGCTGGGTCACGGGTTGATTGCGCACACTGGCAACCCGATTTCGCAAACTCTCCGAGCGCGCAATTCGCTTTTTCGCAGGGTGGCGAAGCGACGCATCTTTCGAGACCTTTCCATAATTCTCTGCGGTCATCGTATTTACAACCCGGGTAGATAGTTAGCTCACAAACTGGCAATCCTAATATCCTGTTTATATCATCTCATCTGCTGACTTGGAAGGTTCCGGTTGCCGGATCTGGACGCGAGCCCGTTATGATCGAGCCATGTCCGCAATTCATTTTTACGACGAATCTCAGAACTTCGGTTGGCTGTCCAATTTTGCCAGCAGCCCGATCTTTCTGGACGGCCAGCTCTGGCCAACCACCGAGCATTACTATCAAGCCATGAAATATGACGGAACAGAGTACGCCGAAGTCGTGCGGTGCGCCCACTCCCCGATGGTGTCCAAAAACCTCACGCGCGATCCCCAACACCCGCCGCGCGCGGATTGGGACGCGGTCAAAGACCAAGCCATGCTCGACGCGCTGCGCGCCAAGTTCACGCAGCACAGCCATCTGCGCGCGCTCCTTCTGGCCACCGGCGACGCCGATCTGGTCGAGCACACCGCAAACGACCACTACTGGGGCGATGGCGGCGATGGCTCGGGCAAAAACATGCTGGGCCGGCTGCTGATGCGCGTGCGCGGGGAACTGCGCGAACTGCGTCCTTAGCTTCGCAGCACCGCCAGCGCCTGCTCCACCACGTTGTCCACCGTAAAGCCGTAGTCTTTGAAGGCGTCCTTGTAGGGCGCCGAAACGCCAAAGCGGTCGTCGATCGCGATCATGCGCACCAGCGGCCCGGTGTATTTGTGCCAGCCCTGCGACACGCCGGCCTCCACCACAACCTTTGGCGTCAGAATTGGCAGCAAGGCTGCGCGATAGTCCGGGCTCTGCGCGTCAAACAACTCCCATGACGGCATCGACACCACGCGCACCCGCACGCCCCGCTCCGCCAACACTTTGGCCGCATCCAGGCACAGGCTCACTTCGCTGCCGCTGCCGATCAGAATCACCTGCGGGTCGGCGTCGTCACGCAAGGCGTAGGCGCCTTTGAGCAAGCCTTCGCTGCGCGGCAAGATCGGCAGCGCCTGGCGCGAGAGCACCAGCGCAACCGGCCCGATCGAGTCGACCGCCACTTTCCAGGCGACGGCCGTTTCATTGGCATCCGCCGGGCGAATGGTGATCAACCCCGGCATCGCGCGCAGGCTGGCCAATTGTTCGATGGGCTGATGGGTCGGGCCGTCTTCGCCCAAGCCGATCGAATCATGCGTGAACACGAAGATCGTGTGCGCGCCGCTCAACGCCGCCAACCGTATCGCCGGGCGCATGAAATCGCTGAAACAGAAGAACGTGCCGCCATACGGGATCACGCCGCCGTGCAGCGCCATGCCGTTCATGATGCCGGCCATGCCATGCTCGCGAATGCCGTAGCGCACATAACGCCCGCTGAAATCGCCTTTCTTGAGCGAGGCGGCGTCTTTGGGCAGGGTGTTGTTGGACGGCGTCAAATCGGCCGAGCCGCCCAGCAGTGACGGCACCGCGCCGACAATGGCATCGATCACCGCGCCGCTGGCCGCGCGCGTGGCAAGCGGCTTGTCGGCCGGGTTAAATTGCGGCAGCGCCACGGCCCAGTTGGCGGGCCGCTCGCCGGAAATGGCCGCGCGCAGAAGCGCCGCTGTGGCGGGGTCGGCGTCGGCCAAATCCGCAACCGCGCGATTCCACTCGGCATGCGCTGCTGCGCCGGATGCTGCGATATCGCGCCAGCGTGCAAGCACGTCATCAGGCACAGAGAAGGTTTTTTCCGGATCTGCGCCATACGAACGCTTGGCAGCCTTGACATCTTCCCAGCCCGGCGCATCGCTATGCGCTTTTGAGGTGCCCTGCTTGGGAAGGCCTTTGCCGATTACGCTCTTGCAGGAGATCAACGTGGGCCGGTCGGTGATGTAATGCGCTTCGCGAATCGCCTGCTCAACTGCGTCCATGTCATGCGCATCGACGGTGAGGGTATGCCAGCCATACGCCTTGAAGCGCATCGGCACATGATCGCTATAACTCAACGATGTCGGCCCGTCTATCGAAATCGTGTTGTCGTCGTAGAACCAGATCAACTTGCCCAGGCCGAGGTGCCCGGCCAGTGAGGCGGCCTCGTGGCTGACCCCTTCTTGAAGATCGCCATCGCTCACAATCGCATAGGTGTGGTGGTCGACCACGGTGTGGCCCGGCCGGTTCAATTTCGCGGCCAGCCAGGCTTCGGCCAGCGCCATGCCTACGGCGTTCGCCGTGCCGCTGCCGAGCGGCCCGGTGGTCACTTCCACGCCTTCGGTCACATAGTTTTCGGGATGCCCCGGCGTACGGCTGTGCAGCTGTCGGAAACGCTTCAGCTCATCCAAGGGCATGCCGGGCGCGCCCGTTAGATACAGGAGCGCATACACCAGCATCGAGCCGTGACCGGCGCTCACCACGAAACGATCACGGTTAAACCACTTGGGCGCGGCCGGATCGTTCCGCAGAAATTTTGAGTGGAGCACGTAGGCCACGTCCGCCATGCCCAATGGCATGCCTGGGTGGCCAGAATTCGCTGTTTGCACCGCATCGAGCGTCAACGTTCGGATGGCATTCGCGGAAGCATGATCAAGATCGGAGTACTGTGTCATATAAGGTTCTCAATTACGAACTGCGCACCAGTTCGTGTTGACTATACAGTAAGCAGCACGCATCTGCGACCCGCAACTTGCGTCAAGCCTCGACGTCTTACTGTGCAAGACGTCGCTCCCATACTTGCGTCTCATTCGCCGGTAGCCAGCCGGCTTTTTCGACATACTCGTTTAGGATGGCCCCTATGTCAGGCAGCTACTCTTTTGAAATTGCCGCAACGCATGTCACAGCATTCCTCCATCCGGCGTTTCAAATTACTCCGTCTGCTGTGCGGGATGTATGGCGCGACCTAAGCGAGATTTGCGCCAAACATGGTTGCAAACGCGTCCTGGCCGTCTCCGACAGCGCGCTGGCGATTGCTGATTTTGAAAAATTTGACGCCTATAAGCTTGCCGAAGAACTCGTCACTCGGATTCCAGGGTTGCGGTTTGCTTGCTGCTGGCCGGGCCTCCGCACCGATACCGGCAACATGCTTTTCGTGACGGTCGCCAGCAACCGGGGCGTCACCATTTCGTTTTTCAACGATCGCAGCGCCGCGCTGTCATGGCTGCTCGCAATCAGCGCACAAAACGCCTCCACCTAAGCGGCTTGCGTCAGCGCGCGACCCACCAGCCCAGCAAGCTGCCAACCACCACCAGAATTACCGCGATCAGAAGCACAACCAACACCACCACCAGGATGTAGCTGCGGATTGGAATTTCGCGTTTTTCAGGCGGTGGGTTGCCGTAGACCGCCGCAAGCGCGCGCGCAACCTCCAGGATCGAGGCCGAGCGCTCCCGCGAACCGATCGACTGTTCAACAATGCCGACGATGCCGGCCTGATTCAGCTCCGGCCTAAATTTATCCTGCGCAAGCGGCAGGCTCTGTTGCTTGCGCGCGGAGTCAATCACATCGCGGATCAGCGCATCGTCACGACGCCACTGTTGCGCCACTCCAGGCCGGCCCGCCAGCATCTCAAAATACATGATGCCGAGCGAATACACATCGGCCGAGAGCGACAAGCCGGAGCCGCGCTTGTCGGCCACCACTTCCGGAGCGGTGTAAGCCGGTTCGGAACGCTCGAACAGCGCCGGAAAGTTTTGCGCCGAGTCGCCCTGCACTGACAAGATCCAGCCCAGATCCAAAAGCACCGGCCGCCAATGCGCTTCTTTGTCGACATCGATCAACACCACGCGCGGCGTCAGGCTCATGTGCACGCGCTTGTCCTCGGCCAGCGGGCGCATGGCTTCGGTGATCACCAGCGCCACCCAGGCGGCTTCGTAGTGCCACACCTGCGGATTTTCAAGCATGGCTTCGCGCAGCGTCACGCCTTGCATAGCCGCATAGACGCAATACACGCGCGGCACGCCTTTGACGGTGGTCTCGCCATACGGCGCCGTGGCGCCCACCGGGGAGGGCGACATCAGCTGCGGCAAAATGCTTCGCGGCGGGCGCGGGCGAAAGGACGCAATCAACTTTGCCAAACCGCGTTTGGGCGGCGGAGCGATGCTGCGCAACTTGTCATGCAGATAGCGCGCTTCGTCGCGCAGCCGTTGTTCGCATTCGGGTGTGGCATGCGCGACTTTGACCCAGACCGTCTGCAGATTTTTCTCGCCGCCACGCTCGGCCTCATAGAGCGCAGCCGTGCGCCAGACGCTGATCAAGCGAGTGATCTTCAAATCGCCCAAATAGTCGCCGTACTGAAAAACTGGCCAACTTTCCTCAGCCGGGCAATCACGGTCCTGGCACCACAAGTGGCCGTTCTCCGTGACACGCTCACAACGTTCGCAGTAGCGATGGGTGATGCTATACATTGTTGCCT
>JANMNW010000653.1:0-6540 GCA_031368515.1 Chloroflexota bacterium
GGCTCGACTCCGATGCGCCTCTTCAGGTCAGCCCTTTTAGAAACCTACTTAGGGTCGAGCTGCCTGACTTTTTTCTGAAGGAGTAATCATGTCAACAGATGAACCGACCATCGCAGCAGTAACACCTCCTATTTTGTCCAAGCCCTTAAAAGGCGCCGACGAGGCGCGATGGGAAACCGCGCTTCGCAAGATTGTGATCGTCATCGGACGTATCGCGCTCGCCTATCTCTTCTTTACCCAGTTGTGGTGGAAGCTTCCGCCAAGTTTCGGCTGCCCGGCCGATTTTGCCATCAAGAAAGAAGACGGCAAGGGCGGCTACACCAAGTCCAGCGGCCTTTGCACTTACCTGGGCTATGAGTCGATTTTTGCTGACAAAGGCCCGCGCAAGTTTCTTGTAGCGGAACTCAAGTATTGGCCGCAGTCGCCGATCAAGGAGATCTCGGTCGACCTGACCGCACTCACTCGCATCAATGGCCAAATCATCGACTCATTTATTGCGCCCAATATTCGCTGGTTTGGCAGCGTGATCTGGTGGTCTGAATTCTTCATCTTCGCCAGTCTTTTCTTGGGCTTGTTCTCGCGTCTGGGCGGATTAGTTGCGCTGGGCGTATCCGCCCAATTGACATTGGGGCTGGCTGGCGTGCCTATTCCCGGCGACTATGAGTGGGAATGGGCATACATCACCATCGTCGTTATGGCAATCATGATGATCGGACTGACGCCCGGGCGCGTCTTTGGTTTGGACGCTGTGTTGCGCCGTGTGCTCAAACCAGCCGCTGATCGGGGCAACCTGCTCGCCAAGCTATTGTTGCTGCCGACCTAACGGCGCGTTGTCATCACACCGTTGCTTGCGCTGGGGTTCTGGTTATGGTGCGCCAGTAAGCTAGAACCTCGGAACACAGCGGAATCAGCATGCACGCGACAAACAACGCGCTGACCTGCCAGCTCGTCAGAATCTGCGGCACACCGTGCCGGGCATAGTCGGCACCCAGAGCCACGAACAGAACCGCGCCCGATAACAGTGGAATCGTGCGCCGATTCAACCTGCTGTCCGGCGACGCCGCCGCCAGCGCGATCACCCATAGAACATACCAGGATTGAAACCAAAAGCTGCCTATCGAGAGATACAGTAGCGCCACCACCGTGCCGAGCTCACCCAAACCCGCAGTGGATGGCGCAGGCCTGCGCGCCATCCAACGCAGCAATACACCGCCGGCAAGCACGACGAACAACAGCATCATGGCGCGGCCAATTGGTATCTGCGCCGCATAGCGTTCCACCCCCAGCCCGAACCTGACGTACAAGTAGACCAGTTCGCCTATTGAGTTGGCAGACAGAACGGACCGCTCGTAAAGATTCTTCGTGAGCGTGGCCCAACCACCCAGCGGCTCGTAGAGCAGCCAGGACAAACCGGCACCCAAGCCGACGGCCAGTATGCCCGAGACGGCTGTGCGCTGCACGCCATCACGCCGCCACAGCCACGCCAAAGCCACCGGCAAAAACACCAATGCGGTCAACTTGACATGCGCGGCCACCAGGAACAGCAGCAGCCCGAGGACCAAACGCCACCATGCTCGTGCGGCCGTCAACAGCGCGATGCCAGCCAGCACAAACACCATCATTAGTGCATCATTGTGCGCGCCGAGAGCGGTAGATATCAATGTCAGGGGATTGCCCAATAATGCCACCACAGCCGCCCGCCGTTGTCCTGCAGACACGATCTGGCGCAGCAGCAGGCCGCAAGCCGCTGTGGCTGCAATTGCTAGCAGGCGATATGCTGTGACATAGCGCGCAAGATACGTGCAGACAGCCGGTTGATTGTCACAGGTCTGGTTATTCACCACAGCGAGCTGATCCGGCGTAGCCGACAGGCGAACGAGTCTGGCCACACCACCACTGACATACTCCCAGAGCGGTCCGTAAGCATCGACCCAATGGCTCCAGGTGATATACCGATGAAATGGCATGTTCTTGAATACCGCCGGCGCCGTGTTGAGCGGGCTGCGGTCGTACTCGGACAGCATGCGGCCACGAAATAGATAGTCAAAGACATCCGAGCTTTCACCTGGAAAGCCAAACAGCAGCACGAGCGATGACAGCGCAAAGCATGCCCAAATCCAACGCTCTGACAGGCGCAGCGCATCAGAGTGCCGAAGTGCAAGGGCAAACGCGAGAAACAGACCGCTATAGACGAGTCCGTGCGTAGCCAACACGGTGAGGTTCGCACCCGCCTGCTCAGCCCACAAACGGCGTGGGTTGTTCAGGCCGGTGTCCAGCGGATAGATGGCGCTGAGGCATGCATAGAGCGTGACAGTCGCAATAAGCCACGCTGTTGGTTTGACCCACTTAGGCATCCGACGGCCACCAGTTGCGATAGGCCAGCGCAGTCCGCATGATCACCACCCCAGCCTTGACGCTGCCGCGGACTGTGCCAGACACTTTGCTTTTTCCACTCAAGCGCGGTTGATAAGAGACGTCCACCTCGGCGATGCGCGCGCGACATATGGCCGCCTTCACAATCATCTCCGTCGGCCAGCCATAGGTGCGCTCACGCATGTCCAGCCGCGTGAGCAAAGAGGCGCGGATGGCGCGAAACGGCGCCAAATCTGTGACTGTGACGCCGTACAACGCCTGCATCACGCGTGTGGTCATCCAGTTGCCGAAGCGTTGGGCAGGCTGCAACGCGCCACGTTGCGCGCGGCGGACCCGTGAGCCCAGCACAAAGTCGGCAGTCCCCTTCCGCAACAGATCGAGCAACAGCGGCATTTCACCGGAATCTTCTTTGTTGGCTGCGTCGAGCATCACAATCACATCAGGTATGCCTTGGGCGATCGCATGCTGCACGCCGGCAAAACAGGCGAAGCCATATCCGCGTCGCGGTTCGCGCACTAATTCCGCGCCATGCGCGACCGCCACTGCGGCTGTATCGTCCGTGCTGCCATTGTCTGAGACGATTACCCTTTGCACCCACGTTGCTGGGATGGCTCTCAGTACCAGCGGCAGTGAGGTCTGCTCATTGCATGCGGGAATCACGACGGTGACGCGCATATGTTATAGCGACCACTTCACGCCGCAGTGCTGACACGGCCATGGCGCGGGAGCGTCGCTCAGCACAGCACCGCGAAGCGCCTGATAGCGCTCGCCATTCCAGACTTGTCCCAACGACTGCTCAAGCACATTGCCCAGCATGATGTCGGGATAGTCTGTGGTAGCAAACGGGGCAATGCAGCATGGCAACGCGTTGCCCGTAGCGGTCACGTACATCAGCGACCACGGGCGATGGCAACCCTGCCAGGGGGTCTTCCCCTTGACTTCCAGCGATTCCCCCGGCGTTGTAGCGCCGCTGGCGCTAAACACCACGCCGTTTGCGCTCGCTAGCGCTTCGCACTCGCGGATCATGGCCTCCTGCTGCGCTTCAAGCAAGGCGTGCAACGATTGGGAGGCTTCTGCCGTGGCGGCCTCATCAAGCGTCTCACCGCTGCCAAAATAGACCAGCCGCTGCAAATGAACTTCGGGAATACCCGCATCGACTGCAAAACGGACCACCTCGAACAGTTCATGCAGATTTTCGCGCATGCCGACGAACCACAGCGACACCCGTGGCTGCTTCGATTCAACCGTCACGCGCGCGCGGCGGCGTGCGGCATAGGCGCGCAGGTTGTCCAGAATTCGAGGCAATTTGTCGATGCCGCGCAGGTGGGCATACAGACTCGGCGTCATGGCGTCCAGGCTCACGCGCAATTCGTCCAGACCGGCTGCCACAACAGCATCACCGCGCGCCTGATCAAGCAGCACGGCGTTGGTATTGAAAAGCACGTGTGCGCCACGCGACTTCAGATGCTCGATCATGCGCGGAAGATCGGGATTCATAAGCGGTTCGCCTATGCCATGCAACACGGCCCGATCAATAAGCGGCGCCTGATCCACAATCTTGCGAAATTGCTCCCAGGACAGGTGATGCTTGGGTTCCCACTCAAGAAAGTGATCGTAGGTCAGCGGACAGGACTTGCACAAAGAGTTGCAGCGATTGGTGACTTCAATGTAGAACTGGCGCGGCAACGCCGGAGCAAGGCGAGATCGCCCGCTGAGCGGGTTATTGACGGCTGCGGTGGCTTTAGGTGAGTATGTCATGCGGAATCCTGCGTGCGTTGCCAGCGGCTCAGCCAGGCGCGCGTGCGGGGCGCGATGTGGTCGGGCCAATCGGACAGAGTTGTCAGTGCCTTTCGTATGTCGTCGGGTGTGTCGATATCAGTCGTCGGTGTCAGTGTCGCCACTCGCAGGTTTTGCTTTTGCGCGGCATTCATGGTGTCCACGAAAACCGAGGGCGTGCTCATCGTGATCGGAACAAGAAGCTCCGGGACAGGCGCACGCGTATGCAACACGTAGTATCCCCCGTCGTCGCAAGGGCCAAGCGCGATATCTGCACCCTCGTCCAGCGCTTGAAAGCCAGCTACCAGCTGGTCTGGATCAACAAATGGCGTGTCGCTGCTGAGCACCGCCGCCTGGCTATAGCCGCTTGCGAGCATTTTGTCGATGACATGATGCAAGCGATTTCCCAAAGCTTCGCCTTGTTGAAGTACCAGCTCGAAGCCTGGCGCCAGCGATTTCATGAGCGGCTCGCTGCCTTGTGGCCAGTAAGCAAGTCCGCACTCAAGTCCTGGCATGCGATCGGCTGATTTCCGGGCAATGTCGATCACATCGCCCAACAAACAAGTATAAAAGTCGGCTGCGGCATCGAGGCCAATAAGCGCACCCAAACGCGTCTTCGTCTGACCGCGTGCAGGGGCCTTGGCCACAACCATTAATAAGCGTTTCTTTGTGATATCCGCCATAAACGTGTGACAAACAACTCAAGCAGCGAATCCCGCTCTCGTTCTCTAACTGGGCCATGAAACCACACAATCGTTACGCGCAGATGACAAGAAGATCGCCTGCGGCGAAAAACCGTTTCGGTCAAGTCTACGCGGTTGTATTCCGTAACGCCGGCGTAACTATTGCGTAAGGAGTGCGGAGCAGCATCGCGCGTTATGCGAAAACGCGCCAGCACACCCCGGCTTCTCCTTGCCACACTAGTGACTGTGGCATTGGCGGCCGTTGTCTTTACAGTGCAGACGGTATCCCAGCCCAGTCGGTCAGCGGTAGCAGCCAGGCCTTACCAGAACGCCACATCCGCCCCCACCGAGCCACCGCCGGCTCCGACTGAAGCGCC
The DNA here is from genome assembly GCA_031368515.1 of Chloroflexota bacterium. Taxonomy (GTDB): domain Bacteria; phylum Chloroflexota; class Anaerolineae; order J036; family Brachytrichaceae; genus CANJQH01. The sequence goes on from JANMNW010000653.1 coordinate 5,210, forward strand.
TCCAGCACCAACTGAGCCACCGCCCGCCCCAACCGAGCCGCCTCCTGCCCCGACTGAAGCGCCTCCAGCACCAACCGAGCCGCCTCCTGCGCCAACAGCCGTACCCGTTCAGCCAACGGCCGTGCCCGTTCAGCCAACGGCGGTGCCTGCGCAGCCGACGGCGCGTCCCACTAACGCGCCACAACCCGCACCGGCACAACCAGAAGCCCCAACGGCGACAGTCGCCGCGTCAACTGCTACAGCAACTGCCAAAGCAAACGCAAGCTCAGCCAAGGCTCCTCGCGACGCGCAAATCTTAATGCCTGTGACAGGTGGAGATAGCCAGCCAGACGCCGGGGTGTGGATTGGCATCGCAACGATCGGAGTGGCGGCAATTTCGGCATGGCGCAGACGCCGAAATACCAAGTAGACTAGCTCCCGTTTCATTGGCCGATTTGCATGCAGCCCAGCCAAAGGGGGCGCATGCAATCACGCGAGGTAACGAGTGGATATCAACAATCACTGGAGTGACGTCTATGCTTCCAAAGCTTCCGATGCCGTCAGTTGGTTTCAGGCCAAGCCCGAGTTGTCTCTGGAGCTCATCACACGCGCCAATGCCGACTACCAAGCTCACATCGTTGATGCGGGCTCGGGTGCATCGACCTTGATCGACGCGCTCATGGACACCGGTTACACAAATATCACAGCCATAGATATTGCGGCGCAGGCGTTGGGCGCGTCCCAAAAGCGGCTTGGCGCGCGCGCGGCAAACGTTAAGTGGGTCGTGGCGGATTTGACGCAGGTGCAACTTCCTGGTCAATCGGTTGACATATGGCACGACCGCGCCGTCTTCCACTTTCTCACGCGCGCAAGCGATCGTTGAGCGTATATGCAAACCGTGCGTGACACGGTCAAACCTGGCGGGCATGTGATCATTGCCGCTTTTGCCCCCGATGGTCCAACACGCTGCAGCAATCTTGACGTGGTTCAATATGGACCGGAGCAATTGCAGGATGAGTTGGGCGATGATTTTCGCCTGCTTGAAACACGCGTGGAAACGCATCTGACGCCTTGGAGTAGTGAACAGAAGTTTGTTTACTGCCTTTTTCAGCACAATCCGCAATCCAGGTAATCGACATGCCAATGCCGACTCCCGACACCACGCCACTAGATCCATGCGCGCCAGCAATGGCGTGGAAGCTCTGGATCTACACCAACTATGACTGCAATCTGCGCTGCTCGTATTGTGTGGCCAAAAGCAGCCCCAATGCCCCACGCCGATCAATCGGATTAAACAACGCGCAACAACTCGTGGACGAAGCGGTTGCCCTGGGCTTCGACCATGTGTTCTT
>JANMNW010000667.1:0-10554 GCA_031368515.1 Chloroflexota bacterium
GCAGCTTTGCCGACATTCGCGGCGGGCACAACTATCCGTCGATGATCCGCCGCGCCGAGCGCAAGCCCATTCGCGTTTTCCTGCAAAGCGGCGCGCGCGATGTGGACACGATCTACGGCAGCTGGCCGCTGTCAAATCAGGCGATGGCGGCGGCGCTGGCCTATCGCGATTACGACTATCATTTTGAGTTTGGCGCGGGCGGCCACACGCTTGCGCATGGCGGGGCGATCTTCCCCGACACGCTGCGCTGGCTGTGGCGCCATTGACTTGGCGAGAGTATGTGATTTGCAGGGTGTGAGGACCCTGAACGGAGCAAACATGACCATTACACCCGAGCAGTATTCCGCCGATGGCTTCGCCATCCACGACACCCCGCTTCTTCCGCGCGATGTGGTCGACGCGGCTGTGGCCGGCATGGACGAGGTGCGCATGGGCCGCTACGACACCGGCACGCCGCCGATGCCCTCGCCTTGGCAACCGGGCGACGACCCGGCCACCAAACTATGCAAAATCGAGCTGCCGCAAATCGCCAACACTGCGATCATGAATCTGCTGTGCCACCCTGCGCTCGGCCGCATGGCCGCGCAGATCACCGGCGCCAAGGCCGTTCAAATCTGGTGGGTGCAACTGCTTTACAAGCCGCCCGCGTTGCCTGGCGCGTCCCTCAAAACCAATGTCGGCTGGCATCAGGACCGGCACTATTGGGGCAATTGGTGCGACGACAGCGATCTGTTCACGGCCTGGGTGGCGCTGAGCGATGTCACCGCAGACGCCGGCCCGATGGTCTTTGTCAAAGGCTCGCATCGCTGGGGCAAGGGCGGCGGCAGCGATTTCTTCGGCCAGGATCTCGAAACGCTCAAAGCCACGATCCAGCGCGAGCACAACCAAGCGTGGGAGGAAGTGACGGCCGTGCTGCAGCCCGGCGGCGCGAGCTTTCACGACGACCTGGTCTACCACGGCAGCGGGCCGAACACGTCCGGGCTGCCGCGCCGCAGCTTTGCCGTGCACATGCGCACAGACCGATCGCGCCCGAAAGACGGCCGACGCGAAGGGTTGACGCAGTTTGTCGACAACCTCGATTACAACCCGGTTATCTTCGGCGCGCGCGAGGATTTCTGGGACTAGGCGCGCACGACCTGGCGCAAATCGCGTGACAACAGCGCCAGAAGCCCGGCAATCACACAAGCCAGCGCCGAGCCGGCGATCACAATCTCGGGCGAAACAACGCCAAGCAGCGCGCCGCCCAGCAACACGCCCAGCGGGTTGGTCAGGTTGATGATGGCCGAGCGCGCGCCAAATACTTCGCCCAGCTGCTCGCTTGGAATCAACCGCTGAATGATCGACGATTCCATCGGGATATACGGCCCCCATGCCAGCCCGCCCAACCCAAAACACAGCATCAACACCCGCAAATCGCGCACAAACAGGACCGGGAAAATCGACAGCCCCCACGCAATGGCGATCAGCGCCGCAATGACGCCGGCGTGGCGGATACGCGTGAGCGGGCCAATTAATGCAAAGCTGAGCGCCGCGCCGATGCCAAAGCCTGTCCAGATCAGGCCGTAGGCATCGGCGTCGGCGCGCAAAATGCGCTCGGTAAACAGCGGCAGCGCCGGTTCCAGAGGAAAGTAGGACAGCGCCAGCATGAACAGCAATGCGGTCAGCACGCGCGCCGGTTTGATGTCCCAGAGCGTCTTGAAGCCACGCATAAACGAGAAGCGGTGCGCGCCGTCGTGCTTGGGCTGCGGAAGGGCCGGGATGCGCGCGAGCAACGCCGCCATGACCAAAAAGCTGGCGGCATCGATCACCAGCGCCACTGGTGCGCCGAGCGTGGCGGTGATCAGCCCGGCCAGCGCAGGTCCGATCAGCACCGACCATTGTTGCGAGCTAAACACCAGCGCGTTAGCCTGGTCTAGCTCGCTGTCGGGGACGATGCGCGGCGTGAGCACGCGCACGCCGATCTCGGTCGCCGGCGCGAACAAGCCGGAGAGCACGGCCAGCACGACGATGTGCCAGAGTTGTATGTCGCCCAACCAGTAGATCAGCGGGATGCCGGCGATGGCCGCTGCGCGCGCCAGATTGTCCAGCGCCATCACGCGTTGTGGCGGGAAACGATCGAGCCAGGCGCCCCACAACGGCGACACCGCCGCCCGCGGCAGGGCAAATGCCAAAAGCACTGTGCTGATGGCCAGACCACTGCCGGTGAGCTTTAACACAAACCACAACAGCGCGATGATCGTGAACTGATCGCCGATGTATGAGATCAGCAAGCCGATCCACAGCCGCAAAAAATCCGGCCGCCGCAGCGGAGACGAGCGAAGCGCGCGCATGGGTTATTGCGCGCCGAACCATTTGGCGTACAGCGCGCGAAACCTGGCTTTCTGGCCGCGCGCGAGGTTCGGGGCGATCGCCGCGACGCACGCCAAAAGGGTGGTGAAGGCGATGAGGCGGAGGCTGCGCGATGTCGTACGGCGGCTGAATTTCACGGGCGAATGATACACAGATGCGTCGCGCAACCGGCCCGGCCATGGACAGGCGCAACAGAGCTGATTGTCATTCTGCGGTGCGTTTGCCGCGCGGGCATTGCGCTTGGCATTCCGAGCGCCCGTCATTCACGCAATGCCTCAGTCATTCTGAGCGAAGCGAGGAATCCGCCGGAACGACGCGCCGCACCTACACCGCCACGCCGATGTTGAGCTTGACTACAGCGTGGTTGTGGTTCATTTGGCCTCCTTGAGCCATGTTCCGCATGCGAACACGGCGGAAGCTTAGCGACCGCTTGTGAGCTAACTGTGAAGACGGCGTGTGTTTGTGTTTCGCATGCTATGCCGCTATGCTTTTGATCCAGATGCACTTGAAAGATCGTGTCGCCATTGTCACCGGAGCCGGGCGCGGCATCGGCTTTGGCATCGCTGAAACGCTGTGCCGCCAGGGTGCGCGCGCGATCATCGGCGAGCTGGATGCCCAACGCGGCGAGGAAGCCGCCGCGAAGCTGCGCGCGCAAGGCTTCGCGGCCGAGGCGATTCAGCTCGATGTGACGCAGCCGGCCTCGTGCCGGGTGCTGGCCGAACGCGTGCGCGACACCCACGGTCGTATCGACGTGCTTGTCAACAATGCCGGTTTGTTTGTGCTGCAAAAGTCCGAGGAGATGCCCGAAGACGCCTGGCGCCTGCAAGTCGATGTGCTGCTCAACGGCACTTTTTTCATGACGCAGGCGGCGGCGCAGGCGATGATCGCGCAGCATGCCGGCAGCATTGTCAACATCGCATCGATCGGCGGCATGGGCGGCTGGCCGATGCGTTCGGCGTACAACGCAGCCAAGGCGGCGGTGATCAATCTGACCGAGACGCTGGCCGGCGAATGGGCGCAGTTTGGCATCCGCGTCAATGCGGTGTCGCCCGGCGTCACCCGCACCGAAATGATGGCTGATCTGATCCAGCGCGGCATCAGCGCGGCCAAATATGACAATCGCACGCCGCTGGGGCGGGTGGCCGAAGTGCAGGAGATAGCCAACGCGGTGGCGTTTTTGGCATCCGACCGCGCCAGCTATATCACTGGCGAAAACCTGCGCGTGGACGGCGGCTGGGTGCCGTGGACGAATATCAACGCGCTGGGCTTTCCCGAACCCGATTAGGCGTTTGACAAGTGTGTGCGGGTGTTCAACACTGCAAAGCAGAAATGACCTATCAAGTTGTTGTCATTACCGGCGCCGGGCGTGGTTTGGGACTGGGCATGGCGCGTCGTTTTGGCCGCGATGGCGCGCATGTGGTGCTTGCAGAACGCGACGCCGCCACTGGCGCGACTGCGGCTGCGGCGCTGCGCGCCGATGGGTTCAGCGCGGCGTTCGAGATGCTCGATGTGCGCGATGCGGCGCAGAGCATCGCGCTGGCTGACACAGTCGCGCGCGCGCATGGCCGCATCGATGTTTGGATTAACAACGCTGGCGTGTCGCATTTGGGCCCGGCTGAAAGCCTGTCGCAACAAGACTGGGACGACAGCATTGCCACCATGCTGTCGGGCACGTTCTATTGTTGCCAGGCCGCCGGCCGGCACATGCTGGCGCGCGGCGCGGGTGTGATCGTCAACATCGCCTCAGTGACTGGCCTCATGCACGAGATCGGACGCGCGGCGTACAGCACAGCCAAGGCCGGCGTGATTGCTCTGACCGAGGCGCTGGGCATTGAGTGGGCCAAACGCGGCGTGCGCGTGGTTGGCATCGCGCCTGGCGTGATCATGACCGAAATGGTGCGGCAGACCATTGATGAAGGGCAGGGCACACAGGCGGCATGGGAGCGGCGCACACCGATGCGCCGTTTGGGCAATATTGAGGAAGTAGCTGAAGCGGCCGTTTTCCTGAGCAGCGCCGAGGCGTCATACATCGTCGGCGAAACGTTGCGGGTGGACGGCGGCTGGGCGGCGTATCAACTTTTTTGACATGAAAATCACAGGCGCAGACCACACCAGTTTCACCGTGGCCGATCTTGACCGGTCGCTGGCGTTCTATCGAGATTTGCTTGGCATGGAGGTGATTTGGATTCGTCCCAACATCACCAACAAGTATTGGCGCGATATCGTCGGGTTTCCAGATGCCGTGGTGCGCGGCGCGTTTCTGGCCATTCCCGGCACATCGCACCGCCTGGAGCTGTATGAGTACATGCATCCGCGCGGCACGCCAGCGGATGTGCGCACCAACAACCCGGGCAGCGTGCACCTTTGCCTGTATGTCGACGATGCGCGCGCGATGTATGCGGCGCTTAGCGCGCGCGGCGTGTCGTTTCGCTCGCCGCCGATCGACCTCGACGAAGGCCCGAATGTTGGCGGTGTGGCGCTGTATATGGTTGATCCGGATGGCATCGCCATTGAGCTCTTTCAACCGCCGGCGATGCGTGGGTGATAGGCTCGGTCAAGTCGAGTGGACGCCCGTCATGTCGCGCGAAGGTCCGTCACGTCGAGTGGACGCCCGTCATGTCGAGCGAGGGTCCGTCATGTCGAGCGAAGCGAGACATCTTGCCGCGCGGCCGCAGTGCAGGATCCCTCGCTGCCCTCGGGATGACAAACGCGCAGCCGCCATGACAGGGAGAGATAAAGAGATATGGACACACCCATCGAACGCCTCACACGGCTGCTCGACAGCCGAAATCTGGACGGCGCGCTACTGAGCAATCCGTTTACGCTCACCTGGCTGACGGGCTACGCCCCGCCGATCGAAACAGGTCCGGATCCGTTTCTTGGCGCTCCGGCGCTGGCCTGGGTTCACGATGGAACGATTCGTGTCGTGGCATCGGATGCCGAGGCTGCGGCGTTGCGCGCGTTGGGTGTTGACGTGGCCGAATACGCCGGTTACACCGTTGCTGAGCCGCTGGACGTCGTCCACCGCATGGCGCAAGCACTGCGTTCGGTGTTGACGGGAATGGGCTCGTCGCAGCGAGCGATTGCCATCGAAACGCGCGTGCTGCCCGAAGCCCTGGGAGCTGTGGCGCGCGACGCTATGCCGAGAGCGCGCTTTGCGTCAGCCGACGACGACATCGCCGCGTTGCGCGCGGTCAAAACAGACGCCGAAATCGTCAAAATCCGCGCGGCGTTGGCGCTGTGCGATGCCGCGCAAGCCCATGTTCGCGCAGCCTTGCAGCCGGGCATAACCGAGCTGGACCTGTGGGCGTCGATGCGCGCGCATGTGGAAAACACTGCCGGATCGCGGCTGCCGATGCTGGCCGACCTCGTCAGCGGACCGCGCACTGCCGAGATCGGCGGGCCGCCCGCATCGCGCGTGCTGCGGGCGGGTGATGCCGTGTTGTTCGATTTTGTGCCGCGGCTGGACGGCTATTGGGGCGATTGCTGCGCGACCTGGTTTGTCGGCGAGCCGAGCGCCGAGCTCAAACGCATGCGCCAGGCGGCGCATGCCGCGTTGCGCGCGGGCGTCGAAGCGGTCAAGCCAGGCTTGCGGGCAAGCGAGCTGGACAAGCTGCTGCGGGCGCACGTGCAGGCTGCGGGCTACGAGGCGTATCCGCATCACACCGGCCACGGCGTGGGTGTGGCTTATCACGAGGCGCCGCGCATCGTGCCGTATGAAGACATGACGCTTGAAGCCGGCATGGTGATCGCGTTGGAGCCGGGCGTGTATGTGCCCGGCTCAGGCGGCGCGCGCATGGAGGATGTGGTGCTGGTGACGGCCGATGGCTGCGAGCTGCTGACGCGGCATCTGAAGGATGTCTCATGACCCATGTCATCCCGATCGAAGCGATGGATGACAGCGCTTCGCCGCGACAATACCGTGAAAAAGTTGGCAAGCAAAACGAAAAATGAAAATCAAGCACATTGAAGCGATCCCGCTGGTGCGCAAGCTCCAGGATGTTTTTCAAGGCGGCACCTACAAGATCACCAGCCGCAATACCATCATCACGCGCGTGACGCTGGAAGATGGCACGCTGGGCGAGACGTTTGGCGGTGACGAAGAGCAGTATCAGCGCGACGTGTGCCGCATCGTCAACGACGTGTTTAGCCCCTTGCTGCGCGGGGCAGATGTGCGCGACCTGGAGGCCAACTGGGAGCGCATGTGGGACGCCGGCATGAAGGTCGATCTCGATCATCGTGGCATCCACACGCTCGACCTGGCCAAGCACTGCATTGTCACGCAGGCCATTGCCGCCGCGGACAACGCCTGTTGGGACGCGCTGGGCAAAGCGCTCAAACAGCCGGTCTACAAATTGATGGGCGGCTACCGCGAAAAGGTGCGCGTCATTGCCATCGGCGGCTATGTGATGGCCGGCAAAACAAATGCCGATCTTGAAGCCGAGATCGAGTATTACAAAGCCAACCATGTGCTGGGCATGAAGCTCAAGGTAGGCAAGCTCTCGGTCGAAGAGGACATCGAGCGCACGCGCCTGGCGCGGCGGGTGGGCGGGCTGGACTTCTTTTTGTGCACGGATTCGAATCAAGCCTGGCGGGTGGACGACGCAGTGAAATTTGCGCGCGGGGTGCGCGACTTAAACCTGGCGTGGCTCGAAGAACCGGTGCGCTGGCACGATCAAATCGACGGCAACGCGCGCGTGCGAACGGTGGGCATTCCGGTCAATGCCGGGCAGGGCGAGATTTCGCGGCATGGCTGCCGCGAGCTGGTCGCGCGCGGCGCGGTCGATATTCTGAACGTGGATGTCACCATTGCCGGCGGCGTGACGGAATGGCGGCGCATTGCCGGCATGGCGGCCAGCTTTGGTGTGGGCATGGCGCACCACGAGGAGCCGCAGATTGCGCTGCACTGCCTGGCTGCGGTGCCGCATGGGTTGTGCGTAGAGATTTTCCCAAACTATCAGCGCGATCCGATGTGGTTTGATCTGCCCGCTCATCCGCCGTTGATCAAAGACGGCTACATGCACGTGCCCGACGGGCCGGGTTTTGGCTTTCCGCTACGGCAGGACACGATTGAACAATGGCGCTGGAAGGGCGCGGGAGCATAAATATATGCCGCATGAACTATTAAGAGGGCGCACTGCAATCGTCACGGGCGCCGGTCAGGGGTTGGGCTTGGCGATCGCGCGTGAATTTGCGGCCGAAGGCGCGGCTGTGGCGCTGCTCGAACGCAACGCAGACACGCTGGCCGCCGCCGAACACGAGCTGAGATCGGCCGGCGCGCAAGTGCTGGCCTGCGCGCTGGACCTCACCGACTACGATGCGTATGGCGCGGCGATCCACGACATCGCGTCCCACTGGGGCCATCTCGACGTTTTGGTGAACAACGCCGCGATCGCGCTCTATGGCACGATTCTGGAAGACACGCTTGAGCAATGGCGCAAGACGATTCAAGTGAATCTTGAAGCTGTTTACATGGGCAGCAAGCTGGTCGCGCCGCACATGGTCAAGCAGAAGTTTGGCCGCATCATCAGCACGGCGTCGATCCAGGGCTTTGCCTCAAGCGGCGGCTGTGGCGCGTACAACGCGGCCAAAGGCGGCATCATTGCGTTTACAAAGTCGATGGCGGTGGAGCTGGCGCCGCACAACATCGCTGTAAACGCGGTAGCGCCGGGATTCATGCGCACGCCGATGTCGGTCGTCAACGGCGTCGAGGAGAGCGACACGCCGGACTTTCAAGAATGGTATGTGCGGCGCCGGCACATCCCGATGGCGCGCACCGGCTTGCCCGAAGACGACGCCGGCGCGTTTGTGTTTCTGGCGTCCGAGTATTGCCGCTATATGACCGGCCAGGTGCTGGTGGTCGACGGCGGGTTGACCAGCACGTTCTAGCCGGCGCGCTTACCTGGCATAGCCGTCGTGCCAAGCATAGTAGTTGACGAGGAATACCGCGCGTTGCAAGCCTATGCCGCTCAGAAATGGGTGCGCGGCCTGCAGTTGTTGCGCAATGTCAGCGGCGCCGGCTTCAACCAGGCTGGCGACGGTGGCGTTTACGGCTGCGCAATCGCGCAGCAGACTCTCAAGATCAGCGTCGGACAGCTTGGGAAAGTGGCGAGCCAGCAGTGTTTTGCGGTCGATCGCGCGCGTCGGCCCCCACTCTTCATGCAGGGCATAGGCGGCATCGCGCATGGCGTCGGTCGGCGTCATCCCACGATCCGGCATCTGTAGTCGCTGACGAAATACTGCAGCCGCGCGATAAGCGCCAGCCATTCTTCGTTTTGCATGGCGGATTCCAGCGTGCTGCGGTCGGTCGCCACCCCGGGCATGATGATTTGCGGACCGGAGCCATACACGGTGTACCACGCCTCGGTGAGGCGAATGCCCATGCGCATGATTTTTGGCGCGAACTCGTTGACGATGAATTCGAAGTATTCGCGCGTCTCTTCGCTCTTGATGTTCCAACTAAAAACGAGCTTGATCATGATGGGCTTTAGCCTCGGCAGCTGGCGGCCAGGCGCTGCACTTCCTGGTTGAAATTGGGATCGGGCACGCCCGCGGCGATGACCTTTTGAAGGGTGGCGCTGCCGCCGGCTTTGTCGCCGGTGGCGCACTGCGCCTGCGCCAGTTGCCAGTAGCTGAACGGATCGACATTCGGCGCGGACAAGTCCACGCCTTTTTTTGCGTTCTCAAGCGCCTTGGCGGGGTCGCCTTTGCTCAAAAACACCTGCGCCAGGCCGACATAGGCTTCGGCCAGTTTTGAATCCAGCGAGAGCGCGGTCAAAAACTCGGATTCTGCGCGGGTCAACGATTGCGGCGAGCGCGCCGGATCGTCTTGCAGATAGATCGTGCCGAGCATGTAGTGGGTTTTGCTGTCGTTTGGATCGGTTTTCAACGCGGCTTCGAACTGCACGCGCGCGTTGTCGATCTGTCCGAGCTGAAGATAGACCGTGCCCAGGTTGTGGCGCGCATCGCCGTTCGAGCCGTTGATCGAGAGTGCTTTTTGATACGCGGCAATGGCTTTTGCAAAGTGATCGGCGCGTTTGGCCGGATCGCTTTCGCTGCCGCCCGCCTGATTAAAGGCGTTGCCGAGGATGTAGTGCGTGCCGCTGCTTGCCGGATCGGCGTTGACTGCTTCCTGCGCGGCGGCGATGGCTTTGGCGTATTCTCGGGATTGCAGCGCGCCGCGCGCGGTTTCCACAAGCGTTTGAGCGGAAGCGTTCGGCGTGGCCGGGTTGCTTCCACCCGCATCGACCGCAACCGGGTTCTGCGGCCCAGATGCGGGCGCAGCTGGCGTGGCATCGCGCGCGGGCGGCGCGGCCGGTGTGGCGCACGCAGCCAAGGCGAGCATCGACGAGAGGAGGAAAATCAGGCGTTTCAACATGGCAGTGAGTGGAAACGAAGCGCGCGGGTTTAGGCTTTGAGTTCGAGCAACATCACCTGGGTGTCTTCGGGCAGATCGCGTTTGGTGATTTTGAGCGATTCCTGTGATTTGGCGCCGGCAAGCCCCATTTCTTTCAAGAACCGGTTGACCGTGTCTTTGTTGGCGCCTGGGTTCATGGGCACGACGATGCTCGGCTCGATCATGCTGATGACTTCGCTGGCTTGCGAGGGCGTCAGCTCTTCCGCGCCGCTGATGGGCACGAGCAACACATCGATGGTTTCGAGCGCGTCGATTTGATGCTGCGAGGGCACAAACGACAATCCGCCGAGATGGGCCACCGTCATGCCGTCGAAGTTGAAAGCATAGACGGTGCAAGGATGGCCGTCCTTGCCTTTTTCAGGTTTCATGGCGATGCCGGTGATAAACACGCCGCCCATTTCGTACTCGCCGGGACCGGTGATCTGGCGCACATCGCCGCGTTGCGCGCCGCTGACGGCCGTAATGTTATTGTGCGCAGGATGATCGCGCGAAATGGTAATGACATCGGCTTTTAGACCGCTGGGCGCGTCCTTTCCGCCAAAGGGATCGGTCACAACAGTCAATGTGCCGCGTTCGTTCATCCGGAAGCACGACTGTCCATACCAAGTAATTTCCATAGAAGTTGTGATTGTAACTGGAGCCGGTGGACCTGTGGGTCTGTGAGCAGTATGCGTGTTCGGTAGGCAGCGGGCCGGTGGGCGGTGAGCAGTATGCGGTGAGCGGTGGTTCAGTAAGCAGTTAGAGAATTTAACGTCCACCGCTTAAAGCTCACTGCTCACCGCCTACCG
>JANMNW010000029.1:0-8375 GCA_031368515.1 Chloroflexota bacterium
CCATATCAGACAGCGCGCTATTAATAGTGTTATGGCCAGCAGCCAGGAGCGACGGGTCACAAAACGAACATCCGGCAAAACAAACAAAAAGAGCATCTGTGTCGCTTCGCATATCGCGATGACAAGCGCCAGCGCCCCCAATGCCATGCCTGATTCGAAAAGTGGCGTGGTGTAGATCACGCCAATGGAGAGCATTACAAATGCCACAAGATAGACCACGCGGTCGCGCGGGCGCCGCCATACCATCACAATCGCGCTGATCATGCACACGCTGAACAGCAACAGTTCGAGTGACATCAGGTACAAGGCTGGTGCGCGCGCCGTCAGACCGATGCGAGCCAGTCCGTCCAGCGTTTCCGGAGTGTAGAGCAGCAAGTTCTCATATGTTTTCGGCAAACCCATCAGAAACATGCCGATCATCGGCGCAACTAACACCAGCCAAAGGGGGCGCGCGAAGGCCGCTTGCGTGTCGGTGAGGTGCGGCGCGCCGTATTGATGAGAATTCATTCGTCCTCCTCTTTTCGCACCCAGACGGTGACAAATTTGGGCTGCATGGTGGCGGCGATCACGTGCCGCAGGCTTGCCGAGAGCGCATCCAGATCGACCTGGTTGCGGGCGCTGGCGCCAAAAGTCGCATACGCCTGTTGTGCCAAAAATCTGCTCGGATAAAAGCGTCGATCCACCCACCTCTGCGCGCGTTTGCGGAGCGGGGAAAAGAGGGCCACCGCAAGCAACGTGCTCACGACCACGGCAATGTCGCCCGTCCAGCCCTGTCCGGCTGCCGGGCCAAACAGCACCTGCGCTGTGAGAAAGACTCCGAAATAGATGGACGCCAGAATCAACGTGATGGTGGCATAGACAAGTGTGCGGTTGATGACGAAATCGATGTCCAGCAGCTGATAAAGGAAGATCGCCATTGCAAATGAGAGCGTCAGCGGCATGCCAAACAGCATGGCGGTGTTGACGCTAATGAGCGGTCGGCCGGCTATGACGAACGACAAGCTCAGTATTGTTGCCATTACGCACGTCGACACTCCGCCATAGGCCAACAGCCGCATCTTGCGGCGCAGCCTCGGATTGTGATTGGCGCTATAACTGGCAGCGAGACATATGCCGAATAAGGCAAAGTAGGTAACGAGAATGATTCCGCTAGCCGGAATCCACTCGCCAAACCACGCTAATGTGTTGCGCTGCCGCTGCAAGAGCAGACGTGTCAGCATATAGGCTGCAAAGGTCGCATACGGTAGCGCATAGGTAAGCACCACCGCAGGCAGCCGGTTCAAGCTCTTAAGCAGCGGCGTTGGCGCCGGCACGATGAGCAGTGCAAACCGCACCAGGCCAATGCCGTACAGGAAAATACAGGCGTTGCCAATGAAGACAAACAGCCAGATGCGCCAAGGCTCCAACAGATCTCCAATCTGTAACCCGGTGACAAACACCACCATGCCCCACAGTCCCTGGCTCCACAACAAGCTGGCTTGCACCAGATTTTCATTGGGTTTGGCCACGAACACGAAGCTGGCGATCAGCAGCGAGGTCAGCGCCAGCAGCCAGGCCGCCCACGAGTTTCGAAGCAAAAGGGTGATGGAATGGCGCGCCGGCGTGATCAATACATCGAACAGCTGTCCATCGCGCAAAACGGTATAGCGGCGGGTCTGGCCCATTCGCAGAGCGCCCGAGCTGTCCAGCGAAAAGACGCGGCCGGCCAGCTCGTTCATCGCCACGCCATCAACTGCAATCACTTTATCGCCGGTGCGCAGACCGCCAGTGCCTGCAGGTTGTGTGTCCAGCGCTTCGACAATCAATCCATCCGGCAGCCAGGCCTTGGCATCGCCAGGAGCGAGGCGTGCCATATCGGTGGGACCATTCAACCGTGTTATCACGGCAAACAGAAATAGCCCGGTTACGAGCCAGCATACCCCCAGCACGACCCATGTCCGGGTCTGATAGCCGCGCAGTTGCCGCATGTGACAGTTATCCTCCAAGTTCGATCTTCACGCCAACCAAATTGTGCTACAACTCTACTGACTTTGGCGCGTTATGACGACCCAACGGATCATTCGCACCCCCGACCAACGCTTGCGCGTCTTCGTCAGCTCCACGCTGCAAGAGCTTGCGGACGAGCGGGTTGCGGCTAAAAACGCTATTACCAAGCTGCGCTTGTCGCCCGTGCTGTTTGAGCTGGGCGCCCGGCCTCACCCGGCCCAAGCCCTGTACCGCGCCTATTTGGAACAGAGCCATGTCTTCATCGGCATTTACTGGCAGCGTTATGGCTGGGTTGCGCCTGATATGTCCGTCTCCGGGCTCGAAGACGAATATCGCTTGAGCGGCCAGCGCCCCAAGCTGATTTATGTCAAAACACCCGCGCCTGAGCGCGAGCCGCGCCTTAAGCAACTGTTGGACGAAATCAAGAATGACGCGGTGTCGTACAAGCCATTCGCAAGTGCGGCCGAGCTTCAACAGTTGATTGAAGAGGACTTGTCGCTGGTGTTGACAGAGAGTTTTGAAGCGGCGTATGCGGCGCCGGACACGCGAGCCATGGAGGCCGCAGATACGTCGCTGCGACTGCGCTTTCTGCCGACACCTGTCAGCACCCTGATCGGCCGCGAGCAGGAAACCGGCGAGATCGCGGCGTTGTTGACGCGTGGCGATGTGCGGCTTGTGACTCTGACCGGCCCCGGCGGCGTGGGCAAGACTCGGCTGAGCCTGGAGGTGGCGCGGCGCCTGCAGGAAGGAGGCCAATTTGCCGATGGCGTGTGTTTTGTGCCATTGGCTGCTGCGACGACTGATCATGATATGACGGCGGCTATCGCGCAAGCCATCGGGTTGCGCGAGACCGGACCATCCGCAAGTCCGCAACCCTTGTTTGATCGCGTGAGCGAAGGGCTGCGCGACAGGCAAGCCTTGCTTGTTCTGGACAACTTTGAACAGGCGGTTGCGTCCGCGCCGTTACTTGCCGATTTGCTGGCGGCAGCGCCGCAGCTGGAGATCCTTGTGAGCAGCCGCACCGTGCTGCGCTTGAGCGGCGAATACGAGTATGAAGTAGCGCCGCTGGCTGTGCCGGATCCCGAGCATGACACAGTGCTCGCGCTGCGTGACAATGGGGCGGTGCGGCTGTTTGTCGAGCGCGCGCGCGCCAGCAAAACTGGATTCGAGCTGACTGAGGACAACGCATCCGCGATCGCCGCGATCTGCCGCAGGCTTGACGGCCTGCCGCTGGCAATCGAGCTGGCCGCCGCGCGCATTGGCTTGCTGACGCCGCAGACGCTCTTGAGCCATCTGGAGCAATCGCTCAACACGCTCAACAGTGGCCGGCGCGACGCACCCGAGCGGCAGCGCACGCTTCGGCACACGATTGATTGGAGCCACAGCCTGCTCGAACCGCAGGAGCAGATCATGTTTGCGCGCTTCGCGGTATTTTCCGGCGGGTGCGTGCTCGATGCCGCCGAACACGTCTTGAATCTGGCGCCGATCGACAGCCCTCTCGATGTGCTCACAGGGCTGGTTGACAAAAGCCTGATCTATTTGGACGACCAAAGCGCGCATGGCGAGCAGCACGAATCGCGCCTGATGATGCTGCAAACCATCCGCGAGTACGCGTTGGAAAAGCTGGACGAACGCGGAGAGTTCGAGGTGTTGCGCGCGAGCCACACCCGTTATTTTGAGCAGCTCGTTTGTCAAGCCGAGTCCGAATTGAACAGCAGCACCGAAAGCCGCTGGTTGGCGCGCCTGGGGTATGACCGCGACAATCTGCGCGCTGCGCTGGAATGGTTGTTGCGCACGGGGCAGGCCGAGGCTGCCGCGGGTGCGGCATGGACGCTGTGGCAGTTTTGGGTGGCGCACAGCAATCTTCGTGAGTGGCAGCAATGGACCGCTGAAATGCTGAATGGCCTTCCGGACGGGTCGGGCGCGCGCGCCAAGGCGCTGGTGCTGGCCGGCGGCGTCGCCGCTTGGCAGGGCGATTATGCGCGCGGCGTTCCGCTGCTTGAGGAAGGGGTGGCGCTTTTTGAGCGGCTGGGTGAACGGAATCATGCTGTAAGTGCGTTGATGACCTTGGGCATTGCGCTAATGAACAAGGGCGATCTGGAACGGGCCAGTCAGGTGCTTTCGCGCGGCCTGGCGGGCGACGTGTGATTAACCGGCGGCGGCACTAACAGGCGGCGGCGCGTGCCGTAGCCTCATCGCTGTAGACGCCGATGGCCTCATCGAGCCGGGTAAGTTCGAAGATGCGGCGATAGTGATCGCTTAGACCATAGGCAAGCAGCTTTTGGCCGCTGCGGCGCGTGTCGGCAAGCAACGATACGATCACGCCGATGCCCGTGCTGTTCATGTAATCCAGCTGGCTGAAGTTCAAAACAATCGATTTTGCGCCGTCGTGGGTCGCGTGCGCATAGGCCTGATTCAGTGCAGCGCGAGCGGTAGCACTCACCTCTCCGGCAGTGTCAATGACGAAGACGGACGGATTCAGCTTGCGCACCGAAATAGTGGGAGTTGGGTTCGTCATGGTTTCATTTATCTCCAAGCGTCTCAAGAAACACTCAAGACGGGATGAAATAGGGCCGGTCAGATGAAAAGCGGCGTTGAAACGCCGGCGAAAAAGGTGGGGCCCACATTTTCAGGATGAGTTCCAGTCGACCCCTCTAATTGGCCCTCAATTCACTCTGAACAGGGCGGGACTTGAAGCTTGACCGATGTCGCGCGTTTGACTATCCTCAAGCCTTGTCAGGCGGAATCCAAGACCCATGCCTCAACTCACCTTGAATCTGTTGGGCGCATTCCAGGCGGCGCTGGATGGCGCCGTGCTCGGCGGCTTTGACAGCGACAAGACGCGTGCGCTGCTGGCTTATCTCGCAATCGAGGCCAACCGACCGCACCGGCGCGAGTCGCTGGTGGCCTTGTTTTGGCCCAACGTTCAGGAAACATCGGCGCGTCAGAGCCTGAGCCAGGCGCTCTCCAATTTGCGGCGACTTCTGGCCGATGCCTATTCCGACACGCCCTATATACTCGCCACCCGGGATACTGTGCAGTTCAACCGGCAAAGTGACTACACGCTTGACGTCGAGATCCTGGATCGCAGCCCGGAGCGCTTTCGGCCGTTGCTGGAAGGCGTAAGCATCCCTGGCGCCGATGGCTTTGACGAATGGCTGTTGCTGCAACGCGAAGCACTTCAGAATCAGGCGCTCGAAGCCCTCGGCGACAAAGCCGGCCAGGCTCTGGCCGCAGGCGATCCTGCGCAAGTCATCGCGCTGGCCCGCCGTCAGCTTGAGATCGATCCCTGGCGTGAAGAGGCGCACTGCCAGCTCATGCGCGCATTTATGCTCAACGGGCAGCGCAACGACGCACTGGCACAATTTGAACGCTGCAAAAAGCTGCTGCTTGATGAGCTTGGAGTGCCCCCCTCATCTGAAACCGTTGCGTTATTTGATCAGATCAAAGCCGGCAATTGGGATGTTGAGCATCCACGCGCGACGCCCAAATCCGCGAGTGCGCGGATTTCGGCACAGTCTCTGCCCGTGGCGCTGACGCCGTTTGTCGGACGCGAGCGCGAATTGGCCGCTTTGCAGGACATGATTGGCAACCCTGCCGCGCGATTGATCACGCTTGTGGGCGTGGGTGGCATGGGCAAAACACGGCTGGCCATCGAGGCGGCGCGACTTTCACAGCGCACTTTCGCGCAGGGCTGCCTGTTTGTGCCACTGGCCGCCGTTGATTCGGCCGCTCAACTCCTGCCTGCCATCGCGCACGCAATGGGCGTGGTGCTGTCTCCACAGATTGACAGCACCCGTCAAATTTTCAGCGAACTGGCGCACGCCAACATGCTGATCGTGGCCGACAACTTTGAGCAGCTGCTCGAAGACGCGCATACTGTCGAGCTGGTGACCGACCTGCTACGCTCGGCGCCGCAAGTGACTTTCATGGCGACCTCGCGCGAGCCGTTGTCGGCGCCGGGCGAATGGGTGTTCGATCTGGATGGATTGGGCGCGGCGGCGCATGCGTTGTTTGTGCAAACCGCGCGGCGTGCGCAAGCGCAGTGGCAGCCTGATGAGGCCGATGCCAGACATATCGAACGGATCTGCCGGCTGGTAGGCGGAATGCCGCTCGGCATTGAACTGGCCGCATCCTGGTTGCGCACACTTTCCTGCGCCGAAATCGCCGCTGAGATCGAGTCCAACCTCGCTTTTCTTGCTACAACAACGCGGCAGGTTAACGAGCGCCATCGCTCAATCACGGCAGTGTTCGACGCTTCCTGGCGCTTGCTGAATGACGATGAGCGCAGGACCATGGAAAGCCTGTCAGTTTTTAAAGGCGGCTTTACGCGCGAGGCGGCCAAAGAGGTAGCCGGCGCCAGTCTGCTCACGCTGTCGTCGCTGGTTGCCAAAGCTTTGGTGCGCCGCGTCAAAGCCAATCGATATGACCTGCACGAATTGGTTGGACAGTATGCGGCGCAGCGTTTGAAAGAATCTGGACAATCCGACGCCGCTCGTGATGCGCATCAGCGATATTTTGCCGCGCTGGCGATGCGCTCGACCCAAGCATGGATGAAAGGCAATCGCGGGGCGTATGTGGATGTTATGGTGCCGGATCTCGACAATGCCCGCGCTGCGGTGGACTGGGCATTTGGCGATTCCTCAAACGCGTCACGACGCGCTGCTGCCATCCTTGTGATCGCAAATCTGCCCTTTGTGTGGCGCGCTGCCGGACAGCTCAGCGTGGCTCGAAAGCAACTGCGCGCGTTGCTGGATGCAGAGGATGATTTGCCGCTCGATCTGCGAGGAGCAGCGGTGCACACGGCCGGTCATATGGCGCTTTGGCAGACCGATGCGGCGCAGGCACAGGCGTGTTTTGAAGAGACATTGCGCCTGCTGCCGGATGCAACGGGTGAATTGCAGGAGCATGCCGTTTCTATCAGCCTTGACTGGATATCGGCGATGACGATGTTGGGGTTGGGTGAACTGGCCAGCCAGCAGAATAACTATAGCCTCGCGCTCACGCGTTACGAAGACGGACACAAGCGTTTTGCGCAAATTGGCGACAGTTGGGGTATCTCTGAAGCCTTGATTGGCATTGCACGTCATTCGTTCGGCGCGAACAACCTGCCGCAACAGCGGCAACAGCTTGAAGAAAGCGTTAGGCTCAAGCGCCAGATTGGCGACCTGCAAGGCCTGGGTTGGGCGCTGAGCTGGTTGAGCACAATCACCCATCAACTGGGTGATTTTGAAACCACCGAGCGCCACCTCCTCGAAAGCCTGAAACTTCAAGATCAGGTTGGCGACAAATTCGGCAAGGCAATAAACCTAAATCGCATGGCGGAATTGCGGCGGCAGAAAGAAGACTACGCCGGCGCCATTGGTCTATACGAGCAAAGCACGCAACTGCTTGAGGAAGTTGGCATACAGGGTCGCCTGGCGGCGGCTCAAAACAATTTGGGCCATATGCACCTGGCGCAAAATGACGTGCCGCGCGCAGCCGGGTTGTTCAAACAAAGCCTGACAACCTTTATGCGCCTGGGAGACAAAGAAGGTGTGGCGCTGGCACTGGCTGGCCTGGGGCGCGTGGCGGTGGTCACAGACCGACCTCAGTTTGCCGCAGTGTGCTTGTCGGCGGCCGAACAGTTGATGGTCGATATCAGCTACTACTTCGAATCGACCGATCGCGCCGATTTCGAGCGCAGCCGGGATGCGGCTCGCGCTGCCTTGAGCCTGTC
The DNA here is from genome assembly GCA_031368515.1 of Chloroflexota bacterium. Classification (GTDB taxonomy): domain Bacteria; phylum Chloroflexota; class Anaerolineae; order J036; family Brachytrichaceae; genus CANJQH01. The sequence goes on from JANMNW010000029.1 coordinate 7,706, forward strand.
CGAGTTTGAAAGCGCCTGGGCGGAGGGCCGTTCCATGGACACCGATCGAATTGCGCGGCAGGCACTGGCGCTTTAGCGAGGGCGCGACACCTCAGTACTCCAGACGAAGGACGCGCTCGGCCTGTTTAGTTGCCAAGTGGGCTGGCATGGCGCGCAGAGCGGCATTTCGCAAGCTGCGCAGCAGCCGGCTGCGCACATGAACGATTCCACCCAACCTTCGCGCGGTGCGCGCCACCCAATCCGCTTTGGGTTTGCGAAGCCGCGTGTAGGCGACAAAAGCCCGCGTCACATCCACCGAAGTAGCCAACTGTTGCGCAAGCACGTAGCCGTCTTCGATTGCTTGACATGCCCCTTGTCCCAAATTTGGCGTAATGGCGTGAGCGGCGTCTCCCAGCAACACGACCCGGCCGCGATGCCACGCCGGCAGCGCGGGCAGGTCCAGGATATCTGTTTGCAGAATGTTTTCAGCCGCGGTGGCATCCAGCAAGCGCCCCACGTTCGGGTGCATGTCCATGCTGTAGCGCGCAATCTGCGCTTTTGCCACTGCTGGGTGTGCGTGGGTCTGGCCCGGCTGCGCGGGCACTGTGGCATACCAATACACCTGATCACCACTTACCGGGGTGAAACCAAAGCGCAACCAGTCGCCCCACACTTCGGCTGCCGTCAGATC
>JANMNW010000042.1:0-6337 GCA_031368515.1 Chloroflexota bacterium
GAAACCGGTCAGCGTGCAATGCGGCATGTAGTCGTGCGCCGCATTGCGCCCGACATCACGCAGCGCGCGCTTGAGATAGGCATCAAGCTGCTCAGCCAGAACGCCAACCGGGCATGCGTAGACGATCAGTTTGGCGACACGCATCTCCATGGCGGTTATTGTGTAAGTGTTGTGTTAAGCGTTGGCCCGCTTGCTGGATTGACATGTTTGATTATGACGCCTTAATCGCCACTTGTCTCGAGCTTAATGGCCGAAACCTAACGTGATCGCGTGGCAGAACAACTCCGGTCACTCGGGCAAGTCGTGGATGAACGCGTGGCGCCCGCGGCAGCACGCAGCATGGCTGCACAGCGCGCAGAGGCTGTTGCCGTGTTGCGCAGCTTGCTGTTCTTCGCGCCGGCGCTGCTCATATTCGTGTTGTTTGCATATTGGCCATTTTTCCGGTCGATCTGGCTAAGCATGCACGTCACCAACGCCACCGGCGACATCGTGCGGTTCAACGGTCTGGCCTACTATGCGCGCGTTTTGGGGTTAAGTGGCTCGCGCGAGTATCTGGAAAGTATTCTGATCACGCTGCGATTCGCCGCCATGGTGGTGCCGGCCGGCATCGTCACCGGGCTGGCGTTGGCGGTTCTCGCCGCAGTCAAGCTGCGCCACATCAAAGTCTTCCGCACGATTTTCACCAGCAGCATCGCCATCTCGCTGGCCAGCGCCGGCGTAATCTTCTCGATGCTATACAGCCCGGTGACCGGCGTCACACGCTGGCTGGAGCAATTGCTGCAACTGCCCTCGCCGGGGTTGCTGGCCAACGCCTCGACAGCGCTCTTTGCAGTGGCGTTGATGACGGTATGGTCGGGTCTGGGCTTCAACTTTGTGATCTGCCTGTCCGGTATCCAGTCGATTCCGCAAGAGATTTTTGAAAGCGCCATGCTCGATGGCGCGGACGGTTGGAAAGCCGTTCGCCACATAACATTGCCGCTGCTTGCGCCCTCTCTGCTCTTTCTGTTGATCGTCGGCACAATCGGCAGCGCACAAGCATTCACACAATTCAATGTGTTGGTCAACGGGCCTGGCCCGGAAGGCAGCACTAACGTTTTTGTCTATTCGACGTTTCGCACATTCTGGTACGACAACCGCTATGGCTTCTCATCAGCCATGTCGATTGTGCTGTTTGTGATGCTGTTTATCTTGTCGCTCGTCCAGTTCCGCGTTTTGGACGACCGCGTGCACTACCAATGAATATCGCTTCACAAAGAACCACACGGCCTCTGGATATACAACACGACTCCATGCCGAGGCATGTCAAACGGCAAAACGCGCTGCTCTATGTGCTGCTCGTTTTGATGTCGCTGGCCGTGTTGTTTCCGCTTTTTCTATCGCTCTCGGTTGCATTGCAGGGGCCGACAGTGGCGCCACAATTCTTTCCGGATTTTGCGAACTTGGATGTCAACGTATTCCGCGACGTCTTTGTCACGGAGCCCAATCTGCCGGCCTGGATCGTCAACTCGTTTATTGCAGCCACCGTCATCACCATCGGCGTGCTGATCACATCATCGCTGGCGGCATTTGCGCTGGCCATGCCGGGCTTTGGCGCAAAGAAGCTGCTGTTTTTTGTGTGCCTCGGCACGCTCATGATCCCGTTTGAAGCCACCATCATTCCCAACTATCTGTTTATCAGCAGCCTGGGCTGGCGCGACAGTTATCAAGGGTTGATCGTGCCATTTCTTGCGAGCGGCTTTGGCATCTTTCTGTTGCGCCAGTATTTCCTGACCATCCCGCGCGAACTCTTCGAAGCCGCTTCCATGGACGGCTGCACGCGGATCGGATACCTGTGGCGCATCCTGTTGCCGCTGTCGCTGCCCGCGCTTGCGACGCTTGCGATTTATACCTTTCTTGGCGCCTACAACGCCTACTACTGGCCGCTGCTCGTTACTGACAACACCGCCTGGCGCACCACCCAGGTCGGCATCACCGTCTTCCGCAACATCGAGTACCAGTTCTTCAACACACAGATGGCCGCCAACCTCATCGTCATGCTGCCGACGCTGGCCCTGCTCATTCTCGGGCAACGCCAGCTGGTGCAGGGATTGACCGCAGGCGCCTTGAAAGGTTAACCGGAAAGCAGCTCACGGGCATCGGACGCCGAACGTCTGCGCTCGCCTGTGATCTGTCCTATGACTAGTTTGGAGGAAGTAACGATATGAACAAGAAGTCAATTTCTCGCCGCTCGCTGCTCAAAGGCATCGGCTTTGCCGCCGGCGCCGCAACTCTGGCTGCCTGCGGCGGCGCGGCGGCCACCCCGGTGGCGCCCACAAAAGCGCCAGAAAGCGCGGCCGCAGCCCCGAGTGCAACCACGGGCGCAGCAGCCGCAGCTGAGCCAACGGCCACCACCGCGGCCGCAGCTCCGGCTGCCACAACCGTTCCGCCCACTGCCCCGCCCGCGCCCACCATCACGCCCGTGCCGCTGGTCGAGCAGCCAAGCGGCTCGACCAAGATCGCCTTTTGGTATGGCCTAGGCGGCAACCTCGGCAACGTGGTGCGCCAGACCGCCAACAAGTTCAACCAGTCGCAGAGCAAGTACTACATCGAGCCGGTTTTTCAGGCCAGCTACGATGACACGATCAACAAGATCAACACCGCGCTGGCGGGCGGCGAGCTGCCCAACGTCGTGCAGATCTTCGACGCCGGCACGCAGCGCATGATCGACAGCAAACGCATCCGCCCAGTGCAGGATCTGCTCGCCGCCGATGGCATGAGCTCGTTTATGGATGATCTGGAACCCGCTGTGCGCAGCTACTACACGGTCGGCGGTGTGATGTACTCGATGCCGTTCAACAGTTCCACGGCGATGACCTACATCAACAAGAAGATGTTCCGTGAAGCAGGTCTGGATGCCGATAAGACGATCTGGACCTACACCGAGCTGCTGGACGCGGCCAAGAAGCTCACGAAGAAAGACGGTGACGCATTCAAAGTCGCCGGCCTGGCTTTCAACCCGTCGGGCTGGTTCATGGAGCAGCAGCATGCGGTGCACGAGCAGCTAATGGCCGAACCCGACAATGGCCGCAAAGAACGCGCTCAGAAGTATGTGTTCAACGGCGAAACCGGCGTGAAGTGGCTGGAGTTCCTAAAGCAAATGATTGCCGACGGCTCCGGTGTCAACTATGGCAGCGGCAATCCGCAGGCGGCGTTTGTGACTGGCCAAGCCGCAATTCACTTCGACAGCATCGCATCGTTGCGCGGCATCTCGTCGTCGGCTGAAAAGACCGGCGTCGAAGTGGGTGTGGCCTATATGCCGCGCCGAGATGGCGCCAAGGTCGGCCGCACCATCATCGGCGGTGCGTCACTCTGGTTGACCGACGCCGGCACGAAAGAGCAGCAGGACGGCGGCTGGGCATTTCTCAAATACGCCACGCAGACCGACACGCAGGGCTGGTGGTCGGCCAACACCGGTTACTATCCAGTGCGCCAAAGCTCATACGAGACCGCAGACATGAAGCAGGCGCTTGACAAGTACCCGCAATTCAGAGTCGCCATTGAGCAGATACGCTCTGCGCCCGAGTCGGTCTTCAATTCCGGCGTTATCTCCGGGACGTTTGTGCCGATGCGCCAGGAAGTGCAGAAAGCGATGGACGCCTTCTGGAGCGGAAAAGCTGCCAGCGCCAAGGCGGCGCTTGACGAAGCCATAGCCAAGACCAACGAGCAGCTCGAAGAATACAACTCCACTGTTTCAGCGTGATGCCTGTCAAAAAAGCAGCGGACCCAGCCTCGTTGCTTGGGTCCGCACTGCCTACATTTACCATGCCTACCCTACCTGTAACCGTCGGCGCAGCCTTGCCGGCAAGTCAGCTTGAAACGTATCGCGACTGGCTGGTCGAAAGCCAGCGCGATGTGGAAATCCAAGACCCTTTCCGCCCGGATGTGCTGGACGGCGAATGGATGGCCGCCGCCCAACTCGTCAAACGCACACTGGCCAATCACCGCGGGCGCATCGGCATTCATGGTCCGTTTGAGGGCCTGCCGATCATGTCCTTCGACCCCAAAGTGCAGCAACTGGTCGGCGCGCGTTTGTTGCAAGGGCTGGATTTCGCCGAGGAGATTGGGGCCACGCACATGGTTGTGCACTCGCCCTGGCTGACCTTGGGCCATCCGTTTGTCCCGGTCTCGCCCAACTATCCATTCGAGAGCTTGCTCGGACGCGCTAAAGCCACGCTCGAACCTGTGCTTGCGCGCGCCGAACGCATCAAATGCGCGCTTGTCATTGAGAACATCTTTGACCTGCATCCCGATCCGTGGCTGCGGCTGATCCAGTCGTTCAACTCGGATTTTGTGCGCGCCAGCGTGGATATCGGCCATGCCTTCTGCATGCAGCGCTGCGGCGGCGCGCCACCGGACGCGTTCGTGCGCGCGGCCGGTCCGTGGCTCGCGCACATCCACATACAAGACACCGACGGTCTGAGCGACCGGCACTGGGCGCCGGGCGATGGCGAGATCAACTTCGTGGCGCTGTTTGAGGCTGTCGCAAGCCTGCAGCAAACTCCGCGCATGATCCTCGAACTGCACGACTACGGGCGCATCCCGGCCGGCGCCGCGCATCTGGCGCAGCTCGGCCTGGTGAAGTAGCTGGCTTCAAAAAGTGCCGGAATACAGAGATCGGCTTTGCGGGCCGGCTTCTGTTTTCCTGCCTCCTCCATCAAAGTACCCATGCCGGTCTCGGCGGGTAGGCCTGAATCAGACATAGATTGGGGCGCTGGCTCACGCCTTTGGCTGACCCAAGGCAAGCCCTAATGGCATACGATGCTTCACGTAACACCGCATGAAGCGGGTTTAGGCCATCATGACTGCCCCTGCGCTTTCTCCTCTGTCCGCCCCAGCCACGCGGCACCAGAACGCCAAAGCCGACATCAACCAGCGCAACGATGAGGCCTGGTTCCAGCTCGATTTTGACCTAAACAACGCACGGGCGCTGGCAGAATGGGCCAGGCAGGACTCAGCGAACATCGGCTATGCCCTGGGCGTGGCCCAGAGCCTGACCGTGCTGGCTTTTCTGATGCTGGATGAATCTAAACTCGACACTGCGTTGAATTACTGCCGCACCGCGCTGAACACCGTGCGAGCGGATGACGACAAGACGTGGTTGCCGCGCGTCTATTGCGCCACCGGAGGCGTGTATCGCATGTTTGGCGACACAACGCGCTGCGTGGAAAACTACGAGCTGCAGTCGGCCGCCGCGCAAGAGATCAACGACCCATATCACGAAGCCGTGGCCGCGCACGATATCGGCTTTGTGCTCGACGACGCCAGCTACTTTCATCGCGCGCTGAATCTGGCTCAAACCATTGTGTACCAGCCGCTCGCCGCGGCCATTCTGTCAAACATGTCGGTGCACTATCAGCGCGTGGGCGACCTCTCGACAGCGCTGGGATATGCCGAGCGCGCGCTGTCACTGGCACGTGAAATTCGCGCCACGGTCTGGCAAACGCAGTCTCTTTGGAGCCTGGCGATCATTCACGCGCGCAGGGGCCATGCTGCGCTTGCCGACGACATGCTCTTTGCATTTGAATCGACCGCCGGTTATTCCGTCGAGCTCATGACGCTCAAGCGCGCGCAGGTTTATGACGCCATGCTACGCGATCGCGACGCTTCCCATGCCTACGAAAGTCTGCTGGCGCAGCCCGAGTTAAGCCAGTCCAACCGCCTGTTTGCGTTGCAGGCGCTCGGTCCCATCTACGCGCGAATGCAACGCTTTCAGGAAGCCTAAGACGCACAGTGCGACCACGAAGCCCTGCGCTGTCGCGTGCAAAAGGACCAGAACGAAGGCTTGTTGCGCGCGCTGCGCCGAACTGGAGCAGATCGTTCCCGCCCCGGGTACGATTGGCGGCATGATGATCCGGATCGAAGCAGTGCTGCCATTCCTGAATGACCCCGGCTCGGCCATTGCAAGGGAGTTCAATGCGCATGCGTTTCCAGCCACTTTTGCCGGCTGGAAACTCCCTATTTGCGGAAGGCGATGCGTGCGGCTCATTCGCCATTGTTCTGGAGGGTTCCAGTCGCGTCTACAAGGTGGGCGAAAACGGGCGCGAGATCACGCTCTAGTGGATGAGGTGGCGTTTCACCAAATGGACGCGCGCGTGGCGGACTTATAGCTTCGCGCCGCAACACCGGGCGGCGCGCCGCTCAAAATCACCCACCAGGCCATGGCCAGCGAGCTGGGCACATCGCGCGAAGTCGTCAGCCGCATTCTGGAAGACTTTGCCGATGTCGGCATGATCGAAACCGGGCGCGGCAGCGTAACGCTGCGCGATCCAGCCCGATTGCGCGCCATTGTGTGACTTTG
>JANMNW010000075.1:0-6246 GCA_031368515.1 Chloroflexota bacterium
CCTGCCGCGCGGTCGGCATGTCGCCCGCGTCGGCCTATGCGTTGCGCCGCCGGATCGAGGCGGCGGCATTCCGCGCGGCGAGGGATTCGGCGCTCGATTACGGGGTCGGGCGGCTCGCCGACGCGGCGCTGTCGCGCGCGCTCCACGGCGTCTCGCGCCCGGTGTTCTACAAGGGCGAGCTGATCGGCGAGCGGCGCTATTTCGACGAACGGCTGACGATGTTCATCCTGCGGCTGCGCGATCCGGTTGGCCACGGCAAGTGGCGCGAGCGGACGACGTTCACCTGCGACGATGACGGGCTGGCACGGCACGCCGAGGACCGACTCGACCGCGCCAGCGACGCGGCCGAACGCGACGCCTCGCGCACCGGCCTGTTTAAGCATCTGCGCGATATCGATGCCGATGACGGCGATCTTGATGATGATGATGACGGCGGAGATGGCGATCCTGATCGCGACGACGGCGACGACGGCCAGGACGATGATCCGACCGACCCCAAATCACCGCCGCCGCCCGATTCCGGGGGTGACGTATCCTGAACTTCCTCAACTTCCGGGCCGCGCCTGACCCCGCGCCAGCCGCACCAGCGCCTCGTCCAGCGCCTGCAAGAACCGCGACCGGTCTGCCTTTGTAAACGGCGCCGGCCCCCCGACAATATCGCCACCGACGCGCAAACAGAGCAGGGCATGATCTCGCAGGAGGAGCGCCTGTTCGCCGCATACAAAGGTCTGCAACGCAAAGTTTGAATTATGAAAGAACAACCCCTTCGCACCACCGTCATCGGCAGTTATCCGTTTCCGGGCTGGCTCGAATTTGCCAGCCAGCAACTCGATGCGTTTGGCGCCGACGACATTGCGGAGATGCAGCGCGACGCCGTCATCACCGCCGTGCACGATCAGGTGGCCGCTGGCCTGGATGTGATCACCGATGGCGAACAGACGCGTTTCGATTTCAATCTGTCGTTCTACGGGTTTATCGAAGGCATCGCTCACGAGAGCCGATCTCCGCGTCAGTTCGGCCCGCCCGCCCACGATCAGCGTGGTAAGCACGCAATCATTGGCGAGTTGCGCGCGCCGCGCGGCCTGGGTGTGGTCGAGGAGTTCAAACGCCTGCAATCCGTGGCGCCGTCGGGGCCCACCCTCAAAGCCAGCGTGCCCGGACCTTATACGCTTAGCGGCCGGCTTGTGCCGAACGCGCAATACAAGGACCGCCATGCAGTGGCGCAGGCGCTGGCGCCGATTGTGCGCGCCGAGCTGGAAAGCCTCATCGTTGCCGGGTGCAAAGAGATTACCGTCGACGAGCCATCGATGAGCTGCTACGCTTACAAGGAAGACACAGCCTGGCTGGTGCGGCTGTTCAACGAAACGGTCGACCCGGCCGTCGGCAAGTGCCGCCTGTCGACACATCTGTGCTTTGGCAACTTCAAAGCCCGCGCCGTGGCCCCGCGCCGCTACGCGCCGATGTTCCCGGCCTTTCTGGACATGAATGTCGACGAGATCCATGTCGAAATGGCCAGCCGCGAGTTTGCCGAGCTGGAGATCATTGGCGTCATCGCCAAAAAACGCGATGTGGCTGTGGGCATCATCGATGTAAAGAGCTACTACATCGAGCCAGCGGATGAAATTGCCCTGCGGGTGATGGAGTGCTTAAAGCACGCGCCTGCCGATCGACTGTCGTTCGCGCCGGATTGCGGCCTAAGCCAGACTGCGCGCTGGGCGGCAAAGCCCAAGCTCGCCAACATGGTCGCTGGCGTCAAGCGCGTGCGCGCGGAGCTGGGCGTGTCATGATCGCCGCACTCTTGAAAGACGAGGCGCTGCTGGCCGACATGCGGGCCGCGCCGCGCGACCGGCTGTGCGCGTGGTGGCTCGGCCAGAGCGGCTTCATGCTGGCCTGGAAAGGCGAGTATGCGCTGATCGATCCGTATCTGTCGGATTCGCTTACGCGCAAGTATGCCAACACCGGGAAGCCGCATGTGCGCATGACGGAGATTCCGATCGCGCCCGTACGGCTGGATTTCGTGCGTGTTGTCACGTCCAGCCACAACCACACCGATCACCTCGATGCTGAAACGCTCAAGCCGCTGTTGCAAGCCAGCCCGTCGCTCACGCTGATCGCCTCGGAAGCCAACAGGGCTTTTGCGGCTGAACGGCTGGGGGTGCCGGCCCTCCGCATTAGCGGCATTACCCTGCATGGCCCGAATATGACGCCGCCGTTCACGTTCTACGCGGTGCCTGCGGCGCATAACGCAATTGAGCAGGACGCGCGCGGACATCACAAATTTATCGGCTTGATCATTGAAGCAGGGCCGTATGTGATTTATCACAGCGGCGATACGCTGCGTTATGACGGGATGGAAGCGTATTTGCAGCGCTGGCGCATCGATCTGGCGCTGTTGCCGATCAACGGCAACGATGCGTCGCGCGGTGTGGCGGGCAATTTGAACGCCGGAGAAGCGGCGGCGTTGGCAAAGGCCATCGGCGCCGGGTTAGCCGTGCCCTGCCATTACGATATGTTTACGTTTAACACCGCGCCGCCGGCCGAGTTTGAACAGGCGTGCGCGCGGCTGGCGCAGCCGTGCCGGGTGCTGCGCTGCGGCGAACGTCTGATGCTGTGAGGCGCAACCTTAGAATTTCCTTACCTGTCAGGTCGCCACTGCCATCTCCACCATCGTCGCTCAAATGTTCTGCGTTTTGACGCTTCCAGCCATCTGGTGGGTTTGACAGTCTGGTCTAATTCCATATAATTGTCGGGCTCTGTCTCCCTGATATCAATGCAGGTGGACTCCGAAGTAAATCGTAGAGAGGCTGCTGTTGGGACACACAGCAGCCTCTCTGTTCGCAAGCACAAGGCCTATTTTGGGCCCGACTGGCTTGACATGATGTAGCAAGACGTAGTGCAGTATGAGTCAGTGCGCCTATGCGCGTGCGAAAACCGATATGCCAACAATTAACCAACTCATCCGGAAAGGTCGCAAGCCGAAGAAGGCGTTGAGCAAAGCGCCCCAGCTGCAGTTCACAACGAATTCGCTGAAGGGCGGCAAGCGCACGGTGCAGGCCAAAGGCGCGCCGATGAAGCGCGGCGTGTGCACCGTCGTGCGCACTCAGACGCCCAAAAAGCCAAATTCGGCTTTGCGCAAAGTCGCGCGCGTGCGTCTCAGCAACGGCGCCGAAGTGACGGCCTATATCCCGGGTGAAGGTCACAAGTTGCAGGAGCACTCTGTTGTGATGGTGCGCGGCGGCCGCGTCAAGGACCTGCCAGGCGTTCGCTATCACATCGTGCGCGGCACCCTCGACACCGACGGCGTGGACAAGCGCATGCAGAGCCGCAGCAAGTACGGCGCCAAGAAGCCCAAGAAGGGCGCCGCAGCCGCACCAGCCAAGGGTAAAAAATAGTTTGAAGCGCTGAGTGCTGCGCGCCGAGATTTCGGCTCAGCACCCGGCACTTAGCATTCAGCACTTTACAAATGCCACGAAGAAATACACCTCCCCGCCGCATCATCCCGGGCGATCTGCGCTATGGCAGCGATCGCGTGCAGCGCCTCATCAATCGCATGATGATCCAGGGCAAGAAGAGCGTTGCCCAGCGCGTCATCTATTTCACATTTGCGCAGATTGAAGAAAAGGCGAAGAAGCCTGCGATCCAGGTGTTTGAGGAGGCGATGAAGAACCTCTACCCGGCGGTCGAGACCAAACCGCGCCGCGTCGGCGGCGCCACGTTGCAGGTTCCCGTTGAAGTGAACCCGTCGCGTCAGGAGAGCCTGGCCATGCGCTGGCTGATCGGCGCGGCTCGCACGCGCCCGGGCAAATCGATGGCCGACAAGCTGGCCGCCGAACTTTTGGACGCCGCGAACAATACCGGCGCGGCTGTGAAGAAACGCGAAGAAACGCACAAGGCGGCTGAAGCCAACCGCGCATTTGCGAGTTTCCGCTGGTAGGCGATTAGTCCCGAGTCCCGAGTCCCGAGCATTTTGCCCTGGACAGGGAATCAGGATCCGGAAGAGACGAGATGGCTGTTAAGGAATATCCGCTGGACAAAGTCCGCAACATCGGCATCATCGCGCACATCGACGCGGGTAAGACCACCACGTCTGAGCGCATCCTGTATTACACAGGCAAGACTTACAAGATCGGCGAAGTGCACGAAGGCGCCGCGACCATGGACTACATGGCGCAGGAGCAGGAGCGCGGCATCACAATCACCGCCGCCGCCACCACGTGCTTCTGGAAAGACATCCAGATCAACCTGATCGACACACCGGGTCACATCGACTTTACGGCCGAGGTGCAGCGCTCGTTGCGCGTGCTCGACGGCGGCGTCGTCGTGTTTGACGGCGTGGCAGGCGTGGAACCACAGTCCGAAACGGTCTGGCGCCAGGCCGACAAATACGGCGTGCCCCGCATTTGCTTTATTAACAAGCTCGATCGCATGGGCGCGAGCATGGTCCGCTGCGTCGACATGATCGTCGACCGCCTGGCGGCCAAGCCGCTGCAGTTGCAGCTGAACGACGGCCTCGAAGGCGACTTCAAGGGCATCGTCGATTTGCTGCGCATGCGCTATTTCACCTTTACCGGCGAGAAAGGCGAGGACATCCATGAAGGCGATGTGCCCGCACATTTGCTCGACGACGCCAAAACGCTGCGCGACAAGATGATCGAGGTCGTTTCCGAGACCGACGACGCCTTGCTCGAGAAGTATCTCGCCGGCGAAGTGCCGACAATCGAAGAGCTGGTTCCAGCCATTCGCCGCGGCACCATTGAGCGCAAGTTCTTCCCTGTGTTTTGCGGCTCTGCGCTCAAGAACAAAGGCGTGCAGCTGATACTCGACGCCGTAAACGATTATTTGCCATCGCCGCTGGAGAAAGAACCCCAGGTGGCCGTCGATCCGCGCACCGATGAAAAGGCTGTGCGGGCGCCGACCCTGAAGGACCCGTTCTCGGCGCTGGTGTTCAAAGTGATCAGCGATCCGACCGGCATGGGCAAGCTGGCCTTCTTCCGCGTCTACTCCGGCTCCGTGAACCAGGGCGACACCATCCTGAACAGCACCAAAGGCCGCCAGGATCGCATGTCGCGCATGTATCAGATGCACGCCAACAAGCGCGAAGCCATTGCCAGCGTCGGCGCCGGCAACATCGGCGTGGCGCAGGGCTTGAAAGATGCGATCACCGGCGACACGCTGTGCTCGCCCGACTTTCCGGTGCTGCTCGAAACCATTAGCTTCCCGGAGCCGGTGGTCAAGCTGGCGATCGAACCGAAGACTTCGGGCGACATGGACAAGATGTCCAAGGCGCTCAAGGCGCTCAGCGATGAAGACCCGACCTTGCACGTTGCCACCGACGCCGAGACCGGCCAGACCACGCTTGCGGGCATGGGCGAGCTGCATCTCGATGTAATTGTCGATCGAATGAAGCGCGAATACGCGGTGGAAGTGCGCGTGGGCAAGCCCATGGTGGCGTATCGCGAATCGATTACCCGCCCGGCCAAGGCGCGCCACGTGTTCAAGCGCCAGACCGGCGGCAAAGGCCAGTTTGGCGATGTGGCGCTCGAGATCGAACCGAACGAGCCGGGCAAGGGCTTTGAGTTCTTGAACGAAATCGTCGGCGGCTCAATTCCGCGCGAATACATTCCGGCTGTCGAGAAGGGCATCAAGGAAGCGCTGGAAGGCGGCATCATCGCGGGCTATCCCATGATCGATGTCAAAGTCCACCTGGTCGACGGCTCGTTTCACGAGGTCGACTCGTCCGAAATGGCGTTCAAAATCGCCGGCTCGATGGCGGTCAAAGACGCCGTGGCCAAAGCCGGTGGCGTGCTGCTGGAGCCGTTGATGCGCGTGGAAGTGACCGTGCCGGAGGATTACACCGGATCGGTGGTGGGCAACTTGAACAGCCGGCGCGGCATGATCAACTCGATGGAGCAGCGCGGCAATGCCCAGTCGGTCAACTCGTTTGTGCCGCTCTCCGAAATGTTCGGCTACGCGGGCGATTTGCGCGGCATGACGCAGGGCCGCGGCAACTTTGTGATGGAGTTTGATCACTACGCGGAGCTGCCCAAGAATCTGGCGGCCGAGCTGACCAAAGGTGAGGATTCGAAGAAGTAAGCTTCGACTGGAAGTCGACGCGTGTAGGGCGAAAGTTGAAGGTGTTAGTTCGCCTGATCGCCGCCCGTTGACTTGATGCATTCAACTTTCGACAGAGATCAGGAGAATCATGGGAAAGGAAAAGTTTGTTCGAAACAAACCGCACGTGAACAT